>NZ_CP070950.1:3796644-4113031 GCF_017084525.1 Conexibacter sp. SYSU D00693
CCTGAAGCGCTACCGGCGCATCGAGATCGAGCCCGCGGAGCCGCTGCCCCGCGCGATCGACGACGTCGGCCTGCTCGACCAGGACGAGATCGCTGCCGAGCTCGGCCTGGGCGACGGCGACGGCCTCGGCGGCCTGGGCGGCTTCGAGTCCGACCTCGCCGCGCTGGAGGACATCGGCGCGGGCGGCACGGACCCGGGCTTCGCCGAGGAGCTCGCCGAGCTCGACGTGCCCGACGACCAGCAGTAGCTCGTCGTCGCATCTCGCAGCTGTGCGGAGGGCGCCCCGGCGGGCGCCCTCCGTCGTTCCAGGGCCGCGTTCTCCCATCGAGTGGCGTCTTCTCCGCTCCCCAGACGGAGAAGGCGCCACTCGATGAGGTCTACGCCGCGTCGTCGCGCGCCAGCCCGTCCGCGAACGCGTGGAGCTTCGCCGCCGCCGCGTCGTCCAGCCCGCTGGGCGGCCGGGTCTCGACCAGGAGCGTCGGGACCCGCAACGAGCGCTCCGCCGCCCACGCCCAGCAGCGCTCGTCCAGGACGTCGTCGACGAACGCCAGCGGGCGGTCCGGGCCGGCCCACGCGGCGATGGACGGGAGCTTCCAGTGGCCGCGCACGGACCGCCGGGAGGGGACCGCCTCCCCGGGCCCGTGGCCGGCGGTGCGGGCCGCGTCGAGCTCGAGGTAGGGGAACGGGCCGAGGCCCAGCGCGTGGGGGAGGTGGGTGTTGGCGCGCTCCTCCCAGCCACTGGCCCAGATGACGTCGAACTTCGACTGCAGGTCGGAGAGGTGGATGGCCGCCGTATGAGAGAGGTAGTGGGGAATGCCCTCGATGTCCGCCCATCGACCATCCGGCCAGGCGCTCTGCGGGGTGCCGGAGGGCCAGCCCCAGAGGCTCAGGACGCCGTCGATGTCGCAGAAGAGCGCAGGTCTGGACCGCAATGCAGGGAAGAACGCTACGGATGGCGGTGCGTTGACGCGGTCGCGACAGACTCTCGTTACCCTGGTCCAGGACCTCGCAGAGAGGTCAAGCAGCGCGGGAGCCCTGCCGATCCACATGGACGTCGGATCGGTGCTGGCTCCGAGAGAGACGCGCCGCAACGCCGCACCCACCCCCTCTGCATGACGATCCAGCTCGGAATCCTGCTGGCGCTCCTCTGCGCCATCGCCGCCAACCTCGGCAACTTCCTCAAGCACCGCGGGTGCATGGGGGCGGTCGCCGTCGACATCCGCCACCCGTTCAAGACGGCGCGCTCGCTCTGGTCCCAGGGCTGGTTCGCGGTCGGCATGGGCGTGGGCGGTGTGGCGTGGGTCCTCCACGTGGCCGCGATCTCGCTGGCTCCGCTGTCGGTCGTTCAGGTCGTCCTCGCGGGCGGCGTGGTGCTGATCGCCGTCATGGCCGATCGCATCTTCGGCATGCAGGTCGGCCGCCGGCAGTGGTGGGGCCTGGGCCTCACGGCCGTCGGCCTCGGGATGCTCGCCGTGACGATGCCGGTGAGCTCGGACTCGAACTCCTCCTTCACGCTGGCCCCGATGATCGCCTTCGAGGCCGGGCTGTTCGCCATCGGCGGCCTGCTCATCCTCGGCCCGCGGGCCGGCGCCCCCGCCGAGCACCACGGCGTGATGCTCGCCGCCGCCTCCGGCATCCTCTTCGGCGTCTGCAACGTCGCCGTCAAGGCCCTCACCGGCCTGGTCGGCACGCACGGCGTCGAGGGCCTGCTGACCCCGTGGCTCCTCGTCGCGATGGCCGGCTCCTTCACCGCCTTCTTCGCCTCGGCCCGCTCGCTGCAGGACGGCGAGGCGGTCGAGGTCATCGCCATCACCGGCACCGCGGCGAACATCGCCTGCATCGCCGGCGGCATCATCGTCTTCGGCGACCCCATGCCGGGCGACGCGCTGGGCATCGTCGTCCAGTCCCTGGCCTTCGTCCTCGTCATCGTCGCCTCGGCGCTGACGCCGGCCCCGCGCACCGACGGCCGCAAGGCCGGCGCCGGGATCGCCGCAGGCCCCGCCCCCGCGGGCGCCGCGGCCTAGCCCCGCTCGTCGGGTAGTGCCTCCGGGTGGCCCTGCGCCGCCCGGAGCTCCTCGGCCGCCTGCGCACCGCGTGGCGCGCGGCGACCGCCCGCTTGCGCGAACGCGGCTTCCTGCTCGTGCAGGCCGTCGTCGCCGCCGGCCTCGCCTGGGTCGTGGCCCACGAGCTGCTCGGGCGCGCCCAGCCGTTCTTCGCGCCGATCTCGGCGCTCATCATCTCCGGCCAGACGATGGCCCAGCGCACCCAGCGGGCCGTCGAGCTCCTGGTCGGCGTCGCCGTCGGGATCCTCGTCGCCGACCTCCTCGCGCTCGCCCTCGGCACCGGCACCGCGCAGCTCGTGCTCATCATGGGCCTCGCGATGGCGCTCGCCGTCCTGGTCGGCGGCGGGACGCTCCTCGTCACCCAAGCGGGCGTCAGCGCGGTCCTCGTCGTCACGCTCCAGCCGCCGCAGGCGGGCCTCGCGCCGCTGCGGGCGGTCGACGCGCTCGTCGGCGGGGTGCTCGCGCTGGCCGTCTCCGGCCTCCTGCCCAAGGACCCGTTGCGCCAGGTCCGCCACGACGGCCGGGCGCTGCTCGACGCGCTGGCCCGCACGGTCGGGGACGCCGCCGACGCGCTGCGCGAGGGCGACCGCGACGCCGCTGACGCGGTCCTCGTCCGCGCCGGCGGCCTCGAGCCGCTGCTGGGGCGCCTGCGCGAGGCGGTCGACGCCGGCCTCGAGACCACCAGGCTCGCCCCGGGCCGCCGCCGCGCCCGGCCCGGCCTGGCGCCCTACGCCGAGGCGCTGAGCTCCCTCGACGCCGCGGTGCGCGGCGTGACCGTCCTCGGCCGCGGCGTGCGTCGCGCGCTCGAGACCCGGGACCGCGTCCCGCCGGCGGTGCCCGAGGCCCTCGATGAGCTCGCCCGCGCGGTCACCCGCGTGGCGACCTGGCTCGAGGACCCGCGCGCCGGCGCGGACGCGCCCGACGCGGCGCTGGCCGCGGCCGCCCGCGCCACGGCCATCCTCGACCAGACGACGAACCTCTCGGTGAGCGCGATCGTCGGCCAGGTCCGCGCGACCGCCGTCGACCTGCTCAGCGCGACGGGCGTCGAGCGGCCCGCCGCGCGCGAGGCGGTGCGGGCGGCGCACCGCCCGGCGCCGCCGGCCCCTGCGCGCTAGCCGCCCAGTGGCGCGCCGAGCGCCTGCGCCTCGGCCCGGCGCTCGGCGTCGAGCACGACGACCTCCATCGCGCTGCCCGGCGCCACGTGCGGCTGCATGGCGCGCAGCACGGCGTCGATCGCCGCCGGCCCGCCGCCGTCGGCCAGCGCCACCGCGAGGCTCGGCTGGTCCCCGCGGTCCACGAGCCACACGGCGTCGATGCCGTCCTCGCCCGCGGCGGCCGCGCCGACGGCCTCGCGCAGCTCCTCGGTCGCCCAGGACCCGGCCGGCGTGAACGGGGCGTCGCCGGCGGGGCGGGGGAGGGCCGCGAGGCGCTCGGCCTCCGCGCGGCTGAGGTAGCCGCCCTGCGGGCGCTCGGGGTCGATGTCGAGGCGCTCGGCCGGCGTCGCCAGCATCTGGTCGAGCACGGCGCGGGCGTCGAGCGTCGCCCAGCGCTCGGGCCTGCCACGCCACGCGTCGGCCTCGGCCTGGTCGGTGAACGCCACCGCCACCTCGCGCCCGTCGCGGTAGCCGACGGTGCCGATGCGCGGGGCGCCGTCCCCGGGGTGCACCGGGACGACCAGCTGCGCCTCCAGCAGGGCGGGGCCGACCGCGCTGCTGTCGCCGGTCTCCTTGGCGACGGACAGGATCCGCCGCAGCTCCTCAGGGCTCGTGCTCATGGGCCCATCCTGCCAGCGCACGGCCCCGGCCATGCGCGACTCGCCGTCGCGGACCTCAGCGCTTGCGTGGCTTCTCGCCGCCGATGCGCGCGAGCTCGCGCTCCAGGGCGCGCTCGACCGCCTCGGTCATCGCGACGCCGAAGGCGCCCACCACGGACTCGGCCGCCAGCGGCCGGATGCGTTCGAGCGCCTCACGGACCTCCGGCCAGCGCTCCGCCGGCTCGCCCGCCTCGTGGAACGGGCGCCAGACGTGCTCGAGGAAGACCTTCACGTAGGCCTTGGCGATGGCCTCGCTCTCCTTGCGCAGGATCGCGCCCACCTCGACCACCGCGGTGAGCGGGACGCCGAGCTCGGCGAGCTCCGTGGCGACGCGGTTCAGGCGCGGGCTGGGCAGCTCCACGCGCCCGTCGGCGAGGGGTCGCACGAAGCCCTGCTTGACGAGCTTCTCGGTCAGCTCCGGGGTGAGCTGGTCCCCCCAGCGCTCGCCCAGCGCGGTGGCCTCGCGGATCTCGGGCTCCTCGTCGCTGAACGGCTGCACGACCGCGCGCGTGAACTGGAGGAGGGGCGAGACGCCACCCGGCGTCGCCTCGAGGATGCGCCGGATCGCCTCGAGGTTGAAGCCCTCCGCCTGGAGGTCCTTGACGAGCTCGAGGCGGGACACGTGCTCGGGCCCGTAGAAGCCGGTGCGCCCCCGGATCTCGGGCGGCGGGAGCAGACCCCGGGACTGGTGCGCGCGCACGTTGCGCACCGTCATGCCGACGGCCTGCGCGAGCTCGTCGATCGTCAGCTCGTCCTCGGGCTCGGCTGCCACGTCTGTGATCGTACGCACAGCGGATGCGACATCGATCGGTGTACCGTCGCCGCGGGTAGGGGTTACGATGCCGTAGCAATGGAGACTACGGGTCCGTAGGATCGGCTCCTCCACCCCTGTCCCGACCGACGACCTCCAGAGAACGGACCACCTCATGACGTCCCTCCTCGCCGCCACCTCCGTCGCGGAGAGCTCCCCCGCCGGGGGTGCCGCGATCGGCCAGATCGTCATCGCCACGCTCGGCGCGGGCGTGCTGACCACCATCCTGCTCGTCCTCGGCCTCGGCCACCGCAGCGGCAAGATCGGCCTGCTCGGCCGCTGGGCCGAAGGCGCCTCGCGCATGACCGGCCTGCCGCCGTGGGCCGCGCTGCCGACCCAGATCTCGACCCTCGCGCTCATCACCGCGCTCTTCGGGATGCTCTGGGACATCTCCCTCCACATCGACAACGGTCGAGACGAGGGACCGCTGGCCAACCCGGCCCACTACTTCATCCTCCTCGGGCTCTTCGGCATCTTCGCCGCCGGCCTCCTGGCGATCGTCCTGCCCGAGGGCCGCCCGAGCCGCGCGTCGGTGCGCATCACGCGCGACTGGTACGCACCCGTCGGCGGCCTCGTCTTCCTCGCCACGAGCTCCTTCTCGCTCATCGGCTTCCCGCTCGACGACGTCTGGCACCGCCTCTTCGGCCAGGACGTGACGCTCTGGGGCCCGACGCACCTGATGCTCATCGGAGGCGCCGGCCTGACGCTCCTGGGCCAGGCGATCCTGCTGGTCGAGGGCCGCAGCTCCGCGCCGTCGGCCTCCGCCGTGCCGCGCGGCTTCGGCAAGGTCCAGGACTACCTGCACCGCATGCGCTACGCCGCGGCGGCCGGCGGCCTGCTCATCGGCATGTCGACCTTCCAGGCGGAGTTCGACTTCGGCGTCCCGCAGTTCCGGCTGCTGTTCCACCCGGTCCTGCTCGCCTTCGCGGCCGGCTTCGCGCTGACCATCGCCCGCATGTACGGCGGGCGCGGCGCCGCCCTCTGGGCCGCGGTCTTCTTCATCGTCGTGCGCGGCATCATGGCCGTGCTGGTCGGCCCCGTCTTCGGCCAGTCGACGCCGTACTTCCCGCTGTACGTCGTCGAGGCACTGGCGGTGGAGGCCGTCGCGCTGTTCGTCTCGACGCGCCGCCCGTACACCTTCGGCGCCCTGGCCGGCCTGGCCGTCGGCACCGTCGGCTTCCTCGGCGAGTACGCGTGGACGCAGGTCGGCTTCCCCATCGCGTGGCCGTCGCACCTGCTGCTCGACGGCGCGGTCGTCGTCCCGCTCACGGGCGTCGCGGCCGGCCTCATCGGCGCCTTCGTCGGCACGATCCTCGCGGCCGCCCGCCGCGGCGAGCCGATCCCGCGACCGAGCCTCGCGCCGTCCGCGGCCGCGCTCGTGGCGATCTGCGCGGTCGTCGCGTTCGGCCTCAACACGAAGCCCGAGCCCGGCGTCCAGGCCGTCATGACGCTCTCCGACGCGACGCCGGGTCCCGACCGCACGGTGAACGCCACGGTGCGCATCGAGCCGGCCTCGGCGGCCAAGGACGCCGACTGGGTGACGATGACCGCCTGGCAGGGCAAGGGCTTCCACCTCGACCACCTGGAGGAGACGGCGCCCGGCGTGTTCCGCACGACGGAGCCGGTGCCCGTCCACGGCACGTGGAAGGCGCTCGTGCGCCTGCACAAGGGCGACGCGCTCATGGGCGTCCCGGTCTACCTGCCCCGTGACACCGCCATCCCGGCGCCCGAGGTCCCGGCGCAGGCGCAGATGACGCGGGCGTTCACCGACGACAAGTCGATCCTCCAGCGCGAGGCCAAGGACGGCGTCTCGCAGGCGCTGTGGAGCGTCGGCTACGCGGTGGTCGGCCTCATCACGCTGTCGCTGGTCGTCGCGCTGGCGTGGGCGCTGACCCGGATCTCCGACGCGCTGGGCGGCCAGCCGCGCCGGCGCCGGCGGCGCGCGGCGACGGGCCCGGCCGTGCCGGCCGGCGGGGCGGGGGCGGCGGCATGATCGTCGCCCACGCCGGCCACTGGCTGATCTCGCTGGGCTTCGCCGGTCCGCCGGTCGCCTCGTCGGGGCGCTCGTGGCGATGGGCGTGCGCGACCGCCGGCGTGGCGACTGGGACGAGACCGAGCTCGACGTCGCCTAGCGCGCGAGCGCGGCGGCGACGAGGGCCGTGGCGGCGTCGCCCGCCGCGGCCATCGCCTCGGTCGAGCGCGCGGCGCGGCTGAGCAGGAACGCGCCCTCGATCAGGGCGACGAGCTGGAGGCCCAGCGCGCGCGCGGGCTCGGGCGCCACGCCCGCGGCCTCGGCGCGCACCGCGAACGCCCGGACCCAGCTCTCGAAGGCCTCGTCGGCCGCCACCCGCAGGCGCTCGTGGGTGCTGGCGACCTCGCCCGCGACCGTCCCGATCGGGCAGGCGTCGAGGAAGTCGGTGGCCGTCAGCGTCTCGCCGGCACCGGTGAAGAACTCACGCGTGCCGGTCTCGAGGTCGGGCGCCGCGTCGGCGATCGTCTCGAACAGCGTGAGGAAGAACCGCCCGCCGACGCGCAGCACCTCCTCGCCGAGCTGCTCCTTGCCCTCGGGGAAGAAGTGGTAGAGCGAGCCGAAGGGCGCCTGGGCCTGGGTGATGACCTGCTTGACGCCGGTCCCGCCGTAGCCCTGGCGGCGGAAGAGCTCGGCGGCGGCGTAGAGGATCCGCTCGCGCGTCGGGACCTGCTGCTCCTGCGGCGCCGTGGCCATGGCGCCACTCTAGGGCGCGGTGGAGCGATCGCTCCACCGGCGCCCGCTCAGCCGCCGGGCCGGGCCTCCTCGAGCGACCCGCCCAGGCGCCGGTCGAGGTTGCGCAGCCGCTGCAGCGCCTCGGTCTGCGTCGTGTCGAGCCGGCGCAGGATCGTCAGCGTCTCCCGGCCGATGCGGGCGAGCTCGAGCGTGGCGGGCGTGGCCTGGTCAGCGCGCCGGCGCAGCCGGACGGTCTCGTCCACCAGCGCGCCCGTCGCGGCCCGCAGCGCCCGCGTGTCGCGCGGCAGCCGCGTCAGCAGGCCGGACTCCCGCGCGTCGCGCAGCGCCTCGCGCGCGCCGCGCAGGACGATCGACGTGCGTCCGAGCAGCGAGCGGTCCTGCACCTCGCCACCCACCTCGAGCACGGTCTGGAGCGCCCGCACCATCCGGCCGTCGTCGGCCAGCTGCTCGGCGAGCGGCACCGTCGTGCGCAGCAGCCGCCGCGTGCGCCGGGTGACCTCGCGCGTCGGCGCCGCCTGCTGGCGCGCCTCGGCCAGGACCGGCGCCGCCGCCCGCAGGATCGGCAGGGTCTCCCGCACGAGCTGGGTCTGCTTGCGGTCCTGGTCGCGGACCGTGCGCAGCTGGTCGGTGAAGACGTAGCCGGCGACGAGGAAGAACGTCAGCGCGGCGACGCCGAAGGCGATGAGCAGGGCCCAGGCCTTCGCGGGCAGGGTGACCTGGATCGGCCCGTCGGCGGAGTCGAGCTGCACCGGCGCCAGCTACCCGGCCCGGCGTGCGGCAACCGCCGCTCAGCGCAGGAGCGCCCGGATGGCCTGTCCCGCCTTGGCCGGGTCTGGCTGTCCGCCGGCGATCATGTCGACGTAGAAGAACGACTCGTTGATGCGCACGATCAGGTAGGCGAGGTCGTCGACCTCGAGGGGCAGCGGGCGGCCGGGCAGCTCGTCGAGCAGCAGGTCGCGCGTCCACGTGACCAGGTGGCCCTGGAAGCGGCTGTGGTGGGTGGTGAGGATCCGCAGGGCGATCTCGCGCTCGCGGGCGAGGAAGGCGCGCATCGGCGCGTAGGCCTGCACGTCCTCGAGGAAGGCCTGGAGCGTCGTGGCGACGCCCTCGCCGCCGGTCGCCGTCGTGCGCGAGCGGGCGCCGTCGAGGGTCGGCCGGCCCAGCGACCACAGCACCTCGCCGAGCAGGACGTCGCGCGAGCCCACCCAGCGGTTCAGCGTCACCCGGCTCACGCCCAGGGTCTGGGCCAGCGCCGTCATCTCCACCCGCTCGCCCGCCATGAACTGCCGGCGCGCGAGCTTGAACGCGTCCAGCGCGGTCGGTCGCGGCGGCGCGGCGTCCGCGTCCAGCTGCCGCTCGAGGGCCGTCCGCTTCACGGTGACAGTCCTACCAGACGCAACGTTGCGTTTACGGATCGAGATGTGTAAACATCGGCCATGGTCCTCCGCTCGACCCTGCAGACGGCGTGCGCGCTCCTGGCCTGCCTCGTCCTGGTCCTCGTCGCCGCGGCCCCGTCGGGCGCCGACGACGTCCCGCCCCTGGACCGTCCCGGCCCCTCCCTGACGCCGCCGGCCAAGGACCTGCGCGCGAGCCTGACCTGCACGGGCGACCTCGACGGCAGCGCCGTCGCGCCGGTGCTGCTCGTCGCGGGCACGACGGTCAACTCGAAGGAGAACTTCGGCTGGAACTGGATGCCGTACCTCAAGCGCCTGGGCATCCCCTTCTGCGCGTCGGACCTCCCGGGTCGCCTGGCGCAGAACATGGGCGACATCCAGGCCCGGGGCGAGTACCTCGTCCACGCCATCCGCTGGATGCACGAGCGCGCCGGGCGCCGCATCGCGATCATGGGCCACAGCCAGGGCGGCATGGCGATGCGCTGGGCGCTGCGCTTCTGGCCGGACACGCGGGCGATGGTCGACGACGTCATCGGGTTCGCGGCCACGAACCACGGGTCGTTCGTGATCAACGCGCTGTGCGTGCCGAACTGCAGCGCGGCCCTGCGCCAGCAGCTGGACACCTCGCGCTTCCTGCGGGCGCTCAACTCGGGCGCCGAGACCTTCGCGGGCATCAGCTACACCGAGGTCTACACGCACACCGACGAGTTCGTGCAGCCCAACCTCGACGACGGCGGCACCTCGTCGCTGCACACCGGCCAGGGTCGGATCTCGAACGTCGCGGTGCAGGAGATCTGCCCGACCGGCGCCCCCGAGCACCTGCTGGTCGCGACGACCGACCCGGCGGCGGCCGCGCTCGCGGTGGACGCGCTGACCCACGACGGGCCGGCGGACCCGTCGCGCATCGACCGCGGGGTCTGCACCGTGCCGTTCATGCCGGGCGTGGACCCCGTGACCGGGCCGGTGCAGTTCGCCGGCGCGGGGGTCCGGATCGCCGCGCAGCTCACCGTGCAGGGCGAGCGCGTGGACCGCGAGCCCCCGCTGGCCTGCTACGCGACGGCGCGGGGCTGTCCCGGCCACGGCGACGCCCCTGCCGCACCGGCGGCCAGCGCCGCGGCGTGCACCCGGCGTCCCCGCGTCACGGTCGCGCTGCGCGGTCTCGGCTTCCGCGTGCGGCGCGTCACCGCCGGCGGCAGGCGCCTGCGCGTGGTGCGGCGTCGCAGCGGGCGGTCCGTCGTCGTCGACCTGCGACGGGTGCCCGCCGGGGGTCGGGTCGTCGTGCGCCTGCGCGGCGTGACGGCCACCGGGCGCGAGCGCACCGCCACGAGGACGATCCGGCGCTGCGCGGTCTAGGACGACAGCCGTCCATGCAGGGTGGCGGTGCGTCGCCCGGTCTGGTTAGGGTCGCTAACGAGGAGATGGAGCCCGCGATCCCTGAGCGGTCGGCGACCCCTGCGCCGATCCTGGAGGTGCACAACCTGGAGGTCGTCTACAGCGACGTCGTCCTGGTGCTGCGCGGGGTGTCCCTGACGGTCGCCGACGGCGCGATCGTGGCGCTGCTGGGCGCCAACGGCGCCGGGAAGACGACGCTCCTGCGCGCGATCACGGGGCTCCTGGCGGTCCACCGCGGCAAGGTCACGAAGGGGTCGGTCGAGCTGGCCGGCGCGCCGGTGACGCGGCTCGACGCGCCCTCGATCGTGCGCCGCGGCATCGCTCAGGTCATGGAGGGCCGGCGGATCTTCGCCGAGCTCACCGTCGACGAGAACCTCCGCGCCGGAGGCGTGACGCGCTCGAAGGCCGAGGTGCGCGAGTCGACCGACCGCGTGCTCGACCTCTTCCCGGTGCTCGCCGAGCGCCGGCGCTCCACCGCCGGCTACCTCTCGGGCGGCGAGCAGCAGATGCTCGCCATCGGCCGCGCGCTCATGGCGTCGCCGAAGCTCCTGCTGCTCGACGAGCCCTCGCTGGGCCTCGCACCGAAGGTCGTCGAGCAGGTGCGCGACGTCGTCGTCGAGGTCAACCGCCAGGGCACGAGCGTCCTGCTGGTCGAGCAGAACGCGACGATGGCGCTGTCGATCGCCTCGCACGGCTACGTGCTCGAGACGGGCAAGGTCGTCAAGGACGGGCCGGCCGACGAGCTGCGCGCCGACGCCGACATCCGCGAGTTCTACCTCGGGATGGGCGAGGCGGGACGGCGCTCGTTCCGCGACCTCAAGACCTACCGGCGCAAGAAGCGGTGGGCCGCGTGAGCGCCGGCGAGCCGCTGCTGGTCGTCGAGGACGTCGCGCTGCGCTTCGGGGGCGTCAAGGCGCTGGACGGCGTGAGCTTCGACGTGCGCCCCGGCGAGCTCTTCGCCGTCATCGGTCCCAACGGCGCGGGCAAGACGTCGATCTTCAACTGCCTCAACGGCGTCTACCACCCGCAGCGCGGGTCGATCCGCCTCGGCGGCGAGGACCTGCTCAAGCGCTCGCCGGTGGAGATCGCGCGCCTCGGCGTCGCGCGCACCTTCCAGAACCTCGGGCTCTTCATGAACCTGTCGCTGGTCGACAACCTCATGCTCGGCCGCCACCATCTGATGCGCACCGGGTTCCTCGCCGGCGCCGTGTGGTGGGGCCGGGCCAAGCGCGAGGAGGTCGAGCACCGCGCGAAGGTCGAGGAGGTCGTCGAGCTGCTCGAGCTCGAGGCCTACCGCCACGTGCCCGCCGGTCTGCTGCCCTACGGCGTGCAGAAGCGCGTCGAGCTCGGGCGCGCCCTGGCGATGGAGCCGCGGCTGCTCCTGCTCGACGAGCCGGTGGCCGGCATGAACCTCGAGGAGAGCGAGGACATGGCCCGCTACGTGCTCGAGGTCCGCGAGGCGCTCGGCCTGGCGATGGTCCTCGTCGAGCACGACATGCACCTCGTCATGGACCTCGCCGACCGCGTGCTCGCGCTCGACTTCGGCGTGCCGCTGGCCGTCGGCACGCCGGCCGAGGTGCAGGCCGACCAGCGCGTGATCGACGCGTACCTCGGGGTCGCGGCGTGACCGCCTCGGGCCCGACGCTCGTCCACGACCTGCTGCGCCACGCCGCCGAGCGGCCGGACGCCGTCGCGCTGCGCGACAAGCACCGCGGCATCTGGCGCGAGACGACGTGGGCGGGCTACGCCGACCGGGTCGCGCGCGCCGCGGCGGGGCTGCAGGCCCTGGGCGTCGGCCCTGGCGACCGCGTCGCCGTCCACGCCGAGAACCGCCCGGAGTGGCTCGTGGCCGACCTGGCGATCCAGGCGCTGGGCGCGGCGACCGTCGGCGTCTACCCGACGAGCTCGCCCGCCGAGGTCGAGCACGTGGTCGGCCACGCTGCCGCCACCGTCCTGGTCGCCGAGGACGAGGAGCAGCTCGACAAGGCGCTCGCGGTGCGCGACCGCCTTCCGGAGCTGCGCCACATCGCGGTCGTCGACCTGCGCGGCGTGGGCGACGACGCCGGCGTGACGCCGTGGGCGACCGTCGAGGAGCACGCGCCGGCGGACCTCGCCGGGCTGGCGCAGGCGCTCGACCCCGAGGCGACGGCGACGCTCGTCTACACCTCGGGGACCACGGGCCCGCCGAAGGGCGCGATGCTCTCGCACCGCAACCTCCAGGCGGCCGCACGCGCGTGCCGCGAGGTCTGGGAGGTCGGCCCGGACGACGAGGTCCTCTCGTACCTCCCGCTCTGCCACGTCGCCGAGCGCCTCTTCTCCGTGGTCAACGCCGTCGGCACCGGCTACGTCGTGCACTTCGGCGAGGGCGGGTCGGCGCCCGTCGACGACCTGCGCGAGGTGCAGCCGACGGTCTTCCTCGGCGTCCCGCGCGTGTGGGAGAAGCTCCTGGCCGGCGTCGAGATCCGCATGGCCGACGCGGGCGCCGTCAAGCGCGCCGCCTACCGCCTCGGCCTGCGCCTCGGGGAGCGGACCGCGCCGGCGCGGATGGCCGAGCAGGCGGGCGCCGGCGACCGGCTGCGCTTCGCGCTGTCGTCGCTCGTGGTCGGGCGCGCGCTGCGCCACAAGCTCGGGATGGGACGCGTGCGCATCGCGCTCTCCGGCGCGGCGCCCATCGCGCCGCAGGTGCTCCAGTGGCTGTGGGCGATCGGCGTCCCGGTGCGCGAGGGCTACGGCCAGACGGAGAACACCGCGCTGGCGACCTTCACGCCGCGCGGGGACGTGCGGCTGGGGACGGTGGGGCGCGCGCTGCCGGGCGTCGAGCTGCGCCTCGCCGAGGACGGCGAGGTCCTCACCCGCTGCGAGGGCGTCTTCCAGGGCTACTTCAAGGACCCGGACGCGACGGCGGCGACCGTCGACGCCGACGGCTGGCTGCACACGGGCGACGTGGGGGAGCTCGACGCGGACGGCTTCCTCACGATCACCGACCGCAAGAAGGACATCATCATCACCGCGGGCGGCAAGAACATCTCGCCCTCGGAGATCGAGAACCGGCTGAAGGTGTCGCCGTTCGTGCGCGAGGCGATGGTCGTCGGCGACCGCCGCAAGTTCCTCGTCGCGCTCATCGGGATCGAGCTCGACACGGTCGGCGACTGGGCCACCCGTCGCGGCATCGCCTACACCACCTACCGCGACCTCTCGCACAAGCCCGAGGTGCGGGAGCTCGTCGCGGGCTGGGTCGAGGAGGTCAACGCCGACCTCGCGCAGGTCGAGACGGTCAAGCGCTTCGCGCTGCTGGACAAGGAGCTCGACCCGGAGGACGGTGAGCTGACGCCGACGCTGAAGCTCAAGCGCCGGGCGATGGAGGAGCGCTTCGCCCGCGAGATCGAGGAGCTCTACGCCTCCGACGCGCCGGCGGTGGCGGCGCGATGAGCGAGTTCCTCCAGCTCGTCTTCGCCGGCCTGGCGCTCGGCGCGCGCTACGCCCTCGTCGCCCTGGGCTTCGTGATCATCTACAAGGCCACCGGGGTCATCAACTTCGCCCAGGGCGGGCTCGTGGCCCTCGGCGCGTACCTGGCCTACGCCTACAACAGCGTCACGCTCTTCGCCCTGGCGGTCGTGCTCGCCGCCCTGACGGCGGGCCTCGTCGGCGCGGCGGTGGAGCGCGTCGTCCTGCGGCGGATGGTCGGCCAGCCGGTCTTCGCGGTCCTCATGGTCACCATCGGGCTGCTCTTCGTCCTCGAGCAGGTCATCACCGCGGTCTGGGGCTACGACGCGCTGAACCTCGCCGACCCGTGGGGGGTCGACACGGTCAAGGCCGGCGAGGTCGTGCTCGCCGAGCGGGACCTGTGGACGCTCGGGATCGCCGGCGCGGTGCTCGCGGCGTTCTTCGTGTTCTTCCGCTTCTCGACGCTCGGCGTGGCGATGCGCGCGACCGCCTTCGACCAGGAGGCGGCGCTGGCGCAGGGCATCAGCGCCCGGCGGGTGTTCGCCGCGTCGTGGGCGATCTCGGCGGGCCTTGCCGCGCTGGCGGGCGTGACGCTCGCCGCCGGACCCGCCGCGCTCACGCCGTCGATCTCGGCGATCGCCCTCGTCGCCTTCCCGGCGATGATCGTCGGCGGGCTGGACTCCCCGGGCGGCGCGGTGGTCGGCGGCCTGCTCATCGGCGTGACCCAGTCGCTGACCTCGGGCTACCAGGAGGACGTCCTGCCGTGGGCGGGGCAGAACCTCGCCGCGGTCATGCCCTACGTCGTGATGGTCCTCATCCTGCTCGTGCGGCCCTACGGGCTGTTCGGCACGCGCGAGGTGCGGCGCGTCTGATGGCCCGCCCGTCGCGCACCCTCACCCGCCGCTACGAGGACGAGCTGCGGCTGTTCCGCACCCGCTGGTCGCAGGCCGGCCTGGTCGCGCTCGTCGCGCTCTGGGCACTGACGCCGTACGTCCTGGCCGACGACTTCTGGCTGTCGGTCCTCGACTACGCGGGCATCGCGGCGATCGGCGCCATCGGCCTGAACCTCCTGACGGGCTATGCCGGGCAGGTCTCGCTCGGCCACGCGGCGTTCCTCGGCGTCGGGGCCTACAGCGCGGGCTACCTGGGCTCGGAGCTCGAGCTGCCCTTCCTGCTGTGGCTGCCGGCGGCGGCGCTCATCGGCGGCCTGCTCGGCGCGGTGCTCGGCCCGTTCGCGCTGCGCCTCCGCGGCAACTACCTGGCGATCGTGACGCTCGGCCTCGTCTTCCTCGCCGAGCACGTCTTCCGCAACCTGCGCGACGTCACGGGCGGCAACTCGGGGCGCTCGGTCCAGGCGCCGCCCGAGGTCGGCCCGGTGGACTTCAGCGACCTGTCCTTCGGCGGCGAGTCGTTCTCGAACAACCAGGGCTGGTTCTGGCTGGTGTGGGGGCTCGTCGCGGTCGTCGCGCTCCTGGCCAAGAACATCTCGCGCACGCGGCCCGGCCGGGCGCTGCAGGCGGTCCGCGACCGCGACGTCGCCGCCGAGGTGATCGGGGTCCAGCTCGGGCGCACGAAGGTCTGGGCCTTCGCGATCTCCAGCGCGTTCGCCGCGCTGGCGGGCGGCCTGTACGGCTCCTACCAGCAGTTCGTCTCGCCGGACGAGTTCTCGCTGTTCCTGAGCATCCAGTACATCGCGATCATCATCGTCGGCGGGGTCGGGACGATCTTCGGCGCGGTGCTGGGCGCGCTGTTCCTCGGCGGCCTGCCGGGGATCATCGAGCGCTACTCGGACTCGATCCCCGGCGTCGCGACGAGCGCCGGCGGCGACGGGTTCATCAGCGTCTTCTCGCTCAACCAGGCGATCTTCGGCGCGCTCATCGTCGGCTTCCTGGTGCTCGAGCCGCGCGGGCTCGCCGCGCTCTGGCTGCGGGCGAAGGCGTGGTTCAAGGCGTGGCCGTTCGGCTACTGAGGTCAACCAGCAGGAGGAGGAGAGGGAGCATGAGGACGGTTCTGAGCAGGAGGAGGCTCGCCGCCGCGGCGGCGGCGCTCCTCGCCGCGGGCGGCCTGGCGGCCTGCGGCGGCGCGGACGACGACGAGGGCGGGGGCGGCGGCGGGACCGCGAGCTCCGGCGAGCCGGGCAAGGTGGCGGGCTTCGACGGCACGACGATCCGCGTGGGCGTCCTGACGCCGCTCACCGGGCCGGTGGCGGTCATCGGCAAGCCGCTGACCGCGGGCAACGAGGTCTTCTTCGACGCCGTCAACGCCAAGGGCGGCATCGCGGGCAAGTACAAGGTCGAGCTGGTCCAGGAGGACACGCAGTACCGGACCGACCTGACCGTCCAGAAGTACAACAAGCTCAAGTCCGACGTGGTGACGGTCGGGCAGGTGCTCGGCACGGCCAACACGCTGGCGATCGTGCCCCAGCTGCGCCGCGACGGGCTCATCGCCGCACCGGCGTCGCTCGACGGCCTCTGGGTGCGTGAGGAGACGCTGCTGCCGATCGGCGGCCCGTACCAGGTGCAGGCGATCAACGCCCTCGACCACTACGTCAACGAGGGCGGCGGCAAGGGCAAGAAGGTCTGCTCGTTCACCCAGGACGACGCCTACGGCGAGGCGGGCCAGCAGGGCCTCGAGTTCGGGGCCGAGAAGCTCGGCGTCTCGCTCGGGACCAACCAGAAGTTCAAGGTCGGCGACAAGGACGTCACCGGGCAGGTCCAGCGCCTGCGCTCGGCCGGCTGCGACATGGTCTTCCTCGTCGCGACGCCGACGGACGCCGGCACGATCTGGGGCACGGCGGCCAAGCTCGGCTTCGCGCCGCGCTGGGTCGGCCAGTCCCCGGCGTGGATCGACGAGCTCGGCGCCTCGCCGCTCAAGGACTACCTCGAGAAGACGGTGTGGATCGTCGCCGAGGGCACCGAGTGGGGCGACACGAAGGTGCCGGGCATGGCCAAGATGGTCGACGACGTCAAGCGCTACAAGCCCTCCCAGCAGCCTGACTACTACTTCGCCTTCGGCTACAACCAGGCGCGGGCGGTGGCGGGCGTGCTCGAGAAGGCCGTCCAGTCGGGCGACCTGTCCCACGACGGCATCAAGCAGGCGCTCGAGGGCCTCGGGACGTTCTCGTTCGACGGCCTGACCGGCGACTACCAGTACGGCCCGGCGGCCGACCGCGAGCCGCCGCGTTCGAGCACGATCTTCGAGGTCGACCCGGACAAGCCGTTCGGCCTTGGGACGCTGAAGTACAACGCGGAGAGCCCGCACGCCAAGGAGTTCACCTTCGAGAAGGCGGACCTCTAGGCGGGCGGTCCTGGCCGACCTCCGTCTCGCGCGCGCGTGTGCGCGCGCGAGACGAGGTGGTCGCGCCGCGGGTCGCGCCGCGCCTAGGCGGCCGGCGGCTGGCGCCGGCGCAGGAACGGCAGGCGCGTGATGTCGGCGTGCAGCCGGTCCAGCCGGCCGCCGAGGTCGTCGATGCCCGGGCCGAGGTCGTCGACGCCGCGGCGCATCAGGCCGACGTCCTCGGTCATGAGCTGCACGTCCTGGCGGACGGCCGCGAAGTCCTCGCGCAGCGCGTCGACGCCCTCCTCGAGGCGCAGGATCCCTTCGCGCATCGCGGTGGTGTCCTCGCGCATGCCGCGCAGGTCGCTGCGCATGCCGTCGAGCGAGCCGATCAGGCGCTCGATGAGACGGGGCAGCGCGACCAGCGGCTCGAGGGCGCTGCCCAGCGCCCGGGTCGGGTCCGGAAGCCGGGCCATCGGGATGATCCTACGGGGGCGTCGGACGCCCGCGCGTTCGGCCTACCCCACGAACGGCAGGCCGCTGAGGTCGTCGCGCAGCTGCTCGACGGCCTTGCGCACGTCGTGGAGGTCCTCGTCCATCGGGCGCACGTCCGTGGCCATGTCGCTGACCGTCGCCTGCAGCCCCTTGAAGCCCTCGCCCATCTCGGTGAGCCCGTCGCGCATCTCGCGGACGTCGTCGTGCAGGGCCTCCATCTGGCGCTGCAGCCGGTCGAGGCGCTCGGGCAGCGCGACGACCGCCTCGAGGGCGTGGACGGGGAGGGCGAGGAGGTCCAGCGGGCCGAGCATCGTGCACGGCGGCTGCCCGGCCTGGGTCGGCCCCGAACGGGACTGGGCGCGCCGCTGCTACCATCCCGCGCCGCATGCCGACGACGAGCCAGCTGATCCGCAAGGGTCGTTCGCCCAAGCCGAAGAAGATGGCCACTCCGGGCCTGAAGTCCGGCAAGGGCCGCAAGAAGAAGACCGCCGCCCCGCAGCGGCGCGGCGTGTGCACCCGCGTCTACACGACCACGCCGAAGAAGCCGAACTCGGCGCTTCGCAAGGTCGCGCGTGTGCGCATCACCGGCTCGATCGAGGTCACGGCGTACATCCCGGGTGAGGGGCACAACCTCCAGGAGCACTCCGTCGTGCTCGTCCGTGGTGGCCGCGTCAAGGACCTGCCGGGCGTGCGCTACAAGGTCGTCCGCGGGACGCTCGACGCCTCGGGCGTCGCGAACCGCAAGAAGGCGCGGTCCCAGTACGGCGTCAAGAAGGGGAAGTAGCCCGTGCCGCGCCGCGCAGCCGCCACCATCCGGCCCATCGAGCCGGACGCCGTCCACCGCTCCCGCCTGGTCCAGCAGGTCATCAACAAGGTGATGCTGGACGGCAAGAAGTCCACCGCCGAGCGCATCGTCTACGACGCGCTGGCGATCCTGGGCGAGAAGACCGGCAAGGACCCGGTCGAGCAGCTCGAGGCCTCGCTCAAGGCCCTCACCCCGGCCCTCGAGGTCCGCTCCCGCCGCGTCGGCGGCGCGACCTACCAGGTCCCGGTCGAGGTCCCGCCGCGCCGCGCCCGCACCCTCGCGGTGCGCTGGCTCGTCACCTTCGCCCGTCAGCGCCGCGAGCGCACGATGGCCCAGCGCCTCGCCAACGAGCTCCTGGACGCCCAGAACTCCCAGGGCGGCGCCTTCAAGCGCAAGGACGACATCTACCGCATGGCGCAGGCCAACAAGGCCTTCGCGCACTACCGCTGGTAGCGGTCGCTCCACCGCCTCCGTCTTGACCGAACGCCCGGCCGCTTGGCCGGGCGTTCGTCGTTGTGGGGGTGGGTGGCGTTCCGCGCGGGCGTGGGCGGTGGCCGGCGCCGTCGCGGTCTCGCGGTGAGGGAGGGGAGCCGGGTTCGCGGGGCGGGCGGTCGCCGGCCGCCGGCGACCCTGGAGTTGACCGCCCGTTGCGCGTGACCCTGGAGTTGACCGCCGCATGGGCGGTGAAACTTCAGGCTCGCGGGCGCGGCGGCGATGACCCTGGGGTTCGGGGCCTGGGAGGACCTCAACCCCAGGCTCGCGGAGCCCCGTCGACGCTGACCCTGCGATCTCCGGTCTCCCACGCCGGAGACGACAGGGTCACGGCCGACGGACCGCCGGGGCGCCTCGCGAAACCACGCGCGCGCCGGCCGGTTCCCCTCCTCAGTGCGAGACAGCGGCGGCTCGCGAGCAGCGAACGCCGGAACGGAGCTCCCTCTACGTCGGGTCGTCCGCGAACCAGTCGTCCGGCTCGCGCCGCCCCGTCGGCGCGTCGTCCTCGGCCGGCTCGCGGTCACCGCCACGCCGGCGCCGCCGCGGAAGGCGCCGCGCTCGCGGGGCACGCGGCGCGGCGCGACCCTCCGGCGCGGTCCGGCCCTCCCGCCGCTCCCGCTCCCGCCCGGCGCCCGCGGCACCCCCGGCCCCCGCCGCCGCCCCCGCGGGCAGCAGGAACAACCCGCCACCCGCCAGCAGCAGCAGCGCGCCGCCCGCGGTCTCGAGGTAGTAGCCCGACTCCGGCCCGGCCGTCGCCTGCTCGTAGAGCTCGCCGACCTGCCCGGTGTCGTCCAGCGCGGGCAGGTCCCAGACGAGCGCGATCGCCAGCGCCGCCAGTCCGGCCGCGACGAGCGCCAGGGCGGCCGGCCGCGCGCCGCGCAGCGCCCCCGCGAGCATCACGAGCGCGAAGCCCGCGAGCACGAGGAGGGCCGGGCCGTGGCGCTCCCAGCCGGTGCGCTCCGTGTCGATGTCGGCCGCGATCTCGGAGGTGGTCAGGACCTCGATCTGGAGGACGAGCGAGAACGTCGCGACGACGAGCGCCACGCACCCCGCGAGCCCGATGAGCGCGAGCAGCGCACGCACCGCGGAGGACGTCGGGACGCGGACGGCGGAGGTCAGCCCGGAGCGCCCCGGGGCATCCCGAGATGCCGAGAGCGCCTTGCTATCATCGTCCTCCGCCCCGCGGTCTGGCGTGCTCACGCGTGCCCTCCCACGGAGCGCCTGTTGCCCGCCGATGCGGACCTCGAGGACATAGCGC
The DNA here is from genome assembly GCF_017084525.1 of Conexibacter sp. SYSU D00693. GTDB lineage: Bacteria > Actinomycetota > Thermoleophilia > Solirubrobacterales > Solirubrobacteraceae > Baekduia. The sequence continues at coordinate 3,816,613 of NZ_CP070950.1, forward strand.
GACGACCCAGGGACACCCCTGTCGTACGCGCGGGCCCGAGGGGCCCGTTTTCTTTGCCCGCACTAGAGAAGAGCCGACCCAGAGACATGCCGCGCAAGTACTCCCTCGAGAACACCCGGAACATCGGGATCATGGCGCACATCGACGCCGGCAAGACGACCACGACCGAGCGGATCCTCTACTACACCGGTCGCACCTACAAGATCGGTGAGGTCCACGAGGGCGCGGCCACGATGGACTGGATGGAGCAGGAGCAGGAGCGCGGCATCACGATCACGTCGGCCGCGACGACCTGCGAGTGGCGCGACCACCGCATCAACATCATCGACACGCCGGGCCACGTCGACTTCACCGTCGAGGTGGAGCGCTCGCTGCGCGTGCTCGACGGTGCCATCGCCCTCTTCGACTCCGTCGCCGGCGTCGAGCCGCAGTCCGAGACGGTCTGGCGCCAGGCCGACCGCTACTCGGTCCCGCGCATCGCCTTCGTCAACAAGATGGACCGCATCGGCGCGAACTTCGACAACGCGGTCCAGACCATGATCGACCGCCTCGGTGCGCACCCCGTCCCGGTGCAGCTGCCGATCGGGGCCGAGTCCGAGTTCCAGGGCATCATCGACCTCGTGGGGATGAAGGCCATCCTCTACAAGGACGACCTCGGCAAGGACTTCGACGTCGTCGACATCCCCGAGTCCGAGAAGGCTCGCGCGGAGGAGGCCTACGAGCACCTCATCAACGAGGTCTCCGACTACGACGACGAGATCGCCGAGCTCTTCCTCGAGGAGGGCGAGGTCCCGAAGGACAAGCTCATCGCCGCGATCCGCCAGGCGACGCTCGACATCAAGCTGACCCCGGTCTTCTGCGGCTCGGCCTTCAAGAACAAGGGCGTGCAGCCGCTGCTGGACGCGGTGCTCGACTACCTGCCCTCGCCGCTGGACGTCCCGGCCATCACCGGCACGGTCACCAGCAAGGACGGCGAGGAGGTCGAGGCCAGCCGCCCCGCTTCCGACGACGAGCCGTTCGCGGCGCTCGCCTTCAAGATCATGGCCGACCCGTTCGTCGGCAAGCTCACGTACTTCCGCGTCTACTCGGGCAAGCTCGAGGCGGGCTCGCGCGTGCTCAACGTCGGCTCCGGCCGCACCGAGCGCGTCGGGCGCATCCTGATGATGCACGCCAACGACCGCGAGGAGCTCACCGAGGTCTACGCGGGCGACATCGCCGCCGGCGTCGGCATCAAGCAGATCGTCACCGGCGACACGCTGGCCGCGCCCGACGCGCCGATCAAGCTCGAGTCGATGGACTTCCCGGAGCCGGTCATCAAGGTGGCCGTCGAGCCCAAGACGAAGTCCGACCAGGAGAAGATGTCGGTCGCCCTGGGCCGCCTGGCCGAGGAGGACCCGACCTTCCAGGTCCAGACGAACGAGGAGACCGGCCAGACCGAGATCTCCGGCATGGGCGAGCTGCACCTCGAGGTGCTGGTCGACCGCATGAAGCGCGAGTTCAACGTCGAGGCGAACGTCGGCCGCCCGCAGGTCTCCTACCGCGAGACCATCCGCGGCACCGCCCAGAAGGTCGAGGGCAAGTTCGTGCGCCAGACCGGCGGCTCGGGCCAGTACGGCGTCGTCTACATCGACATCGAGCCGGCCCCGGGCGAGGGCTTCGACTTCGTCTCGAAGATCAAGGGCGGCGCGATCCCGACCGAGTTCATCCCGGCCGTGGAGAAGGGCGTCGAGGAGGCCCTCCAGACCGGCGTCAAGGCCGGCTACCCGATGGTCGACGTCCGCGTGACCCTCGTCGACGGCAAGTACCACGAGACCGACTCCTCGGAGATCGCCTTCAAGGTCGCGGGCTCGCTCGCGCTCAAGGAGGCGACCAAGCGCGCGAAGCCCGTGCTCCTCGAGCCGATCTTCGCCGTCGAGGTCGTCACCCCGGAGGACTTCCTGGGCGACGTCATCGGCGACCTGTCCCGCCGGCGCGGCCGCGTCGAGGGCCAGGAGCGCCGCGGCAACGCGCTCGCGGTCACCGGCAAGGTGCCGCTGTCGGAGATGTTCGGCTACGCCACGGACCTGCGCTCCAACACGCAGGGCCGCGCGACCTACACGATGCAGTTCGACAGCTACGACGAGGTGCCGCCGAACATCGCCGAGAAGGTCATGGAGGGCCGCAGCGGCGACGCCCAGGCCGCCTAGGCCCCGGAACGCGCCCAATCTGCGGGCGCGCTACCTTCCCCTGGTTCGCCAGGACACGAGCAGTACGACTTCCACCCCTTAGGAGACACGAAGCGAGATGGCGAAGGAGAAGTTCGAGCGGGACAAGCCGCACGTCAACGTCGGCACGATCGGTCACATCGACCACGGCAAGACGACGCTGACCGCGGCCATCACCACCGTCCTGGCGGAGAAGATGGGCGGCGAGGCCAAGTCCTTCGCCGAGATCGACAACGCTCCGGAGGAGAAGGAGCGCGGGATCACCATCGCGACGTCGCACGTCGAGTACCAGACGGACTCCCGCCACTACGCGCACGTCGACTGCCCCGGGCACGCCGACTACGTCAAGAACATGATCACCGGCGCCGCGCAGATGGACGGCGCGATCCTCGTGGTCTCCGCTGCCGACGGCCCCATGCCGCAGACGCGCGAGCACATCCTGCTCGCCCGCCAGGTCGGCGTGCCGTACATCGTCGTGTTCCTCAACAAGGCCGACATGGTCGACGACGAGGAGCTCCTCGAGCTCGTCGAGGTCGAGGTGCGCGACCTGCTCTCCGAGTACGACTTCCCGGGCGACGACATCCCGTTCATCACGGGGTCGGCCCTGAAGGCGCTCGAGGGCGACGAGGAGTACAAGCAGAAGATCTTCGAGCTGGCCGACGCGCTGGACTCCTACATCCCGGAGCCCACGCGTGACCTCGACAAGCCGTTCCTGATGCCGGTCGAGGACGTCTTCTCGATCACGGGCCGCGGCACCGTCGCCACCGGCCGCATCGAGCAGGGCGTCGTCAACACCGGCGACACCGTCGAGATCGTGGGCATCAAGGCCACGACGAACACGGTCGTCACCGGCGTCGAGATGTTCCGCAAGATCCTCGACCAGGGCCAGGCCGGCGACAACGTCGGCTGCCTCCTGCGCGGCACCAAGCGCGAGGAGATCGAGCGCGGGCAGGTCCTCTGCAAGCCGGGCTCCATCACCCCGCACACGAAGTTCAAGGCCGAGGTCTACATCCTCAAGAAGGAGGAGGGCGGTCGCCACACGCCGTTCTTCTCCGGGTACCGCCCGCAGTTCTACTTCCGCACCACCGACGTGACGGGTGCCGCGAAGCTGCCTGAGGGCGTCGAGATGGTCATGCCGGGCGACAACGTCCAGATGGAGATCGAGCTCATCCAGCCGATCGCCATGGACCAGGGTCTCCGGTTCGCGATCCGCGAGGGCGGCCGCACGGTCGGCTCGGGCGTGGTCGCGGAGATCGTCGAGTAGCACCGCTGTACGCGGGGGCGGGCCGGCCGGCGGCCCGCCCCTCGCGCTGACAACGAGGCCGGCGTGACAGGGAACCTCGGGGCACGGCCCCGCAGGCCCCATCGAATCGCCGGGGCGGCAGCGATCGCCCCACACCCGCCGGGCGGGTTTCGCGCGTTCTGCGACGGATCCACCGGCATCGGCGCGTGACGCGCCAGCAGACTTCCTACATCGGACAGCAGACGGAAGAGACAGCGAAGAGCCCCATGGCCGCCGCCACCCAGAACAAGATCCGCATCCGCCTCAAGGCCTACGACCACTCGGCCATCGAGACCGCGGCGAAGGAGATCGTCGAGACCGCGACGCGCACGGGCGCGACGGTCGCCGGCCCCGTCCCGCTGCCCACGGAGAAGAACGTCTACGCGGTCCTGCGCGGCCCGTTCAAGGACAAGGACTCCCAGGAGCACTTCGAGATCCGCACGCACAAGCGGCTGATCGACATCCACTCGCCGACCCCGAAGACGGTGGACTCGCTCCAGCGCCTGGACCACCTCCCGGCCGGCGTCAACATCGAGATCAAGCTGGTGGGCTGATGCCGGCGATCCTCGCGAAGAAGCTCGGCATGACCCAGCTGTTCCTCGAGGACGGCCGGGTCGAGCGCGTCACGGTCCTCGAGGCCGGCCCCTGCCCCGTCACCGCGGTCCGCACGCAGGACCGCGACGGGTACGAGGCCGTGCAGCTCGCCTTCGGTGCCACGAAGGAGAAGCACCTGACCAAGGCCGAGCTCGGCCACCTCAAGAAGACCGGCGCAGGCCCGTACAAGCACCTCGTCGAGTTCCGCGACGAGGTCGGCGAGCTCACCGTGGGCGAGACCGTCAAGGTCGACGCCTTCGAGGTCGGCCAGAAGGTCAAGGTCTCCGGCACCTCCAAGGGCAAGGGCTTCCAGGGCACGATCAAGCGCCACGGCTTCGCGGCCGGCCCGAAGTCCCACGGCTCGCACAACGTGCGCGCCCCCGGCTCGATCGGCGCGTCCGCCTGGCCCGCCCGCGTGATGAAGGGCATCCGCGGCCCCGGCCAGATGGGCAACGAGCGCGTGACGCAGAAGGGCCTGGAGATCGTCCGCATCGACGCCGACCAGAACCTGCTGCTCATCCGCGGCTCCGTCCCCGGTCCCAAGTCGTCCGTCGTGGAGGTGCGCACCGATGCCTAGCGCCAAGAACCTGAACGGGTCCGACGTCCAGCTGGACGACGCGGCCTTCGGCGCGCCGTTCAACGGCCCGCTGGTGCACGACTCGGTCCGCGCCGAGCTCGCGGCGCGCCGCCAGGGCACGCACGCGACCAAGACGCGCGGCCAGGTCCGCGGCGGCGGCGCCAAGCCGTGGCGCCAGAAGGGCACCGGCCGTGCCCGCGCCGGCTCGTCGCGCTCGCCGATCTGGACCGGCGGCGGCACCGTCTTCGGGCCGCAGCCGCGCTCCTACACCTTCAAGGTCAACCGCAAGGAGAAGCGCGCCGCCCTGCGCAGCGCGCTGAGCGTCCACGCCGAGCGCGGCACGGTCGCGGTCTTCGACCCGGCGTCGTTCATCGACACGCCGTCCACGAAGTCCGCCGCCAAGCTCGTGACCGACTGGGGCGCCAAGGGCTCCGTGCTGGTCGTCCTCACCGACGACCAGCAGCGCGCCGCCCTGTCCTTCCGCAACCTGCCGGCCGTCCGGGGCGTGCTGCCCGTCGACGGCGTCGGCGTGGTCGACGTCGTCGGCGCCGCGAACCTCCTCGCCTCCCAGGAGGCGCTGGACGCGCTCGCCGCGCGGGCCACGGGCACCAAGAGCGCCGAGGAGGTGCAGGCCTGATGGACGCCAGCAAGGTCATCATCCGCCCGGTCGTCAGCGAGAAGTCCTACGTCCTCGCCACGGCCGACAAGTACGTCTTCCGCGTCCATCCCGACGCGCACAAGACCCAGATCCGCCAGGCGATCGAGGAGCTGTTCGACGTCCACGTCGTCAGCGTCCGCACGATGAGCGTGAAGTCCAAGCCCAAGCGCCGCGGCCTGCACAGCGGCCGCACGCGGGAGTGGAAGAAGGCCGTCGTGCAGGTCCGCCCGGGCGAGTCCATCCCGATCTTCCAGGGCCTGCAGGGCCTCGAGGAGTCCTAGGCCATGGCCATCCGCAAGCCCAAGCCGACGAGCCCGGGTCGCCGCTTCGCGACGTACCCGGACTTCGCCGAGATCACGAAGACCACGCCGGAGAAGACCCTCGTCGAGGGCCTGACCAAGTCCGGCGGGCGCAACGCGCGCGGCCGCAAGACCGCCCGCCACCGTGGCGGCGGGGCCAAGCGCCTGTACCGCAAGGTGGACTTCAAGCGCCGCCGCGACGGGATCCCCGCCAAGGTCGCCGCGATCGAGTACGACCCCAACCGCACCGCCTACATCGCGCTGCTGCACTACGCCGACGGCGTCAAGAGCTACATCCTGGCTCCGGCGCGCCTGCAGGTCGGCATGACGGTGAGCTCCGGCCCCGAGGCCGAGATCGCCGTCGGCAACTGCCTGCCGCTGCGCAACATGCCGACCGGCACCGTGGTGCACAACGTCGAGCTCCAGCCGGGGCGCGGCGGCCAGCTCGGCCGCTCGGCCGGCACGTCGATCCAGCTCATGGCCAAGGACGGCGACATGGCGACCCTGCGCCTGCCCTCGGGCGAGATGCGCATGGTCCGCGCCGAGTGCCGCGCCACCGTGGGCGTCATCGGCAACGCCGACCACCAGAACGTCAAGGTGGGCAAGGCCGGCCGCAAGCGCCACATGGGCGTGCGCCCGCAGACGCGCGGCACCGCGATGAACCCCGTCGACCACCCGCACGGTGGTGGCGAGGGCTCGACCACGCCGGGCCGTCACCCGGTCACGCCGTGGGGCGTGCCGACGCTCGGCTACCGCACGCGCAAGAAGAACAAGCCGTCTGACCGCTACATCGTCCGCGGCCGCCGCCGTGGCAAGGGCAAGAGGTAGTAAGCCGTGAGCCGTTCGAGCAAGAAGGGCCCGTTCGTCGAGGAGCGCCTCCTCCAGCGTGTGGAGCGCATGAACGACGCCGGTGGGTCCAAGCAGATGATCAAGACCTGGTCGCGGGCCTCGACGATCTTCCCCGAGATGGTCGGCCACACGATCGCCGTGCACGACGGGCGCAAGCACGTCCCGGTGTTCGTGAGCGAGTCCATGGTCGGCCACAAGCTCGGCGAGTTCGCGCCGACGCGGACCTACCGCGGCCACGCCGACACCGGGAAGAAGCGATGAGCGACGCCGACGAGAAGACCCCCGACGTCGAGGAGACGCCGGACGTCGAGGAGACGGCCGCCGTCGAGGAGACCCCCGAGGCCAGCGCCGACGAGGCCGTCGTCGAGGAGACCCCTGCGGTCGACTCGGCGGAGGTCGCCGACGAGGCGCCGGTCGCCGCTGCCGCCACGGGCGCTGACGGGTCCGAGGCCGAGGAGGCCGAGGAGCCGAAGGCCGAGGCCAAGCCCAAGCGCTCCCGCGCGAAGAAGCCCGCCGCCGAGAAGGCGCAGGAGCCGGTCGAGGAGAAGACCCCGGCCGCTCCGGCGCCGACCCGCAAGCGCGACCGCCCCGCGGCCTCCAACGGCGAGGTCCAGGTCGTCCGCGCCCAGGCGAAGTTCGTGCGCACCTCCGCCCGCAAGGCGCGGCTGGTCTGCGACCACCTCCGCGGCAAGTCCGTCGAGGAGGCCCGCGCGATCCTGCTGCACACGCCTCGTCACGTGGCGCGCGACTGGAGCAAGCTGCTCGAGTCCGCCGTCGCCAACGCGGAGCACAACCACGAGCTCGTCGGCGACGAGCTGCGCATCCTGTCCATCACCGCCGACGAGGGCCCGACCATCAAGCGCTTCCAGCCGCGCGCGATGGGTCGCGCGACGCGCATCCGCAAGCGGACCGCGCACCTGTCGATCGCCCTGACCACGAAGGAGTCCTGAGTCATGGGGCACAAGGTCCATCCCGAGTCCATGCGCGTGGGCTACATCCACGACTGGAAGTCCAACTGGTTCGTGGAGAAGGGCTTCGACGACTACCTCGCCGAGGACGTGCAGATCCGTGAGCACATCCTGGGCAAGCTGTCGCACGCCGGCCTGTCGGACATCACGATCCGCAAGGACGCCAACGAGGTGGAGGTCAACATCCACACGGCGCGTCCCGGCATCGTGATCGGCAAGTCCGGCTCCGAGGTCGACGCCCTGCGCCGCGATCTGCATCGCATGACCAAGAAGCAGATCAAGGTCAACATCCTCGAGATCAAGCGCCCCGAGCTCGACGCGAAGCTCGTCGCGCAGTCGATCGCCGAGCAGCTGCAGAACCGCGTCGCCTTCCGCCGCGCGATGAAGCGCGCGCTCATGAGCGCCATGCGCTCGGGCGCCAAGGGCTGCAAGATCCAGGTCTCCGGCCGCCTCGGCGGCGCCGAGATGGCCCGGCGCGAGCAGTACTCGGACGGCCGCGTGCCGCTCCACACGCTGCGCGCCGACATCGACTACGGCTTCTGGGAGGCCCGCACCACCTTCGGCCGCATCGGCGTGAAGGTGTGGATCAACAAGGGCGAGATCATGCCGGAGGGCTACTCCGGCGCCGACCTCACCGAGATCGAGGCCCCGCAGCAGGCCGGCGTCGGCGCCGGCGACGACCGGCGGCGTGGCCGTGGCGACCGTGGTGGTCGTGACGGCGGCGGGCGCGGTCGTGGTGGCCGCGGCGGCGGTCCCGGCGGCGGCGGTGGCCGCGGCGGCGGGTTCGGCGGCGGCGGCGGTGGTGGTCGCGGCGGCGGTGGCCGAGGTGGCCAGGGCGGCGGCGGCGGGTACCGCGGAGGGGGTCGCTAGATGCTCTCCCCGAAGCGCGTCAAGCACCGCAAGCAGCACCGCGGTCGCCGTGCGGGTCTCTCGCGCGGCCAGACCAAGGTGCAGTTCGGCGAGTACGGCCTGAAGTCGCTCGAGGCCGGCTGGCTGACGAACCGCCAGATCGAGGCTGCTCGCATCGCGATGACCCGCAAGATCAAGCGTGGCGGCAAGGTCTGGATCAACGTCTATCCCGACAAGCCCTACACGAAGAAGCCGGCCGAGACCCGCATGGGCTCCGGCAAGGGCTCGCCCGAGGGCTGGGTCGCCGTGGTCAAGCCCGGGCGCGTCATGTTCGAGCTGGCCGGCGTGCCGGAGCCCCTGGCCCGCGAGGCGATCCGCCTCGCCGGCATGAAGCTCCCGGTGAAGTCGAAGTTCGTGACGGCGGAGGACGAGGGCTGATGAAGGCCAAGGAGATCCGCGACCTCGAGGACCAGGAGCTCGTGGAGCACATCAGGACCGTGCGCCGCGACCTCTTCGGCATCCGCTTCCAGCACGCCACCGGCGAGCTGGAGAACACCGCCGGCCTGCGCACCACCAAGCGCGACCTGGCCCGCGCCCTGACCATCGCGCAGCAGCGCGGCATCGACACCAGCAACCTGTGATGGCTGACGAGACTGAGAACCCCACCCCCGAGGAGCCCACGGCCGCCGCTGAGGCGCCCGAGGCCCCGGAGGCTGCCGACGAGGCTGCTGCGACGGCTGAGGCGACGGACGCCCCGGAGGCCGCCGGCACCGGCGAGGCCACCGAGACGGCCGACCCGACCAGCGAGCCGGAGGCCGAGGCCCCCAAGGAGCCCGGTCCCCCGCCGGCGACCCCGAAGGAGCGCAAGCTCGCTGCGCGCGCCCGCCGTGGTGCGCGCCGCCTGCAGACGCCCGAGGAGCGCGCCGAGGCCCGCAAGCGCAAGGCCGCGGAGCGCAGCCGCTGGCGCGCCAAGCAGCGCGAGAAGAAGGCCAAGGACCGCGCCGAGAACGGCCCGCGGTCGGTGACGCCGCCCAAGGAGCACGGCGAGGGGCGCCCGAAGGTGCGCCTCGGCACCGTCGTCTCCGACAAGGCGGACAAGACGATCACCGTCCGCATCGACGTCGCTCGCCGGCACCGGCGCTACGAGAAGATCGTGCGCTCGTCGTCGACGCTGCACGCGCACGACGAGACCAACGACGCCCGCACGGGCGACCTGGTCAAGGTCGTCGAGTCGCGTCCCCTGAGCGCCACGAAGCGCTGGCGCCTCGTCGAGGTCATGGAGCGGGCCAAGTGATCCAGAACGAGACCCGCCTCAAGGTCGCCGACAACACCGGCGCCCGCGAGATCCTCTGCATCCGCGTGCAGGGCGGCTCCCGCCGTCGCTACGCCGGTGTCGGGGACGTCATCACCGCCACGGTCAAGCAGGCCGCGCCCAACGGCAACGTCAAGAAGGGCGAGGTCGTCAAGGCGGTCGTCGTGCGCACGAAGAAGTCCTTCGGCCGCGACGACGGCACCTACATCGCGTTCGACGAGAACGCGGCGGTGATCATCGACGCCCAGAACAACCCGCGCGGCACCCGCATCTTCGGGCCGGTCGCGCGCGAGCTGCGCGAGCGCAACTTCATGAAGATCGTCTCGCTCGCGCCGGAGGTGCTCTAGAATGGGCCTTCGCATCCGCCGTGACGACCTCGTGCAGGTCATCGCCGGCAAGGACCGCGGCAAGACGGGCAAGGTCCTCCGCGTCGACCCCAAGAAGCAGCGGGTCTACGTCGAGGGCCTCAACCTCGTCAAGCGTCACCAGCGGGCCACGCAGCTGAACCCGAACGCCGAGGTCGGCGTCGTGGAGCGCGAGGCCCCCATCCACATCTCGAACGTCATGCTCGTCGACCCGCAGACGAACAAGCCGACCCGCGTGGGCGTGTCCCGCGAGGGCGGCGCGTACAACCGGGTCACCAAGGGCTCGAACTCCAAGCTCGACTGATGGCCGCCACGACCGACATCCCGCCTGCTCGCCTGAAGCAGGACTACCTCGAGCGCATCCGCCCCGCGCTGTTCGAGCGCTTCGGCTACTCGAGCATCATGGAGGTGCCGCGCATCGAGAAGATCACGCTGAACATGGGCGTGGGCGAGGCCAAGCAGGACTCCAAGGTCCTCGAGGCCGCCACCGACCAGCTCTCGAAGATCGCCGGCCAGAAGCCGAACATCCGTCGTGCGCGCAAGTCGATCGCCCAGTTCAAGCTCCGCGAGGGCATGGCCGTCGGCCTCAGCGTCACGCTGCGGCGCGAGCGCGCCTACGAGTTCCTCGACCGCCTGACGACGGTCGCGCTCCCGCGCGTGCGCGACTTCCGTGGCATCAAGGCCACGTCGTTCGACGGCCGCGGCAACTACTCGATGGGCCTGCGCGAGCAGGTGATCTTCCCGGAGATCGACTACGACGCCGTCGACGCGATCCGCGGCCTCGACGTCACGATCACCACCTCGGCCAAGACCGACGAGGAGGCCTACGCGCTCCTCGAGGCCTTCGGGCTGCCGTTCACCCGCGAGGGCAACCCGTACGCCAAGACCCAGGACCAGGAGGGCTAAGCACCCATGGCCAAGACGTCCCAGAAGGTGCGCCAGTCCCGGCCCGCCAAGTACAAGACCCGCGAGTACACCCGCTGCCGTCGCTGCGGGCGCCCGCGTGCCGTGTACCGCAAGTTCGGGGTCTGCCGCATCTGCCTGCGCGAGCTCGCGCACCAGGGCTTCATCCCCGGCATGACCAAGTCGAGCTGGTAGGGGAGGTCGCAGCATGAGCATGACCGACCCCGTCGCCGACTTCCTGACCCGGATCCGCAACGCGATCCAGGCCGCGCACGGCACCGTCGAGATCCCCTCGTCGCGCCTGAAGAAGGAGATGGCCCGGATCCTCCAGGAGCAGGGCTACATCGCCCAGCACGAGGTCCTCGACCCCGACGCCGAGCACCCCGGCGAGCGCATCCGCATCCAGCTCAAGTACACCGACGACCGTCGCTCGGCCATCTCGGGCCTGCGCCGCGTGTCCCGCCCGGGTCAGCGCCACTACGCCGGCCCCAAGGCCATGCGCAAGGTCCAGGGCGGCCTGGGCGTGGCGATCGTCTCGACGTCCTCCGGCGTCATGACCGACCACGACGCGCGCAAGGCGGGCGTCGGTGGCGAGGTCGTGGCGGAGGTCTGGTAGCCACGACATGTCCCGCATTGGCCGCAAGCCCATCACCGTCCCCGCCGGCGTCACCGTCTCGATCGAGCCGGAGGTCGTCCGCGTCAACGGTCCCCGCGGTGAGCTCCAGGAGCGCATCCACCGCGACATCACCGTCGCCCAGGACGGCGACACCCTGACCGTGACCCGCCCGACCGACCGCGGCGAGCACCGCGCCCTGCACGGGCTCACCCGCTCGCTCGTGGCCAACATGGTCGAGGGCGTCACCTCGGGCTACCAGAAGGTCCTCGAGATCCAGGGCGTCGGCTACCGCGCGACCCTGAAGGGCAAGGACCTCGAGCTGGCGCTGGGCTACTCCCACCCGGTCTCGATCAAGGCCCCCGACGGCATCGAGTTCGAGGTCCCGCAGCCGACGCGCGTCGTCGTCAAGGGCATCTCGAAGCAGGTCGTCGGCGAGGTCGCCGCCAACATCCGCAAGCAGCGTCCGCCGGAGCCCTACAAGGGCAAGGGCATCCGCTACGAGGGCGAGTACGTCGCCCGCAAGGTCGGCAAGCGCGCCTAGCCGCCGACGAGGAAGAAGACTCCATGAGCGTCACCACCAAGCCCGCCAAGCGGCTCAAGCGCCGCCGCCGCGTGCGCGCGAAGGTCATCGGCACGGCGACCCGCCCGCGCATCTCGACCTTCCGCTCCAACCGGGGCATCTTCGGGCAGCTGATCGACGACGAGGCCGGCCGCACGCTGGCCGCCGTCGCCTGGACCGAGGCCGACCTGCGGGGGCTCAAGCCCCTCGAGCAGGCGACCGCGGCCGGCAAGCTGCTCGCCGAGCGCGCCAAGGCGGCCGGCATCGACCGCGCGGTCTTCGACCGCGGCGGCTACCAGTACCACGGGCGCGTCAAGGCCTTCTGCGAGGGCTGCCGCGAGGGAGGGCTCGCCGTATGAGCATCGGCACCGACATCGACCGCTCGGTCTCGCCCGTCGGGCTGGACCTCCAGGAGCGCGTCGTCGAGATCAACCGCGTCGCGAAGGTCGTCAAGGGCGGCCGCCGCTTCTCGTTCACCGCGCTCGTCGTGGTGGGGGACGAGAACTCGGTCGTCGGCGTCGGCTACGGCAAGGCCAACGAGGTCCCGACGGCGATCCAGAAGGGCGTCGAGCACGCGAAGAAGAACCTCTTCCGCGTGCCGAAGCACGGCTCGACCATCACGCACCAGACCACGGGCATCTTCGGCTCGGGCCGCGTGCTGCTCAAGCCAGCCTCGCCCGGTACCGGCGTCATCGCCGGCGGCGGCGTGCGCGCGGTGCTCGAGCTCGCGGGGATCCACGACATCCTCTCGAAGTCGCTGGGCACCCAGAACCCGATCAACCTGGTGAAGGCCACGATCGCCGGCCTGCAGAGCCTGCGCAAGCCCGAGGAGGTCGCGCAGCTGCGCGGCATCTCGGTCGCGCAGGTGCTCGGCCTGAGCGAGGAGGCCGGCGCGTCCGAGGTGCTCGAGGGCGCCCCGGCCGACGAGCCGGTCGCCGAGGCCGACACGACCGACCTGCCCCCGGAGGCCTCGTCCGAGGCCGAGGCCGCCGCGGAGACCCCCGCGCCGACCGAGCCGGTGGAGCAGGCCGCTGAGGAGGAGGCCGCGTCCTGATGAAGGTCACGCAGGTCAAGTCGAAGAACGGCTCCAACCAGAAGCAGCTCGACACGCTGCGGTCGCTCGGCCTGCGCCGGATCGGCCACACGGTCGAGGTCAAGGACACCCCCCAGGCGCGAGGCATGGTGCACCGCGTGCGCCACCTCGTCACGGTCCAGGAGGACTAGCCATGGCCGACGAGCAGCAGCAGGTCGACGCGGCGGACGTCGCGCTCCACACCCTCAAGCCGGCCCCGGGCTCGCGCAAGCCGCGCAAGCGCGTCGGCCGCGGTGAGGGCTCGGGCACCGGCAAGACGTCGGGCCGCGGCCAGAAGGGCGCGGGCTCGCGCTCGGGCTCGAAGTCGCGCTCGAACTTCGAGGGCGGCCAGATGCCGATCCACATGCGGATGCGCAAGCTGCGCGGTCCGCACATGAAGAAGTCCATGCCGTTCGAGCCGTTCCGGACGCTCACGCAGGCCGTGAACCTCTCGGACCTCGAGGACCGCTTCGACGCCGGCGCCGAGGTCACGATCGACGCGCTCAAGGCCGCCGGCCTGGGCAAGCGCAAGGACGTCGCCATCAAGGTGCTGGGCCGCGGCGAGCTGTCGAAGGGGCTGACCGTGCACGCGCACGGCTTCTCGGCCTCGGCGCGCGCCGCGATCGAGGGCGCCGGCGGCACGTGCGTCGTCGTCGAGGAGGGTCGCCCCTCCAGCGCGCCGAAGGTCCAGGCGGCCCCGGCCGCCGACGCCGAGTAGGCGCTGGGCCCACATCGCACGCAGGCTTCGACGGCCGTCCCCCAGGGGGCGGCCGTCGCCGTTGTAGGTTCGCGCGATGGCGAAGGTGATCTACACGGCGGAGGCCCACGTGACCGGCGGTCGCGCCGAGGGCCACGGCAAGACGACCGACGGGGCGCTGGAGGTCGACCTGCGCCTCCCGGCCGAGATGGGCGGCCAGGGCGGCGGGACGAACCCCGAGCAGCTCTTCGCCGTCGGCTACGCGGCGTGCTTCGAGGGCGCGATCGGGGTGGTCGGCCGGCGGCTCAAGGCGGAGGTCGGCGACGTCGGGGTCGACTCGAAGGTCTCGCTCCTGCCCACGGGCGACGGCGGCTTCAAGCTCGCGGTGCGCCTCGACGTGGCGCTGCCCTCGGTGGACGACGCCGAGACCGCGAAGCAGATCGTCGTCAAGTCCCACGAGGTCTGCCCGTACTCCAACGCGACCCGCGGGAACATCGACGTGGAGCTCTACGCCAACGGGGAGGCCGTCAGCGGGGCCTGACCCGCTGCATGCATCGATCGGCGGATCTTCCGCTCTGCAGGCTGAAGATCCGCCACTCGATGCGCAAGCGCCCGCGGAGGACCCGGCTCAGCGGCGGATGACCCGCTCGCACGACCCGTCGGTCCGGTCGTCCTTGTCCAGGTAGACCGTGTCGAGCCCGGCACCGCACGCGACGTGCGAGGCGCGGCGGGCGTAGACGTGGACGGTGTCGTTGCCCGGGCCGGCGTCCACGGTGTTCGGGCCGCGGCCGCGCAGGCGGATGACGTCGTCGCCGGGACCGCCGAAGACGCGGTTGGTCCCGGCGCCGCCCTGGAGGTAGTCGTCGCCGTCCTCGCCGAAGACGTCGTTGCGCCCGGGCGAGCCGTAGACGACGTCGTCGCCCGGGCCGCCCCAGAGGCGGTCGGTGGCCTTCGAGGCGTCGCCGTGGACGCGGTTGCCCCAGAGGACGTCGCGGCCGCCGCGGCCGCGGATGCGGTCCGGGCCGTGGCCCCCGAGCAGCGTGTCGTTGCGGCCGGTGCCGCCCTTCTTGGCGCCGCGTGACGGCGCCAGCCAGGTGATGCCCTTCTCGGGGTCGCGCGCGGCCGCGCGCGTGAAGACGATCCGCTCGCAGCCCTTCACGCGGCCACGACGGCGCAGCTGGCGGTCGCTGACGCCACCGCGCTGCCCGTGGGGGTCCAGGTGGACGACGTCCTTGCCCGGGCCGCAGTCCACGAGCAGGTCGCGGCCGCGGTCGTTGGCCCACACGACGTCGTCGCCCGGGCCGGCGAGGAGCTTGTCGGGCCCGGTGTCGCCGTAGACCTGGTCGTCGCCCGGGCCGCCCTGGACGACGTCGCCGCCCGTGCCGCCGTGCACGACGTCGGCCCCGGGGCCGCCGGCCACGCGGTCCTCGGCCGGGCCGGCGTTGAGGAAGTCGGTGCCGTTGGCGCCCTGGAGGCGGTCGTGGCCGAAGCCGCCGACGAGGACGTCCGCGCCGGTGCCGCCGAGCAGGACGTCGTCGCCCGAGGCGCCGTCGACCCAGTCGTCGCCGCCGCCGCCGAGCACGCGGTCCGCGCCCGTGTCGCCGTAGGCCTCGTCGTCGCCGCCGCGGGCCGAGACGAGGTCGGGACCCTCGAGGCCGCGCAGGTCGTCGCCGCGGGCGCTGCCGCGAACGCGGTCGGCGCCCGGGCCGCCGGTGCGCGAGCGCAGGGCGCGCTCGGGCGCGGGCGGCGCGGCGGGGGAGTCGGCCGACGACGGGTCGAAGCCCGGCGGCAGGCCGGGCGGCAGCGTGGTCGACGGCTGGGGCTGGCCCGGCGTCGCGGGCGCGGGCGGCGCGGCGGGAGAGGGGACCGGCGGCAGGTCGTCGGCGGGCAGGCCGACGGGCGACTCGGCCGGGGGCTGCACGCAGAGCACCGGGATGGGGCAGACGGGGCGCTGGGCCTGCGCGCCGCCGGGCAGCGCGAGGCCCGCCGCCACGGCGGCGGCCAGCACGAACGACGACGCTCCCCTTGCCGGCATCGCACCTCGGATCGGCGCGTCGCCCCGGCCGCTTGAGCGGCGCGCGATGCCGCTGGACGGCGGTGCGCGGGCGCGACGGGCTTCCGGCTACCCTTGGCCGTCGCATGCTGTCGACCATCCTCAGCGCCTTCACGGTGGGCGAGATCCGCAAGAAGCTCGCCTTCACCGCCCTGATCCTGGCCCTCTACCGGGTCGGCTCGCACATCCCCGTGCCGGGCGTGAACGTGGATGCGGTCAACGACATCCAGGAGCAGTTCGGCGGCGGCGGCGTGCTGCAGCTCCTCAACGTCTTCAGCGGCGGCGGCCTCGGCCGCATCGCGCTGTTCGCGCTGGGGATCATGCCCTACATCACGGCCTCGATCATCCTGCAGCTCCTGACGGTCGTCGTCCCGTCGCTGGAGAAGCTGCAGAAGGAGGGCGAGGTCGGCCAGCAGCGCATCACGCAGTACACGCGCTACCTCACCGTCGGCCTCGCGTTCGGCCAGGCCATCGGCTACGTCTTCCTCTTCCGCTCCTTCGAGGCCAACGCCGGCCAGCCGGTCATCGACGGCTTCGACGCCCCGACGGTCTTCCTCATCGTGACCTGCCTCACCGCCGGCACGGTGCTCCTGATGTGGATGGGCGAGCTGATCACCCAGCGGGGCATCGGCAACGGCATCTCGCTGATGATCTTCGCGTCGATCGTCAGCGGCCTGCCCAACGGCATCCAGGCGTGGTGGACCAACCCGGACCAGGTCTTCAAGGTGATGATGCCGTTCGTCGCCCTCGCGGTGATCGCGGCGGTGGTCTTCATCCAGGAGGGCCAGCGCCGCATCCCGGTCCAGTACGCCAAGCGCGTGATCGGCCGGCGCATGAGCGGCGGCGGCCAGACCTACCTGCCGCTGCGCGTGAACATGGCCGGCGTCATCCCGGTCATCTTCGCCGCGTCGATCATGGCCTTCCCGCCCACGATCGGCCAGCTCGTCACGTCGAACACGGCCAACGACCTCGCCGCGTTCTTCGACCCGCAGGACGCGCCCTACGTGATCGGCGAGGCGATCTTCATCATCCTCTTCACGTACTTCTACACCGCGGTGACGTTCAACCCGGTGGACCAGGCCGACAACCTGAAGAAGTACGGCGGCTTCATCCCGGGGGTGCGGCCGGGCCGCCCGACGGCGGAGTTCCTGGACCGCATCCTCGCCCGCCTGACCTTCCCGGGGGCGCTGTACCTCGCGGCCGTCGCGGCGCTGCCGACGATCCTGCTCGCCCAGACCTCGGCGAACTTCTTCTTCGGCGGGACGTCCCTGCTCATCGTCGTCGGCGTGGCGCTCGACACGATGAAGCAGCTCGAGGCGCAGCTCATGATGCGCAACTACGAGGGCTTCCTGAAGTAGCCGCCCGCGCGACGGATCGCCTACGATGCCGCCTTCCCCCGGGTCCCCCCGTCCCCGCCGCCGCTTCGAGCGGACCTCCCGCTCCTCCGGATCTCCCGTCGCCGTCGTGCCCTCCGAGCTCAACCTCATCCTCCTCGGCCCTCCCGGGGCCGGCAAGGGCACGCAGGCCGAGCGCCTGACGCAGGACTTCGACCTGCCCTACCTCTCGACGGGCAACATGCTCCGCGCCGCGGTCTCCGAGGGCACGGACCTCGGCAAGCAGGCCGAGCCGATCATGAACGAGGGCGGGCTCGTCCCGGACGAGATCATCATCGGCGTGACGCTCGAGGCGCTGGGCGAGGCCGACGACGGCTTCCTGCTCGACGGCTTCCCGCGCACGGTCGGCCAGGCCGAGGCGCTGACCAAGGCCCTGGAGGAGCGCGAGCGCAAGCTCACCGCCGCGCTGCTCATCGACGTCCCCGACGACGAGATCGTCCGCCGCCTCACGGGCCGGCGCACGTGCGCCAAGAACGGCCACGTCTACCACGTGGAGTTCGACCCGCCCAAGCACGAGGGCGTCTGCGACCAGGACGGCTCGAAGCTCGTCCAGCGCGACGACGACAAGCCCGAGACCGTGGAGAAGCGCCTCGTCGCCTACCACGACAAGACCGCCCCGCTCGTCGGGTGGTTCGAGGACCGCGGGCTCCTGCGGCGCTTCGACGGCACCCGGTCGCCCACCGAGGTCCACGACCACATCCGGGCGACCGTGGCCACGCTGCGCCTCGAGGACGAGCTCTAGCCTCGACGCCATGATCATCCGCAAGACGCCCGAGGAGATCGACCGCATGGCGGCGGCGGGCGCGATCCACGCGCGCTGCATGAAGCTCCTCGCGGGCAAGGTGCGCGAGGGCGTCACGACGGCGGAGCTCGACCTGGCGGCGGAGAAGTTCATCCGCTCGCAGGGCGCCGAGCCGTCGTTCAAGGGCTACCGCGGCTTCCCGGGCTCGATCTGCGTCTCGCCCAACTCCATGGTGGTCCACGGCATCCCGGGGCCCTACCGCCTGACGCGCGGGGACATCCTGTCCGTCGACATCGGCGTCACCTACGACGGCTGGGTCGCCGACGGCGCCTGCACGTTCCCGGTCGGGGAGGTCACGCCGGTCGCCGAGAAGCTCCTCGAGGTCACGCAGCGCTCGCTGTTCGCGGCCGTCGAGCAGTGCCGGGTCGGCAACCGGCTCGGCGACGTCTCGCACGCGGTCCAGGCCGTCGTCGAGGCCGAGGGGCTGAGCGTCGTGCGCTCGCTGGTCGGCCACGGCATCGGCCGCGACATGCACGAGGACCCGCAGATCCCGAACTACGGGGACCCGGGCCGCGGGCCGCTGCTCGAGGAGGGCATGGTCCTCGCCGTCGAGCCGATGACCACCGCGGGCCGGCACATGGTCCGGATGGGCGACGACGGCTGGGCGATCTACGCCCAGGACGGCTCGCTGGCCGCGCACTTCGAGTTCACGATCGCCGTGACCGCCGAGGGTCCCCGGATCCTCAACCCCTGGCACGAGCTGCTCGGCGTGGAAGCGCCCGCAGCGGCCGCCTGAGCGGCCGGCTCGGCGCGCAGACCGTTCGGGCGCGAGCTTGCTATCGTGGCGGGTCCGCGTGCCTGCGCGAGTCCGTGCGCGCACGCGCCCCCGGCTGGGGTAGCGGCAACCTCGCGGTTGCCAGAGCTCCAGGCGGGTCCGAACCAGCTTGGAAAGGGATCATGAAGGTACGACCGTCGGTCAAGCCGATGTGCGAGAAGTGCAAGATCATCCGCCGCCATGGCCGGGTGCTCGTGATCTGCCAGAACCCGCGCCACAAGCAGCGCCAGGGCTAGGTCCAGCATGGCTCGCATCGCCGGGGTCAACATCCCCCTGAACAAGCGCATCGAGATCGGCCTCACGTACGTGTACGGCATCGGCCGGTCGACCTCGAACCAGCTCCTCGCGGAGTGCGGCATCCACCCGGACACGAAGGTCCGGGACCTCACCGAGGACGAGGTGGGCAAGCTCCGCGACATGATCGACCGCGACGTCACCGTCGAGGGTGACCTGCGCCGTGAGCGCTCGCAGGCGATCAAGCGCCTCATCGAGATCCAGTGCTACCGCGGCCGCCGCCACCAGCGCGGCCTGCCGGTGCGCGGGCAGAAGACCAAGACGAACGCCCGCACGCGCAAGGGTCCCAAGCGCATGTCCGTGGCCGGCAAGAAGAAGGCAGGCAAGAAGTAGTGAGCCCCGCTCCCAAGCGCCCGCAGCGCGGCCGCCGCAAGCCGAAGAAGAACATCCCGGTCGGCCAGGCGCACATCAAGACGTCCTTCAACAACACGATCGTCTCCCTCACCGACCGTGAGGGCAACGTCATCGCGTGGGAGTCCGCCGGTGGCGCGGGCTTCAAGGGCTCCCGCAAGTCGACCCCCTTCGCTGCGCAGGTCACGGCCGACGCCGCCGCGCGCAAGGGCATCGAGCAGGGGCTCCAGAAGGTCGAGGTCTTCGTGAAGGGCCCGGGCTCGGGCCGCGAGACCGCCATCCGCTCGCTGCAGGCCGCGGGCCTCGAGGTCCTCGGCGTCCGCGACGTCACCCCGCAGGCCCACAACGGCTGCCGCCCGCGCAAGCGGCGCCGTGTCTGACCCCGCCGTCTGAGGAACTTCCATGGCTCGCAACACCGATGCCCAGTGCAAGCAGTGCCGTCGTGAGGGGCAGAAGCTCTTCCTGAAGGGCGAGCGCTGCCTCACCGACAAGTGCGGCGTCGAGCGCCGCGCGTACCCGCCGGGCGACCACGGCCGCGGCCGCCAGAAGCAGTCGGAGTACCGCGTCCAGCTGCGCGAGAAGCAGAAGGCCCGCCGCTACTACGGCGTGCTGGAGAAGCAGTTCCGCCGCTACTACGACAAGGCCAGCCGCCAGCCCGGCATCACGGGCGAGAACCTGCTCGGCCTGCTCGAGGCGCGCTTCGACAACGTCCTGGTCCGCCTCGGCTTCGCCGCGTCGCGCCGCCAGGCCCGCCAGATGATCCGCCACGGCCACTGGACGATCAACGGCCGTCGCGTCGACATCCCCAGCTACCAGGTGCGCGAGGGCGACGTCATCGCCGTCAAGGCGGAGACGCCCGTCGAGGCCGTCATCCGCGACGCCACGGAGCTGACCGCGTCCGTCCCGGCCTGGCTGCAGGCCGACCATGACGCGCTGACCGCGCGCGTGCTGCGCAAGCCCGAGCGTCGTGAGATCACGACGCCCGTGCAGGAGCAGCTCATCGTCGAGCTCTACTCCAAGTAGTCCCCGCCGCGCGCGCTGCCGCCCGCGTCGGGCGGCGCGCGGCGCGCGCTCGCTTGAGGACGGCGGCCTCCGCACCCACCCCGCCGACCACCCCCGAAGAACAGGACCCAGATGCTCGACTTCCAGATCCCCCGCATCACGGCTGAGTCCGTCGAGGAGAACCGCGGCTCGTTCGTCATCGAGCCCCTCGACCGCGGCTTCGGCTACACGTTCGGCAACTCCCTGCGCCGGGTGCTGCTGTCGTCGCTGGCCGGGGCGTCCGTCACGAGCGTCCGCATCGAGGGCGTCGCGCACGAGTTCTCGACGATCAACGGCGTCAAGGAGGACGTGACCGACATCGTCCTCAACCTCAAGGGCATCGTGTGCCGCATGCACTCGGACGCCACCGAGGTCGAGGCGCCGCTCGTCGTCACCGGCCCGGGTGAGATCACCGCCAAGGACGTCGACCTGCCCGCCGGCGTCGAGGTGCTCAACCCCGACGCGCACATCGCGACGCTCGAGAAGAAGACGAAGCTCGAGATGTACATGACGATCGGCCGCGGTCGTGGCTACCGCCCGGCGGAGGACAACAAGTCCCCCGACCAGCCGATCGGCGTCATCCCGATCGACTCGATCTTCTCGCCCGTGCGCCGCGTCGCCTACTCGGTCGAGCAGGCCCGCGTCGGCCAGCGCACCGACTACGACAAGCTCACGCTCGACATCGAGACCGACGGCTCGATCGACCCGCAGGCCGCGCTGCGCGAGGCCGCGGAGATCCTCATCTCGCAGCTGGCGATCTTCACCGACCCGGACCGCGTCGAGGAGCTCCGCGTGGGCGCCGGCGGTCCGTCGTCGCTCGAGGCGGGCGACGTCGTGGGCGTCAACGGCGCCGGCGGTGGCGCCGGCGGCCCGATGCACGACATCCTCATCGAGGAGCTCGAGCTCGGCGTCCGCTCCTACAACTGCCTCAAGCGCGCCGGCATCCAGACCGTCGGCGACCTCATCTCCAAGAGCGAGGGCGAGCTGGCCGCGATCCCGAACTTCGGCAAGAAGTCGATCGACGAGGTCATCGAGACCCTCCACGCGCGCGGCCTGGACCTGCGCGAGGACTAGGACCCTCAGGACTCCGGAAGGCCATAGGACGATGCGTCACCAGAAGACCCGCGGCAAGCTCAGCCGCGACGCCGCGCACCGCAAGGCGCTCATGCGCAACCTCTGCAAGGAGGTCATCGAGCACGAGCGGATCAAGACGACCGAGGCGAAGGCCAAGGCCGTCAAGCCCGAGCTCGAGCAGCTCATCACCCTCGCCAAGCGCGGCGACCTCCACGCCCGCCGGCAGGCCCTCAGCGCCCTGGGCCAGGACAAGTTCGCGGTGCACAAGCTCTTCGAGGAGGTCGCTCCGCGCTACGCCGAGCGCCCGGGCGGCTACACGCGCATCCTGAAGCTGGGACCGCGTCGGTCGGACTCGACCGAGATGGTCTTCCTCGAGCTCGTCTAGCGCGCGTCGCGCGTCAGTCTTCCTCCGGGGGCGGCCTTGATGGCCGCCCTCGGTCGTTCTGGGGTGGCGTTCCGCTCAGGCGGGCTGGGCGGGGCGGCACGGTCGCTGCCCGGCGGTGAGGGAGCGCAGGGACTGGCCGCGGCGTGGTTCGCGGGGCGGTCTGGTCGCCGGGCGCCGCTGACCCTGGACTCCACCGCCCTGCGCACCGTGACCCTGAAGTTGACCGCCTCATAGGCGGTCAACTCCAGGGTCACGAACGCCGCCTGCTGCCCCTGGACTGCGGGTGGCTGTCCCCTCCTCGGTCCCGAGAAGCGGACGCCCGCGCCACGACCCACAGCGCGAACGGCGCTCCGCTCAGGCCACGCGCGCCGCCACCGCCACGAGCGCCCCGTCAGCCGTCGCCCGCAGGGAGTGCGCCACGCCCGCCGGCACCCGCACGACCTCGCCGGCTCGCACGATCCGCTGCTGCACCGCCCCGAGCGTCATGTGCGCTGCCCCGGCCGTGACGGCGATGACCTCCTCGGTCTCGTGCGCATGCTCCTCGCCCTCGCTCGCGCCCGCGTCGAGCTGCAGGACGACGACCGTCACGCCCGCGCCGTGGTCGGCGCCGTCGAACACCCGCCCGGCACGTTCGCGGTCTGCCGGCAGGTCGGCCGCCGCGCGCACGCGCAGGTAGGTCCCGCGCTCCTGGAGCTCGTCCTCGACCGCGACCGCGTCGAACCACGCCTCCTGCGCGCTCGGCAGTCCCGCCGGCCGCGCCCGCAACGCCGCGAGCACGCCGGCGTCGTCGTGCTCGACCGCGAGGGCGTAGAGCTCGTCCTGCGCCACGCCCAGTCGCGCGAGGCACGTGTGGTCGACGGGACACCCGAACGTGAGCCCGTCGGCCTCACCGGCCGCCGTCAGCCGCGCCTTGTCGAGCATCCGCGGCAACCACGCGTAGCCTTCGAGCTCGGCGTCCATGGGTCGCGCCTCCATCCGCGACCATGCTCCCATGCCCCGCAGCGCCCGCGAGGAGGAGCTCGTCACCGCGGCCAAGGCCCGCCTCGACCGCCTGCGCCTCTTCCCCCGTCCTGTCGACGTCCGGCGCGTGCGGGTCAGGAGCACGCCGTGGCTCTTCGGCCTTCCGTGGTTCCGGCGCTTCCGCGGCTACGCGATCGGACCGCTGGTGCTCGTGAGGATGCCGATGGCCGACGTGCCCGAGGACCTCGTCGTCCACGAGCTGTGCCACGTCTGGCAGTTCCAGCACCGGCCGCTGCGGATGTGGACGTCCTACCTGTGGCAGGGCTACCGCGACAACGAGCACGAGGTGCAGGCGCGCGCGGCGGTGAGCGAGACGCGCTAGCCGTACGCTCCGCGGCCGATGGCGACGACGCGCCTCACCCTCGCCTACGACGGGACCGCGTTCGCGGGCTGGGCCCGGCAGCCCGGCGGGCAGCGGACGGTGCAGGGGGTCGTCGAGGAGGCGCTCGCGGTGCTGCACCGCGGGGAGCCGACGCCGCTGACCGTCGCGGGACGGACGGACGCCGGCGTGCACGCGTGGGAGCAGGTGGCCTCCTACACCGGCGAGCCGGTGCGGCTGCGCAGCCTGAACGCGCTGCTGCCGGGCGACGTCGCGGCGCTCGCCTGCGAGCCGGCACCCGACGGCTTCGACGCGCGGCGGTGGGCGACCTCGCGGCGCTACTGCTACCGCGTCCTCGCGCGCGAGGCCCCCGACCCGTTCCGCCGCACGACGACGCTGCACTGGCGCCACGGCGTCGACCTCGAGGCGCTGCAGGCCTGTGCGACGGCGCTCGCCGGGACGCACGACTTCACCGCCTTCACCCCGACCGACACCGAGCACGTGCGCTTCACGCGCGACGTCCTCGCGGCCTCCTGGACGCGCACCGCCGACGACGTCCTCGAGTTCCGCATCGAGGCCGACGCCTTCATGCGCCAGATGAACCGGATCCTCGTCGGGACCATGCTCCAGGTCGGCGGCGGCCGGCGCTCGCTTGGGGAGTTCGTCGCGCTGCTGGGCGGGGCCCACCGGCGCGAGGCGGGACCCACGGCGCCGCCGCACGGGCTGGCGCTGGCGGGCGTGTCCCACGGCGACGGGCCGACGCCGTGGAAGGACTCCGTGCCAACTCTGTGACAGCTCCGGGCGCGCTCGCGGAGGCGTCGTAGGGTAGGTCCCGAGCACAGATGCGGGTCCTCCTCACGAACGACGACGGCATCGAGGCCGAGGGCCTCCAGACCCTGCGCGCGGCGCTGCAGGAGGTCGACGGGATCGACCTCGTCACGATCGCGCCCGACGGCAACCGGTCGGCGATCGGGCGCGGCATCACCACGCGCCGCCCGCTCATGGTCGAGCGCGTCGACCTCGGTGACGACGGCTCCACGCCGGCCTTCTCGTGCGACGGCACGCCCGTCGACTGCGTCCGCCTCGCGTCGCTGGGCCTCGTCGAGGGTTGGGCGCCCGACCTGGTCGTCGCCGGCATCAACCACGGCGCCAACCTCGGCGACGACGTGACGTACTCGGGGACCGTCGCGGCCGCGATGGAGGGCCTCGTGCTGGGGCTGCCGGCGATCGCCGTCTCCCAGCAGTCGCTCAAGCGCGAGATGGACTTCCGGCTCGGCGTCGAGTTCTCCTTCGGGCAGGCCGCGCGCTTCACGGCCCGGCTGGTCGAGGAGCTCGAGGACGTCCCCCTGCCGCCCTCGACGCTGCTCAACGTCAACGTCCCCGCGGGCGATGCCGAGGGCGTCGAGGTCTGCCGCCTGGGCAAGCGGATCTACCGCGACCGCCTCGAGGACACGGGCGAGGGCGAGGGCGCCCGGCGCACGTTGTGGATCTACGGCTCCGACCCGGGCTTCGAGGACGAGCCGGGGACCGACCTCGCGGCGGTCCATGCGGGGCGCATCTCCGTCACCCCGGTCCACCTCGACCTGACCCAGCACGACGGCATCGGCCCGCTGTCGATGGCCGAGCTCGGCCGCCTCGTCGCGCCCGCGGCCGAGGAGGTGGAGTAGCCGGTGGCGGCGACCGACGCCGCCACCCGCGCCGAGGAGCTGCGCGCGCAGATCCGCCACCACGAGCACCAGTACTACGTCCTCGACGACCCGGAGATCGGCGACGACGCGTTCGACGCGCTCATGGAGGAGCTGCGGCGCATCGAGGCCGAGCACCCGGAGCTCGTCACGCCCGACTCGCCGACCCAGCGCGTCGGCGGCGAGCCGGTCGGCGCGCTGGAGAAGGTCAGGCACCTGCAGCCGATGCTCTCCCTGGCCAACGCGCGCAGCGAGGACGAGCTGCGCGCGTGGGTGGGGCGGATGCGCAACCACCTGGCGCGCGAGGGGATCGAGGACCCGGCGTTCACCTTCGTCTGCGAGCCGAAGATCGACGGCCTGGCGATGTCGCTGCTCTATCGCGACGGCGTGCTCGAGCGGGGCGCCACGCGCGGCAACGGCGAGGTCGGCGAGGACGTCACCCACAACCTGCGCACGATGCGCGCGATCCCGCTGCGCCTCGAGGGCGGCGACGTCCCCGCGCTCGTCGAGGTCCGCGGCGAGGTCTACATGTCGCTGCCGGACTTCACCGCGCTCAACGAGCGTCGCGCCGCCCAGGGCCTGTCGACGTTCATGAACCCGCGCAACAGCGCCGCGGGGACGATCCGCCAGCTCGACCCGGCGCTGGCGGCGCAGCGGCCGCTGTCGTTCTGGGCCTACGGCATCGGCGCGCGCGAGGGCCTGGACCTCGAACGCCACTCCGAGGCGCTGGAGTGGCTGCGCGAGCACGGCTTCCCGGTGAACCCGGACATCGCGGTCGTCGACGGTGAGGACGACGCGGTCGCGCAGTGCCGCGCGTGGGAGGAGCGCCGCGGGGCGCTGGACTTCGAGATCGACGGCGTCGTCGTGAAGGTCGACGACTACGAGCTGCAGCGGCGCCTGGGCGTCGTGGGGCGCGACCCGCGCTGGGCGATCGCCTGGAAGTTCCCGCCGACGACGGCGGTGACGCGCCTCACGTCGATCATGTGGAACGTCGGCAAGTTCGGCGACCTGCACCCGTTCGCCAACCTCGAGCCCGTCCACGTCGGCGGCGTCACGGTGAAGCTCGCGACGCTGCACAACGAGGAGGACCTCGCGCGCAAGGACCTGCGCGAGGGCGACGACGTCATCGTCCTGCGCGCGGGCGACGTGATCCCGCAGGTGCTGTCGCCGGCGCCTCACGCCGCCGAGCGCGAGGGCCGGGCCGACCCACCCCGCCCGCCCGCGCGCTGCCCGTCGTGCGACACGCCGACGGTCAAGCCCGAGGGAGCCGTCTTCACGCGCTGCCCGAACCGCGCGTGCCCGGCGCGCCAGTGGCAGCTGCTCAAGCACTTCGTCTCGCAGGGCGCCATGGACGTCGACGGCCTCGGCGAGAAGCAGGTGTGGATGCTCCAGCAGGCCGGCCTGGTCAGGACGGCGGCGGACTTCTACCGGCTGACCCCCGAGCGCCTGCAGGAGCTCGAGGGCGTCGGGGCGATCAGCGCCCGGCGGATGGTCGACTCGATCGAGCGCTCGAAGGCCCGGCCCTTCGGGCGGGTGCTCTTCGCCATCGGCCTCGAGGAGGTCGGGTTCGTCACCGGCCGCAACCTCGCCCAGCACTTCCGCACGATCGACGCGCTGCTGGACGCCCCGCCCGAGGAGATCGCGGGGACGCCCGGCATCGGCCCCAAGATGGCCCAGGTCATCCACGACCAGCTGGCCGACGAGCAGCTGCGCGCGCTCGTCGCCGACCTGCGCGAGCAGGGCCTGAGCTTCGAGGTCGAGGGCCCGCCGCCGGGGGAGGGGCCGCTGGCCGGCAGGACGTACGTGCTCACCGGGACGCTGCCCGACCTCACGCGGGAGGACGCCACGGAGCGGATCGTCGCCGCGGGCGGCCGGGTCACCGGCTCGGTCTCGGGCAAGACGGACGTCGTCGTGGCCGGTGACTCGCCCGGCGCCTCGAAGCTCACGAAGGCCGAGCGCCTCGGGATCCCCGTCATCGACGAAGCGGCGCTGCTCGAGCAGCTCGGCGACGCGCCGGCGCCCACCCCGGCCGAGCCGCCGCCGCGACGCGGGCGCTGAGCGCGGCGGACGCGGGCCATCAGGCGCGGGCGCGCGGATGCCGAGGAACGTGACGTGAAGCGCGACGAGGACCGCGCGGGCGCCGGTAGGTTGGACGCATGAGGTGGGGAGCTCTCTTCGCGTCCCTCGTCGCGACGCTGCTGGTCGCGCTCGCGGTGGCGCCCGCGGCGAACGCCGCGTCGGTGACGGGCCTGCGCTGCGACTCGGGCCTGGCGAACGGCAAGACGCCGCTCCTCCTCGTCCACGGCACGAACACCGACGCCGGCGTCAGCTGGTCCTGGGGCTACGCGCGCGTGCTGCGCAACGACGGCCACGGCATCTGCACGATCGACCTCCCGCGCCGCGCCCTGGGCGACGTCCAGACGTCCCTCAAGCGCGTCGAGCAGGCGCTGCGCGAGGTCATCCGCCGGGCGAGGGGCCGGAAGGTCTCGCTCATCGGCCACAGCCAGGGCGCCTTCCACGCCGCGGCCGTCCTGCGCACCGCGCCGAGCCTCGCCAAGCGCGTCGACGACGTCATCGGCCTGGGCGGCGGCTACACGCGCGGGTCCGACGGCGTCGCCGCCGCGTGCGCCAACGGCTGCGAGCCGGCGCTGCTGCAGCTCGCTGCGGGCTCGAACTTCACCAGGGCCCTCAAGCGGCTGCCGATGCCCTCGGGCTCACGCATCACCGCGATCGGCTCGACGGCCGACGCGACGGTCACGCCGCAGCCGGCGGTCAACCGGCCCCCCTCGGGCCGCGGCACGTCGATCGAGATCCAGGACGTCTGCCCCGGCCGGAAGTTCTTCTACGGCTTCGACCACATCTCGCTCATCGGCGACGCCGTCGCCTTCGCGCTGGCCAAGGACGCGCTGGACCACCGCGGTGTCGCCCGGGCCGGCCGGATCGACCGCGGCGTCTGCGGGCAGGTGCTCATGCCGGGCGCCGACTTCCCCACGTTCATGCGCAGCTTCCGCGAGTTCTCGCAGGCCAAGGCGCCCGAGAGCGTCGTCACGACGCGCGAGCCGGCGCTGCGCTGCCCGTTCAAGGCCGGCTGCAAGCGCCCGCGTCGCTGACGCGGGTGCGACGCCGGAGCCTCGCTCTCGCCGCGGCTGCGCTGGCCGGCCTCGCCGCCTGCGCCCCGCGCGCCCACGCGGCCGACGCGCTCGTCTGCGACGCCGGCGTGGCGAGCCGGCCCGCGACCCCGCTCCTGCT
Organism: Conexibacter sp. SYSU D00693; assembly: GCF_017084525.1. Taxonomy (GTDB): domain Bacteria; phylum Actinomycetota; class Thermoleophilia; order Solirubrobacterales; family Solirubrobacteraceae; genus Baekduia. Next base: position 3,844,859 of record NZ_CP070950.1, read on the forward strand.
CGTCCACGGCACGAACGTGGACTCGCGGACGAACTGGTCGTGGGGCTTCGCCAAGGCGCTTCGCGAGCGCGGCCACGGCATCTGCACCGTCGACCTGCCGCAGCGCGGGACGGTCGACGTCCAGGACTCCATGCCGGTCGTCAACGCCGCCCTGCGCGAGGTCATCGCTCGGGCGGGCGGGCGCAAGGTGTCGTTGATCGGCCACAGCCAGGGCGGCTTCCACGTCGTCGCGGCGCTGCGCCTCGCGCCGGAGCTCGCGCCGCAGGTCGACGACGTCGTCGGGCTCGCAGGGCTCTACGACGAGGGCTCCACGGGCCTCGGCCACCGCTGCGACGACGGATGCCAGACGTCGCTCGTGCAGTTCGGCAAGGGCTCCCGGTTCATGGCGGCGATGCGGCGCTTCGCGTTCCCCGACGGGCCGGACGTGACGGCGATCGGGACGCTGCCGGACTCGACCGTCGCGCCGCAGCCCGCGGTGAACGAGCTGCCGCCGGGCGCCGGACGCTCGATGCAGATCCAGGACGTGTGCCCCGGCCGGGCCTTCGTCGACGGCCTCGACCACATCTTCCTCGCCGCCGACGCCGTGTCGTTCGCCCTCACCGCGGACGCGCTGGGCCATCCGGGTCCGGCCGACCCAGCGCGCATCCCGCGCTCGACCTGCTCCCAGCTCGTCTTCCCGCAGGCGGACCTCCTCGGGCTGGTGGGCATCGCGCCGGACGCGCTCGGCGCGACGGCGACGACGGGCTCCGGGACCCGTGAGGAGCCGCCGCTGCGCTGCCCGGTCGCGCCGGAGTGCGCCGCCGGCCCGGCCCACCCGGCCGCGAAGGCCACGGCCCGGATCACCTCGAGGCGCTGGCGTCCCGGCGGAGGCGTCGCGGTCCGCGTCGCCCTGCCCGCCGCGGGCCGGGTGCGCCTCGCCTTCCGGGACGGCGCGGTCACGCCGTCGGTCGCGGCCCGGGCGGGCCGACGGACGGTGCGCGTCCCGCTGCGGCGGTGCGCGCAGGCCGGCCGCCGCTGCGCCGCCGTGCGCGCGGCGCACCGGCTGACGGTGACGGTCCAGGTCCGTGTCGGCCGCGAGGCCTTCCGCGCCGCGGGCCGCCCCGCCGTGCTGCGCCGCGGCTAGCCGTCGAAGTTCGCGATGACGCGGACCATCCGGTCCTCGACGCGCTTGGCGCCCGTCGGCCACACGCCGTTCGAGAGGAACGAGAAGGCCACGAGGCCGCCGTCGCGCGAGGTGCAGTAGCCCGAGAGGGCGCTGACCCCGTTGATCGTCCCGGTCTTGCCGCGACAGGACCGCGCGGCCTGCGTGCCGCGCAGGCGCTTGGCCAGCGTCCCGGTCTGGCCGAAGCGCGCCAGCGACGCGTCCCACGCGCCCGCGATCTCCTGGCCGGCCATGCGGTCGAGCAGCCGGACGAGCTGGCGCGGCGTGACGCGGTTGGCCCGCGAGAGCCCCGAGCCGTCGGCGAGCCTCGGGTGGATCCCGAAGCTCGCGAGCTGCGCGCGGACGACGGCCAGGCCGGCGCCCGTGGTCCCCGCGTCGCCGAAGCGCGCGCCCAGGCCCTTGAGCAGCGTCTCGGCGTAGAAGTTGTCCGACGGCTGGTTCGTGATCGCCGCGAGCTGGCGGATCGGGGGCGACGGGACGCTGGCCACCTGCGTCCCGGGCAGGTCGCCCAGGGAGCCGGCGCGGCCCTTGCGCCCGACCTTGATCCCCGCCTGCTTGAGGAAGAGCTGCAGCCGGTTGGCGGCCACGACCGCCGGGTTGCCGCCGGGGTAGGCGCGGCCGTGGCCCCAGGCCAGCGCGCTGAGCCAGCCGCCCATGTCGCGGTCGGCGGCGAAGCCGGTCCGCGGGCCGCCGCGGCGCGCGTCGAAGAGCGTCTCGTCGCCCACGACGCCCCCCGTGATCCGCTGCACGCCGGCATCGCGCAGCTGCTGGGCCAGCCCGCGCAGGTCGCGGTCGTCGAGCGAGGGGTCGCCGGCGCCGACGAGGAAGACGTCGGAGCGCAGGACGCCCTCGTCGTCCACGGCCACGCCCTCGGGGACGTGGAGCGTCGTGTCGAGCGTCGCGTTCGGGCCGAAGCGCAGCAGCGCGGCCGCGGTGGTGAAGAGCTTCTCGTTGGACGCCGGGATCCGGGCGACGTCCTCGCGGCGGCGGAACAGCACCTCGTCGCCGGCGTCGTCGAGGTCGACGACGTAGGCGCCGGAGGCGCCGCCGAGGCCCGGGGCGAGCTGGGCCAGGCGCTGGCGCACGGCGTCGGCGCTGAGCGCGGCGGCGGGGGAGGGCGCGGCAGCGGCGAGCGCCGCGGCGCTCAGCGCGGCGCACGCGAGGCGGTGGCGGAGCGGCATCGCGGGCACTGCAGGCTACGGACACCGCCGGCGCCGCCGAGCCGCTGCGCGGCCCCTGATCATGTCCGGACGCGGACGGCGCGAGGCGGCAGGGCCCGCGGGTACGCTTGGCCGAGGATGGGGAACGTCGTCACGCTCGACGGGGGCAAGCAGCCGCGCCAGACCGGGCAGCGCAAGCGCCGCCGGCGGCGCTCGAAGACGGCGCTCGTGCTCGGCGGCGGCGGGTTCACCGGCGGCGTCTACGAGATCGGCGCGCTGCGGGCGCTCGACCTGCTGTCGGTCAACCGGACCGTCAACCAGTTCGACGTCTACGTCGGCACCTCCGCCGGCTCGTTCGTCGCGGCGCTCACCGCCAACGGCGTGACGCCCGAGGAGATGATGCGCGTCGTCAACCAGCAGGTGCCGACGCCGTTTCGCGACATCGACCTCGGCCAGCTCCTGCGGCCCAACCTCCTCGAGTACGCCAAGCGCGGCGCCCTGCTGCCGTGGCAGTTCGTCAAGGTGGCGCGCGAGCTGCTGCCCCACTGGACGCAGACCTCGCTCATGGACTGGGTGCTCGGGATGGCCGAGGGGATGCCCGCCGGCGTCTACTCCGGGGCCGGGATCGAGGGCTACGTCCGCACCGTCCTCAGCGACCCGGACCGCAGCGACGACTTCCGCGAGCTCGAGGGCGAGCTCTACCTCGCGGCGACCGACCTCGACACGTGCGAGCGCATCGTCTTCGGCGCCCAGGGCTGGGACGACGTCCCGATCTCGACCGCCGTGCGCGCGTCGACCGCCCTGCCGATGGTCTACGAGCCCGCGAAGGTCAAGGAGCGCGAGCTCGTCGACGGCGGCATCGTCTCCACCACGAACCTCGACATCGCGGTCGAGGCCGGCGCGAAGTTCGTGGTCGTCGTCAACCCGCTCGTCCCGTACGTCAACGACTTCACCCACCAGGTCGGCAGCCTGCTCGGCTCGCGGCCGCGCCACGTCAGCGACATGGGCCTGCCGCAGATCGGCTACCAGGCCTTCAAGCTCCTCGCCTACCAGCGCCTGCACGAGATGGCCAAGCAGTGGGAGGACCGCTACCCGGGCGTCGACATCCTGCTGATCGAGCCCGAGCCCGACGACGAGCTGATGTTCCAGACGTCGATCATGAACTTCACGAGCCGCGTCGACATCGCCCGCCACGGCTTCGAGTCGGTCACCCAGAAGCTCGCGACCGACTACGAGCGCTACCGCGCGATCACCGAGCGCCACGGCATCGAGATCTCCGCGACGCGCGTGCGCAAGGTCGTCAAGCACTTCGGCGCCGAGGAGCAGCGCCCGCGGGCGTGGCGCAAGATCCTCGAGCAGACGACGGGCACACTGCTGCGCCAGTCGGGGTCGGGGACCTAGTGCGCCGCGCGGTCGTCGCGGCGCTCGCCGTCCTGCTCACGCTCGTGGTGGCGGCGCCCGCGGCCGCCCAGTCGCCGACGGCCATCACCCTCCAGCCGGAGTCGGTGACCGACAGCAGCGCCAGGCTGCGCGCGACGGTGGGCGCCGCAGACGCCGGCGCGACCGCGAGGTTCGAGTACGGCCTGCCCGGCGCGTTCGACAAGTCGCTCGGCGTGGTCAGCGGTGCGACCGGGGCCCCGCGGACGGTGTCGGTGTTCGTCAACGACCTCGCGCCGGCGACGACGTACGAGTACCGGATCGCCGTGACCGACGACGACGAGACCGCCCGCGGTGCCACCGTGAGCTTCACGACCTCCGCCGGGAAGCGGCCGGAGGTCGACGTCAGGACCGCCGAGGCCGTCTCGGCCACGACCATCGGCGTCCTGGCGCACGTCGACCCGCACGTCACCAGGACGAGGCTCTGGGTCGAGCACGGCCCGACGCCCGCGCTCGGGCAGCGAACGGCGGAGGTGGAGGTGCCCGCCGGCGCCCAAGGCACCCGGACGTTCGCGATCGGCGACCTCCAGCCGGCGACGACGACCTACCTGGAGGTGGTGGCCACCAACGCGGCGGGCGAGACCCGCAGCGGCGTGCGCGCCGTCGCGACCCGTCCCGAGCTCGCCAGCGTCCGCCACCTCGTGTCCGACGCGGTGAGCTACGGGTCGCGAGCCCGGGTGACCGCCCAGCTCGGCGGGCGAGGGCTCGGCGGCCTGCCCGTGCTGCTGCAGACCTTCGACGGTGGCACCTGGAAGGACCTCGGCGCCGGGACCGTCGACGCCCAGGGGCGCTGGAGGTTCGTCACCCCACGCGTCACGGCGCCGCTGTTCCTGCGCGTCGCAGCGAAGGCGCTTCCGCCGCTGACGTCGCAACCGCGCACGCTCGGCGTCCGCCCGCGCGTCGCATCGACGGTCCGCACAGCCGGTCGTCGCCGTGCGGTCGTCCAGGCGACCATCACGCCGCAGCAACGCGGTCAGCGCGCGGCATTGCAACGCCTCGTGGGCGCCCGCTGGACGACGGTCGCGCGCAAGGCCGTCGCCGGTGGCCGTGCGCGGTTCGCCGTGGCACGCGGCACGCGCCGCGCGGTCGTGCGCATCGTCGTGACGCCGACGGCTCGCGGCTGGGTGACCGCGCACGGCGCCCGCCGCGTCGTCGCGGCCCAGTGACGCGCTTCCGGCTGGCGCTGGCGACGTTCGTCGCCGCGGCGGCGCCGGCCGCGAACGCCCAGGCCGCCGGCCCGGCGGTCGTCACCCAGCCCGTCGAGGAGGTGCGGTCGTCGAGCGTCCGGGTGGTCGCGGCGGTCGACCACGGGGGCCTGCCGACCACCGTGCAGGTCGAGCACGGGGTGCCCGGGGCGTTCGACCGCACGACGCCGGCGCAGACCGTCGAGCCGGTCGGCGACGGCTCCGCTGGCGAGGTCGTGGTGTTCACGGTCAGCGGCCTCGCGCCCGCCACGGCCTACGAGGCGCGCGTGGTCGCGACGAACGCCGACGGGACGGCGAGCGGGGCGCCCGTCGCCTACACGACGGCCGCCGGCGAGCCGCCGGCGCTCAGCCTGCGCGCCGGGGCGCCGGTCGCGCCGAAGAGCGCCGCGGTCGTCGCGACGCTCGACCCCCGAGGCCAGACGACGCGATGGTGGGTGGAGCACGGGCCAACGGCGCGGCTGGGCAGCCGCACCGCCGCGGGCGAGGTCTCCGGATCGGGCGCCAACGAGACGCTCACCGCGCGCCTCGACGGGCTCCAGCCCGGCAAGGCGGTCTTCTTCGCCGTGGTGGCGGTGAACGCCACGGGCGAGACGCGCACGCCGGTGCGGTCCTTCGCGCAGCCTCCGGGGATCAGCCGCCTCCACACGCTCGCGCCCGACGCCGTGGCCTACGGCGGCCGGGCGACCGTCACGACCGTCGTCTCCGCCCTGGCGCCCGGCGGCCTCGAGGTCCTGCTGCAGCGCTTCGAGGGCGCCGCCTGGGGGCGCCTGGCCGCCGTCACCACGGACGCTGCGGGCCGCGCGACGTTCCGCACGGGACCGCTCGTCCGACCGCTGGTCCTGCACGCCACCGTCGACGCCGTCCCGCCCTTCGTCTCGCCGGCGCGGGTGGTGCAGGTCCGTCCCCGGGTCGCGCTGCGGGCGCGCGCCGTCGGCCGTCGTCGGGTGCGCCTCGACGCGACCGTCACGCCGGCGCAAGAGGGCCAGCGTGCCCACGTGCAGCGGCTCGTCGGGCGGCGCTGGGTCGACCTCGGTCGCAAGGAGGTCCGCGCCGGCCGGGTGCGGTTCGTCGTCGGCCGTGCCGCGCGCCGGCGGGTGCTGCGCGTCACGGTCGTGTCGTCGCAGCTGGGGTGGGCGACGGGCGCCAGCCCCCGGCGGACCGTCGCCGGCGGCTAGGCCGCTAGGCCGCGCGGCCGAGCGCGACGTCGAGCGCGCGCAGCAGGCGCTCGAGGTCCGGCTCGCGCACCGGGACGACGAGGCGCAGGCGGTCGGGGGCGCCCAGCTGGGCGCCCGAGCCGACCCGCACGCCCTGGCGGTCCAGCGCGGTGGCGACCGCGACGCCGGCGTCGTCGCCGCCGGGCGGGGCGAGCCAGACGACGTTGGCCTGCGACGGCGCCACGTCGAGCTCCCGCGCCCGGAGCTCCTCGAGCAGCCGCGCGCGCAGCGGGGCGAGGCGGTCGCGGCGGCGCGCGGGGAGGTCGGCGTGGTGGCGCAGCGCCTCGGTGCAGCCGGCCTGCGCGAGCTCGTCGACGCCGAGCTCCGGCATGAGCTGGTCCAGCAGCTCCTCCGCGCCGGGGCCGCCGAGCGCGTAGCCGCAGCGCAGCCCTGCCAGGCCCCACGCCTTGCTGAACGTGCGGAAGAGCAGGATGCGGGGGTGCTCGCCCAGGAGGGGCAGGGTGGCGTCGGCCGGCTCCGCGTCGACGTGGTCGCGCAGCGCCTCGTCGACGAGCAGGACGACGCGCTCGGGCAGCGCTCGCGCCAGCCGCGCGAGGTCGCCGACGCCGACGAGCTCGCCCGTGGGGTCGTTGGGGTTGCACAGGCAGACCACCCGCGTGCGGTCGTTGACCGCGGCGAGCACCGCGTCGACGTCGTGGCCGGCGACCGGCACCGCGACGCCGCGGGCGCGTCGCGCGGCCAGCGGGTAGAGCGGGTAGCTCGGCCACGGCGTGACGAGCTCGTCGCCCGGCTCCATGAGCGCGGTGATCGCGCTGGACAGCAGCTGCGCCGCGCCGTCGCCGACCGCGACGCGGTCCTCCGGCACGCCGTGGCGGTGGGCGACCTCCGAACGCAGCTCGCCCGCCGCACGATCGACGTAGCGGTGCAGGCCGCGGCGGGCGGCGAAGGTGATGGCGCCGACGATCGCCGGGTGGGGGACCTCGGGCCAGGTCGTCTGGGTGAGGTCCAGCGGCTCGACCCGGGACAGGGCCTTCTGGCGACGCTCGTCGGCCGCCTCCTTGAGCTGCGCGTTGACCTCGCGCTCGCTCATGCCCTCGAACTGGCGGTAGTACGAGAAGAGGCCCTTGCGCGCCATCGAGCCGGTGGCCTACCCCGTCGGCGCCAGCGACGGGCCGGGCCCGGCCACGAGCAGGAACCAGGCGGCGAACAGCAGCGCGCCGACGGCGGCGGTGCTGGCGAAGACCTTGCCGATCACGCCCTGGCGCTGGTCGTGGCCGGCGGCGCGGCGCACGAGCACCCAGAAGCCGTCGAGGCGCTTGAGCAGCGAGAGGGCGCCGAACAGCACGGCGAGCAGGACGCCGAACCCGGTGGCGATCCCGAGGGAGACGCTGTCGGTCCAGTACTGCACCTGCGAGGCGAGCCACAGCGCGCCCGCCGGGATCGGCCCCCAGAACAGGAGGTTCACGAAGACCATGAGCGCGAGGACCGCGTTGGCCAGCAGGCCGTCGGCGCGCCGGCGGCCCGCCGACCCGCCCTCGGGCAGGTCGCGGTAGCGCACGGGCGCCGTGCCGGGCCGGCGCCCGACGAAGAGCCCGCCGGTGTCGCTGGGGTCCGTCCGCACGTCGCCAGCCTAGCGACGCGCGGACGGCCGCCCGTGCGGTCCGGCCCCGCGGGTCAGGCGCCGGCGTAGAGCTCGTCGAACTGCGCGGCGTACTTGTCGTTGACGACGTTGCGCTTGACCTTCAGGGTCGGCGTCAGCTCGCCGGTCTCCTGTGAGAGGTCGTGGTCCAGGACGAAGAACTTCTTGACCTGCTCGACCTGCGCGTACTTGCGGTTGGCCTCGTCGAGCAGGCCCTGGACGAGCTCGAGCACGTCCGGGTGCTTGGCCAGGGCGGGGATCGACGTGTCCTCGATGCCGCGCCCCTGCGCCCACGGGACGATCTCCTCCTCGTCGAGCGTGACGAGGACGACCGGGAACGGCCGGCGGTCGCCGTGCATGACCGCCTGGGAGATCCAGCGCGACTGCTTGAGGTCGTTCTCGATGTTGGCCGGCGTGAGGTTCTTGCCGCCCGCCGTGATGATGATGTCCTTCTTGCGGCCGGTGATGTAGACGAAGCCGTCCTCGTCGACGCGGCCGATGTCGCCCGTGTGCAGCCAGCCTTCCTCGACGGCGCCGAACGACGCGTCGGCGTTCTTGTAGTAGCCCTGGAAGATGTTGGCGCCCTTGATGAGGATCTCGCCGTCGTCGGCGATCCGCACCTCGACGCCGTCCAGCGGCTTGCCGACGGAGCCGAAGCGGTGCTCGCCGGGCCGCGACGAGGTCGCCACGGTCGACGTCTCCGTCATCCCGTAGCCCTCCATCACCGGCACGCCGCACGCGTAGAAGAACTCGAGGATCTCGTGGGCGATCGGCGCCGCGCCGGTCACCGCCTCGCGCACGCGTCCGCCGAAGAGGCCCTGGACGAACCCGGCCATCTGCGCCAGCGAGCGGCCCTGCTCGTCGCCGGGCAGCGGCGCCTCCCACGTCGCCAGCAGCTCGGCGGGCGGCTCCTCGCCGCGCACGCGCGCGTCCTGGATCGGCCCGCCGACCTCGCGGATGGCCTGCATCACCGGCGCCGGCAGCAGCTCCTGGGCCTTCGTGTGGAGCTTCTCGAAGATGCGTGGGACCGACGGGAGGTACGTCGGCTTGACCTCCATGAGCTCCGGGATGATCTGCGTGGTGTCGCCGCCGTAGTAGGCGATGGGCGTGCCGTTGTCGAAGGCGCCGAGCTGCAGCAGCAGGGCGAAGGCGTGCGCCAGCGGCAGGAACAGGTAGATGAGGTCGTCGCCACCGCCGAAGGTCTGGCGCTTGTTCGTCATGTCCAGCACGGAGCGGTAGTTGCCGTGCGTGAGGACGCAGCCCTTCGGGTTGCCGGTCGTGCCCGACGTGTAGATGAAGGTGAACGGGTCGTCCGGCGTGACGGCCTCGGTGCGGGCCCGCAGCTCGGCCGCGTCGCGCGTGCGCCCGCGAGCCCGCAGGGCCTCGAGGCTCACCGCGTCGCCGACGTCGCCCGAGGGCTCCACGACGACGACGTGGCGCAGGGCCGGCAGGCGGTCGCGCACCGCGGCGACCTTCGCGACCTGCGAGGCGTCCTCGCAGACGACGACGACGGCCTCGGAGTTGCCGATGACCCACTCGCACTCCTCGGGGGAGTTCGTGGGGTAGACGGGGACGACGACGCCGCCCGCCGCGGTGGCGGCGAAGTCGGCGTACGTCCACTCGGGACGCGTCTGGCAGAGGATGGCGACGCGCTCGCCGGCGCCGACGCCCAGGTCGATCAGGCCGAGCCCGATCTCCGTCACCACGTCCCCGACCTCGCGGAAGGAGACGTCCTGCCAGCTGCCGTCGACCTTGTGGCGGACGGCGGGGCTGTCACCGAAGGTCTCGGCGGCGCGCCGACACAGGTCGGCGATCGTCTTCGAGCCGGTCGTGGTGCGCGCGGGCGCGGTCCCAGCCTCCATCGTCTCTCCTCGCTCCTGCCTTCGGGGGTCCGGAGGGGCGATGCTACTCAGACCGCGCCCGGCTGTGACGCGGTGTCAAGTGGGCGCTGCGCGCGCCCTCGCGCTAGGCGGGCGCCGTGGCGGCGCGCTCCTCCGTCACAGCCTGGCCGAGGGTGGCCTGGAAGAGGGTCTTGTCGATCCGGCCCTGGAAGATCGGCACGCCGAGCTCCATGCACTTCTCGATGACGTCGCGACGCTCCATCCCGGTCTCGCGCGCGAGCTCGGTGGGCGTCAGGTGGATGGCCATCGGAGGCGACCTCCTATGTGGGGGTGAGGGTTCGTGACGGTCGCTACGAATACCGCACCTCCCGGACGACCTCAAGGGGCCGATGCCCGCGTGAGGACTCAGATCGGGTTGCGGATGTCCACGTGCACGTGCCGGACCCCGAACTCGGCCTCCAGCAGCTCGCCGAGGCGCCGCACGCCGAAGGTCTCCGTGGCGTGGTGGCCGGCCGCGAGGAAGTGGATCCCGCCGTCCACCGCCGCGCCGTACGCGCGCTCGGCGGGCTCGCCGGTGAGGAACGCGTCGAGCCCCAGCTCGATCGCCTCGAAGACGTCGTCGCTCGCCCCGCCCGAGACGACGCCGAGCGTGTGTACGCGGTCGGGTCCTCCGGGAACGTGGAGGACGTCGTGGTCGCACACCTCCTGCACGCGCGCCAGCAGCTCCTGGACGCCGAGGCCGTCGCCGGGAAGCCGTCCGTGGACGCCGAGCGGGCGCCCGCCGTGGGCGGCGAACGGCGCACGCCCGTCCAGCCCGAGGGCGTCGGCGAGGAGCGCGTTGTTGCCGTGCTCGGGGTGGGCGTCGAGCGGCAGGTGGTAGGCGGCCAGCGCGATGTCGTTGATCAGGAGCGGCGCGAGCCGGCGGTGCATCGCGGGCGTGACCTCGAGCGGCTGGCCGCGCCAGAACAGGCCGTGGTGGACGACGACGAGGTCGGCGCCCTCGGCGGCGGCGCGCTCGACGAGCGGGCCGTGGGCGGAGACTCCCGTGACGACGGTCCGGACCTGCTTGCCCTCGCGCGCGGGGACCTGGAGGCCGTTGGGTCCGTAGTCGCTGAAGGCGCCGCTCTCGAGGAGCTCGTCGAGGTGCGCGATGACGGTCTGGAGGTCGGCCATGGACGTTCGTCGATTGTTCCCCATGGACCTCACCCGAGGAGGTACAGTCCCGTTCCGCGACGCGGCACCGACGCCCGCCGCGGGGGAACTTGGGGAACGGGGAACGTGGCCATCGCCGCTGACGCCCCGACCGCAACGACGCGGTCGGCGGCCGATCTGGAGGACGCCGAGCTCGTCGCGCGCGTGCGGCGCGGCGACGTGCGCGCGTTCGAGCTGCTCTACGAGCGCTACCACCGCCGGATCGCCTCCTACGTCCTGGGCATGGTCCGCGACCACGGGCGCGCCGAGGACGTCACCCAGGAGGTCTTCATCTCCGCGCTGCGCCGGATGCAGCAGACCGACCGCCCGATCCTCTTCAAGCCGTGGATCTACGAGATCGCCAAGAACGCGTGCATCGACCAGTTCCGCCGGTCGCGCCGCGCCGAGGAGGTCTCCTACGACGCCGACGGCGGCCTGGCTCCCGAGGAGCACCTCAAGCTCGCCAGCCGCGGCGCCGCGCCCGAGGCGCAGATCGAGGCCAAGCAGCGCCTCGACGACCTGCGCGGCGCGTTCGGCGGCCTGTCGGAGTCCCACCACGAGATCCTCGTGATGCGCGAGCTCGAGGGCCTCTCCTACCGTGAGATCGGCGAGCGCCTGGGCATGACCCGGCCGTCGGTCGAGTCCACCCTCTTCCGCGCCCGCCGCCGCCTGACCGAGGAGTACGAGGAGCTCTCGACGGGCGAGCGCTGCCAGCGCGTCCAGGGGCTCATCCTCAAGGCCGTCGAGGGCTCGGTGGGCACGCGCGACGGCCGGACGCTCGGCCGCCACGTCGCCCACTGCTCGCGCTGCCGGCGCCAGGCGCGCCTCGCCGGGCTCGAGATCCACGAGCTGCTGCAGGGCCGGCTGCGCTCGAAGCTCCTGGCGCTGCTCCCGCTGCCCGCCTTCCTGCGCCGCGGCTCCGCCGACGACGCGGCCGGCGTCACCTCCGGTCTCACCGGCGCGTCGCAGAGCCTCGCGCAGTGGTCGCCCGCGCTCGCCCACGCCGGCGAGGCGGGGACGATCGCCTGGATGAAGGCCGCCGCGGCGGCCGCGACGATCGCCGTGGCCGGGACGGGGGCCGGCGCCGTCGGCGGACCCGACGACGGCATGCGCCTCGGCGGTGCGGTCCCGGGCGGCCAGGTGCTCGTCGCCGGCGACCCGGCCGACGCGCGCGAGCGCGACCAGCTGCGCGCCGCGAGCCTCACTGCCACCAACGCCCCGACGGCGACGATCGCGCAGCCCGCCTCCGGCCGCGCGCCCGCAGCGACCCGCCCGCGGACGAGCTCGTCGGGTCCCTCGCGCACCACGGCGGCGGCACCGGACCCGACGCCGTCGAACTCGTCGGGGTCCGGCCAGGGCACCGTCACCGAGCCGGCGACGACGACCCAGCGCGCGACCGCGCCGATCGAGCGCGGCGCGCGGGAGCTGGCGGACAAGCTCAGGCCGCAGGCGCCGGCCGCCGGCGCCGGCGCGGATCCGGCCGGCGCGGGGGCCAAGGTCCCGGAGCCCGGTGAGCTGCTGGACTCCGTCAAGGGCGTCGGCGACGCGCTCGAGCTCCCCTCGCCCGACCAGGTGCCGCGCGCGGTGGAGGACACCGTGCAGGGCATCGGCGAGGCCCTCGGCGACGGCTCGAAGGCCGCGGGCGACCTGCTCGGCGGCGGGTGAGCCCGACGCCCGAGCCCTCGGGCGCCGACGCCGCGTTCCTCGAGGGCCTGACCTCCTCGAGCCTGTACGCCATCGGGGCCTACTTCTGCGACCGCCATCCCGAGCTGGCCGACGACGTCGTCGCGCAGGCCGCGGCCATCGAGGCCCAGGGGCTCGCCGCCTGGGCCGCCGAGGAGGGCGAGGCGCTCGAGGCCGCCTTCCAGACGCTCGTCACCGGCCTCGCCGTGCGCTACTTCCGTGCCGTCGCGGGCACCGGCTGAGCGGCGGACCGTCCTGCCCGGTCGGCAGCTACACTGCCTGCTCTCGTTCGGGGCGTGGCGCAGCCTGGTAGCGCGCACCGTTCGGGTCGGTGAGGTCCCCGGTTCGAATCCGGGCGCCCCGACTACCTCAAGCAGGACTCCGACCTGATCGACGAAGGGCCGCCATCGTGCGGCCCTTCGTCGTCCGCTGCCTCGTCGCCGTCAGCAGCGCGGGCGCGACCGCGCGGGCACCGTGCGCTCACCGCGGCCCTCGCGCAGGTCGACGACCGCGCGCAGTCGGCGGGAGGCCGACCGCGACAGCGCAGGGCGGGCGATCGTCTGGCGGAACGGCGCGGCGGTGTCGCGGGCGACCTGGCGGCGGCCGAGGGTGAAGCGCACGTCGCGGACCGCGTCGACGTCGCCCCGCAGCTCCACCCGCAGCCGCCCGCCGGCGCAGCGCCGCGTGAGCTGCAGGCGCGGCGCGTCGGAGGCGTCGAGCCAGCGGTCGGACGCGAGGTCGAACGTCAGGCGCTCGGTCTTCAGGTAGTCACGCGGGTCGGCGAGCCAGCGGAACTCGGTGGAGGACGGGCCGCGCTTGGCGAGCTCCGCCTTGACCGCGGGTTCGAAGGCCCGGCCGGTGCCGTACTCGGTGATGAAGTCGTGGTGGTTGGGGACGAAGACCTTCGGGCGCAGGGCGACGAGGTAGTCGACGGGGTCGCGCACGCCGTTGGTGAGCTCGCCGAAGCCCAGGACCGCGCCGACCTGGACGTCGGTCGGCGGCATCGCCTTCAGCGCCTCGACGACCTTCGCGCCGCGCTCGCGCAGGGGGCCCGACGAGTCGTGCCAGACCAGCGAGAAGGCGCCGATCCGGAAGCGGTAGAGCATCGTCCCGCCCTCGTCGCCCGACGGGTCCAGCCCCGGCAGGACGCTCGGGCCGGGGGGATGGAGCAGGAGGCTCGGCAGGTCGGGCAGCGGGCCGTGGCCGAGGACGCTCTCGTGCTGCTCGCCGTCGGGCGCCTCCGCCGCGGAGTGGACGTGCTTGAGCGCGCTGACCTCGACGCCGTCGCCGAGCACGTCGATCCGGTGCGCCCGCGCGCCGACCGGCGCGCCCTCGGGGACCGTCGCCGCGCAGCGCACCCGGTCGGCGGCGGCGCCGGCCTCGGCCCGCGCGCCCGCGCAGTGCTCCGGCGTCCCGACGACGACGGCACCGGTCCGCGCCGCGATGCGGCCCGCGTACTTCGCGTGGTCGAAGTGGCCGTGGCCGATGAAGACCGCCTCGGGGCGCAGCGCCTCGACCTCGCGCGCGGTCGTCGGCACGTAGTTGGGCCGGTCCTCGACCTTGTGGACGTAGCCGTCGAGCAGCACGACGTGGCCGTCGAGCGCCGCGGCGAACGTGCTGACGGTGATCCACGAGAGCAGGACCTTCCCGCGCGGGAGGCTGCCGTCCGCCGCCACGTTCGCCAGGCCGAAGACGTGCTGGCGGGCCTTGACGGTCGCGTCGGGCAGGTCGGCCGCCGCCGCGCCCGCCGGCGCCGCGGACGCCCCGAGCCCCGCGGCGAGGAGGACGGCGGCGGCGAGCCGGCGGCGCATCGCGGCTAGCCGACCGACGCGCGCCGGGTGACCCGCGCGACGCGCCCCACGGAGTCCACCGCGCGCAGCGCCATCCGCACCGCGACGGGACGACCGCCCGCGCGGCGCAGCAGGCCCTTCCCGTAGTCCGTGGGGCGCACGGTGACGCCGAACTCGCGGGCCGCGGCGCCCGCGCGCTCGCCTACCGCGACGAGCCGGCCGCCGCGCACAAGCCGCACCCGGCAGCGCTGGACCGCCAGCTGCGTGCTCGCGTCGGCGCGGCAGGCGACGCGCGTCGCGCCGCGGCGCACCCGCAGCTTCGCGTTCGTGACGCCGACGCGGAACGTCTCGCCGTAGCGACCCTGCGGGAAGTCCTTGATGCGCACGACGCCGTTGCGCACCCGCTGCGGGTGCCAGCCGACACCGAAGCGGCGCACGACCTGCCCCGTCTCGTAGGAGATGACGAACAGCTCGTCCGAGCCGCTGGCCGAGACGTAGCAGTACCTGCCATCGGCGCTGTTGGTCGACCAGTAGGGCTTCGTGATGCCCGGGATGACCGAGACCGGCTGCAGCGTGTCGAGGTCCACGATCGCGGCGTAGTCGGCCATGGTCCCGGCGACGCAGAAGCGCTTGCCCGACGGGTCGAGCGCCAGGCCGTGGTGGGCCGAGTTGAGCAGGTAGGACTCGCGCGGGATGCGCTTGGTCGCCTCGGGGACGGGCAGGCGCGCGACGCGCGTCACCCGGTCCTCGACGAGGTCGTACTCGACGAAGCCGTGGAAGAACGAGAGCTGGAAGTAGACGTGGCGCTCGTCGGGCGCGAGCGCCATCGGCCGGACCGCCGCCGAGAAGCCGGGGTAGCCGGCCTCGGCCATCTTCGCGCCCATGTCGATGCGCTTGCGCACCTGCATCGTCTTCGCGTCGACCACCTGGAAGAACTCGCCGCCGGCGAGCGCGTCGGACAGCGGCTTGGGCTGGTCCACCGGCGAGTACACCCGGCCGATCGACGCGTGGTAGATCGTCGTCTCGTCCTTCGAGTACACCGACTCGTGCGGCGAGTCGCCGGACGGGAACTCCCCGACCCGCTCCCCGGTCGCGGTGTCGAGCTCGTGCACGACGTTGCCCGTCGAGGCCGAGACGAGCAGCCGCGTGCCCTCCTTGTTGATCGCCATGTGGTCGGCGCGGTAGCCGTCGACCGGCGCGTGCCACTTGATCTTCTTCGTGGCGAGGTCGATCGCCACGACGTCGGCGTACGAGGGACGCGAGACGTAGATCGTCGAGCCGTCGTTGGAGGAGAAGACGTCGTCGTTGAACTGGTCGTGGCCCTCCCCGATGAGGCCGCGGACCGCGAGGAACAGCCCGAGGCGGTCGGGCCGGAACAGCAGCTCGCGCTGGCGCTCCTCGCGGTCGGGGATGACGTCGATGCGGTCCAGGCGCTCGAAGGTGTCGGGGTCGACCACGTCGGTCGTCCCCGCCCAGTTGTTGCCGACGAGGATCGCCGGGCGCGTGACGCCGGGCTGGGGCGACGGTCCCACCACCGAGGCGTGGGCGGGGCCGACCAGGCACAGGGACGCGGCCGTGGCGGCCAGGCAGGGACGCAGCATGCGGGGGACTCCTCCTCGGGACAGGCTCCGCGGGCGACCTTGCCCGCAGGGGAGGGCATCATAGACGAACGTTGCCGTTCAGTGCAGCGGGGAGCGAAGCGGGCGCGCCCGCCGTGCACGGCCCTACGATCCGCCCATCGCCGCCCGCCCGACAGCCTCCGCGACGTCCAGCCCGGGTGGGCTGGCCCAGGCGACGCGCGACCGGCTGCTCGATGCGCTGCGCGACGGCGCCTACCCCGACGACCGGCTGCCGCCGGAGGCCGAGCTGGCCCGCGACCTCGGGGTGAGCCGGGCGACCGTGCGCGCCGCGCTGCAGGGGCTGGCCGACGACGGGATCGTCACGCGCCGCCGGCGCCACGGCACCGTCGTCAACCGCCAGGCGCTGCGTGGCGGCATGCCGCTCAACCGCCTGGTCTCCTTCCGCGAGCTCGTGGAGCAGGGCGGCCGGGTCGCCTCCGTCGACCCGCTCGTGCGCCGCGAGACCGTGCCCGACGCCGAGGTCCTGGCGGCGCTCGGGCTCGAGCCGGGCACGCCGTGCCTGGAGGTCGAGCGGCTGCTGCGCGCCGACGGCGAGCCCGCCGTGACGATCACCGACACGCTGGCGCTCGACCTCCTCACCGTCGGGCCCGACGACGTGGAGGACGCCGACTCGACGTTCGCCTTCATCGCCGCGAACACCGCCGAGGCGGTCGACCACGCGCTCGTCGAGGTCGTGCCCTGCGTCGCCTCCGCCGACGGCCCCGCGCACCTCGAGCTGCCCGACGGCGCGCCGTACCTCGAGCTCGCCGAGCTGCTCTTCACGCCGGACGGCCAGCCCGTCGCCCACTCGCGCATCGCGGTGGACCCACGGCAGGTCCGGCTGACGCTCGCCCGCCGTCAGGGCTGACCCGACCGTCTGGCGGCCCGGTTCGACCGGGTGGACAACCAGGTTCCGACCGGCGTCCAAAGACCGCGGACCGACACCGCGCAAAGGTCTGACCTATGGCCGCTGCCTCCGCTCCTGGAGCGGGCGCCGGCGAGCTCAAGCGGGAGTTCACCTTCCGCTCGGCGTTCTCGCTGGCGTTCGCCTTCATCAGCCCGATCATCGGGCTCTACACGATCTTCGCCCTCGCGCTCGGCTCCGCCGGGCCGTCGTTCTGGCTGGGCTTCGCCGTGGTGCTCGGCGGCCAGCTGCTCGTCGCCCTGGTCCTCGCCGAGCTGAGCTCCCGCTGGCCGCTGGCCGGCGGGCTGTACAAGTGGACGCAGCGGCTCGCCGGGCGCAACGTCGGCTGGGCCGCGGGCTGGGCGTACGTCTGGACGCTCGTGGTCCTCGTGACGGCCCAGTGCTACGCGGCCGCCCCGTTCTTCTGCGGCCTGGTCGGCATCGACGAGCCCAGCAAGGCGGTCCTGCTGCTGATCGCCGGCGGCGTCCTGCTCGTCGCCACCGCGGCCAACGTCCTGGGCCCGAAGGCGCTGAAGGTCTTCGTCGCCCTCTCGATCTCCGCCGAGCTCATCGGCAGCGTCGTCATCGGCACGATCCTGCTGCTCTTCTTCCGCGAGCAGCCGATCTCGGCGGTCTTCGACGGCGTCGATGGCGGCTCGCTGAGCTTCACCGCGATGCTCGCGGCCGTCGCCCTCATCGGCTGGAGCTTCATCGGCTTCGAGTCGGCCGGCGACATCGCCGAGGAGGTCGACGAGCCCACGAAGCAGGTGCCCAAGGCGCTCGTGCTGAGCCTCCTCGTCGTCGCGCTCATCGTCATGTACGCGGCGCTCGGCCTCGTCCTCGCCATCCCGGACCTCGGCGCCGCCATCTCGGGGGCGGATCCGGACCCGATCCTGTCCACCGTCAGCGCGCACCTCGGTGACGGCATCGCCAAGCCGCTGTTCGCGATGGTGGTCCTGGCCTTCATCGCCGGCATCGCCGCCGTGCAGGCCGCCGTCTCGCGGGTGCTCTTCTCGCTGGGCCGCGACCGCGAGCTGCCCGCCGCCGGCTGGCTGAGCCAGCTCTCGGGCCGCGACCAGCTGCCGCGCAACGCGATCGGCGCCTCGGCGGTCGCCGCCGCGGCCTGCCTCTTCGTCGCGCTGAGCGACGACGCCTACGCGACGCTCATCTCGATGGCGACGGTCGGCTTCTACATCGCCTTCGCCTTCCCGGTCTTCGGCGCGCTGGCCAGCCGCCTGCGCGGGACCTGGGCCGACGGCGACTGGAAGGTCGGGCGCATGGGCCTCGCGGTGAACGTCGCCGCCGCCGCGTGGCTGGCGTTCGAGATCGTGAACATCGCCTGGCCGCGGCTGCCCGACGCCGCCTGGTACGTGAACTACGGCGCGATCCTCATGGTCGTCGTCGTGGCGATCGGGGGCGTGGCCGTCCGCGCCGCGATGCGCCCGCGGACCGCGTTCGAGCCGGCGCTGGAGCCGGTGGCCTGATGGCGGGTCTGGCGACCACGGCTCGGGTCATCCCCGGGGCCGCCACGACCTCCTTCGTGCTCCGGCGCGGCTTCGCGCTCGAGCTCGAGGACCTGCAGGGCGGCGCGAACGCCGCCCTGCTCCTCCTCAACCCGGCCGAGCCGACCGAGCGCCTCAACGTGCCCGACTCGCTCAAGGCCCAGCACGTCGCCCGCGTCACCGCCGGCGTCGCGCTGATGAGCGACATGGGCCGCGTGATGGCGTCGGTGGTCGAGGACACCTGCGGGTGGCACGACCCGCTGTGCGGCCACGGCCGCCTGAGCGACCTCGAGCGCGTGCACGGCCCGTCGACCTACGCGGCCGAGCGCAACGCGGTGCGCCGCGGGGCGCGCGAGGAGCTCGTCCTGGAGCTGGCCAAGCACGGCCTCGGCGTCCGCGACCTCGCGGCGACGGTGAACCTCTTCAGCAAGGTCACCGTCGACGAGGGCGGCCGGATGGCGCTGCACCCGGGCGCCTCGGCGGCCGGCAGCCGCGTCGTCCTGCGCGCCGACATGGACGTCCTCGTCCTGCTCAACACCGCACCCCACCCGCTCGACGACGGGCCGTGGGACCCCAAGCCCGTGGCGCTCGACGTCCGCGAGGTCGGCGTCGCCGGCCCCGACGACCCCGTGCGTCTCGCCTGCCCGGAGAACGAGCGGGCCTTCGCCGTCACCGACCGCGACCACGTCGCCTGAGGAGTCCCATGACCGAGACGCTCACCACCGTCGCGTCGTCCCTGCACCCGGCCGACGCCGCGCTCGACGTCGTCGTGCAGGCCGGCGACGGCTGGTCGCACGTCGTGCCCGCGGGCGGGACGCTGCGCATCGTCGACCTCGAGGGCAACCAGGCGGTCGACACGCTCTTCTACGACGCCCACGACCACGCCGAGCGCTACAGCGCGCAGGACACGATCCGCGAGCAGGGCTCGATCTACCTCACGACCGGGTCGCGGCTGCTCACCGGCAGCGGCCGGACGCTCATGGAGGTCGTGGCCGACACCTGCGGCCGGCACGACACGCTGGGCGGCGCCTGCGCGCAGGAGTCCAACGTCGTGCGCTACGGCGAGCACACGCGCCACATGCACGCGTGCCGCCAGACGTTCCTCGCCGAGGTCCTCAAGCACGGGATGACCAAGCGCGACATCACGCACAACGTGAACTTCTTCATGAACGTGCCGGTGACGCCGGAGGGACGGCTGACCTTCGAGGATGGCCTGAGCGCTCCGGGCAAGTACGTCGAGCTGCGCGCGGTGGTCGACACGCTCGTGGTCATCTCGAACTGCCCGCAGCTCAACAACCCGTGCAACGCCTACGACCCCACACCGGTGCAGCTGCTGGTGTGGGACGCGCCGGAGGGCTGAGCCGTGGCGCTCGAGGTCCTGGCGGCCGGGCCGATGGCGACGGTGCAGGAGCATCCGGGCCGGCGCGGGCTGTGGCCGGTCGGCGTGCCGCCGTCGGGGCCGATGGACGCGCTGTCGTTCCGCCTGGCCAACCGCATCGCCGGCAACCCGGGGGAGACGGCGGCCATCGAGGTGACGGTCGGCGGCTTCCGGGCGCGCTTCGACGGGCCCGCGACCGTCGTCCTCGGCGGCGCCGACCCCGGCGCGACGCTCGACGGCGAACCCGTCGGCCTGTGGGAGCCCATCGCGGTGGCGGCGGGGGAGGAGCTGGCGCTCGGCTTCGCCCGCGGGCCGGGCATGCGCACGTACGTGGCCGTCACCGGCGGCATCGACGTCCCGGAGGTCCTCGGCAGCCGGGCGACGTTCCCGCTCGGCGGCTTCGGCGGCTTCGAGGGCCGGCCGCTCGCGCCCGGCGACCGCCTCCCGGTCGACCACGACGCCGTCGGGCCGGCCCGCGCGCTGAACGTCGGACTGCGCCCGGTGCTGCGCCGCGACTGGACGCTGCGGGTGCGCCGCGGCCCGCACGACATCCCGGAGTACCTCACCGACGAGGACCTCGCGTCGATCTTCGGCCAGCGCTGGACCGTCGGCGCGCAGTCCGACCGCACCGGCGTGCGCCTGGAGGGCGACATCCCGGACTGGGCGCGCACCGACGGCGGCGACGCGGGCCTGCACCCGTCCAACCTCCACGACAACGCCTACGTCGTCGGCTCGCTGATCTTCACGGGCGACACGCCGGTGCTCATCGGCCCCGACGGGCCGAGCCTCGGCGGCTTCGTCTCGCCGTGCGTCGTCGTCCAGGCCGACCAGTGGAAGCTCGGCCAGCTGCGCCCGGGTGACACCGTCGGCCTCGAGTGCGTCGACGCCGCGCAGGCGCGCTGGCTCGACGAGCGCCAGGAGCGCGCGCTGGACCCCAAGGCGCGGCCGTGGCGGGCACCGGCTCCGGTGCGCCTTGCGGCCGACGCGGGCTCCGACGTCGTCGTGCGCCGCTGCGGCGACGGCGCGCTGCTCGTCGAGTTCGGCGAGATGACGCTGGACCTGCGGCTGCGCCTGCGGGCCCATGCCCTCGAGCAGCGCCTCGAGGAGGCGGCGATCGACGGCGTGCGCGACCTGACCGCGGGCATCCGCTCGCTGCAGGTGCAGTTCGACCCGCGCGAGGTCGCCGCCGAGGACCTCGAGGGGCGCGTGCGCGCGCTGGCGGCGGAGCTCGGGGACGTCGACGACCTCGAGGTGCGCGGCCGCGTCGTGCACCTGCCGCTGTCGTGGGACGACCCGCAGGCCCGCGAGGCGGTCGCGCGCTACATGCGCATCGTGCGCCCGGACGCGCCCTGGTGCCCGGACAACATCGAGTTCATCCGGCGGGTGAACGGCCTGGCGTCGGCCGAGGACGTCCACCGCGTCGTCTTCGACGCCTCGTACCTCGTGCTCGGCCTGGGCGACGTGTACCTCGGCGCCCCCGTGGCCGTCCCGCTGGACCCGCGCCACCGGCTCGTGACGACGAAGTACAACCCGGCCCGCACGTGGACGCCCGAGAACGCCGTCGGCATCGGCGGTGCGTACCTCTGCGTCTACGGGATGGAGGGGCCCGGCGGCTACCAGCTCGTGGGACGCACGACACAGGTGTGGAACCCGCGTGACATCGAGGGCGGGACGCCGTGGCGGCTGCGGGCCTTCGACCAGCTGCGCTTCCACCCGGTCTCGACGGAGGAGCTCGGCCGGCTGCGCGCGGCGTACGCCGAGCCGCGGACCGAGGACGTGGTCTTCCGGCTCGCCGACCACCTCGGCTTCGTCGACGAGCACGCCGGGTCGATCGCGGCGTTCCGCGCGACGCAGCAGGCGGCGTTCGCGGCCGAGCGCGACGCCTGGCGGGCGGTGGCGGCGTGACCTTCGGGGTGCTCGCGCTCGCCGCCGCCCACCAGCGCGGCGAGCGCACGGTCGGGTCGACGGTCGAGGAGGTGCTGGCGGCGTGCGCCGCGCACGCCGACCCGGCGGTGTGGATCTCGCGCGTGGACGACCGCGCGCTGCGCGCCCGCGCCGCCCAGCTCGACGCCGGCCCGCGCGACCTGCCGCTGCTCGGCGTGCCGTTCGCGGTCAAGGACAACCTCGACGTGGCGGGGATGCCGACGACGGCGGCCTGTCCCGGCGTTGCGAGCATCGCTGAGCACTCGGCGTTCGTCGTGCAGCGACTGCTCGACGCGGGGGCAGTCCTCGTCGGCAAGACGAACATGGACCAGTTCGCCACGGGGCTCGTGGGCACCCGGTCGCCCCACGGCGCGCCACGGTCCGTGGTCGACCCCGAGCGCGTGAGCGGCGGGTCGAGCTCGGGCTCCGGCGTCGCGGTCGCGGCGGGGCTCGTCGCCTTCGCCCTGGGGACGGACACCGCCGGCTCCGGGCGTGTGCCCGCGGCGTTCAACGGGATCCTGGGGCTCAAGCCGACGCTCGGCCGGCTGAGCACGAGCGGGCTGCTGCCGGCCTGCCGGTCGCTGGACTGCGCCTCGGTCTTCGCGCGCGACGCGGCCGACGCGGCGGCGGTGCTGGCGGTGGTCGACGGGTTCGACGCCGCCGACCCGTTCGCCCGCCGGGCGCCCGCCACGTCGCCGGGGGCGCCCGACGGGGCGGTCCTCGGCGTCCCCCGCGCGGAGGACCTCGAGGCGCTGGAGGACGGCGCGGTGCGCGACGCCTGGCGGGCGACGGTCGCTCGCGCGGCCCTGGCCGCCGACGAGGTGGTCGAGGTCGACGTCGCACCCTTCCTGCAAGCGGCGCGCCTGCTCTACGAGGGGCCGTGGCTGGCCGAGCGCTACGCCGCGTTCGGCGCGTGGCTCGAGGACCCCGACGTCGCGTGCGACCCGACGGTCGAGGCGATCGTCCTGGGCGGGCGCGACCTGCGCGCATCCGACCTCTTCCGCGCCCAGGAGCGCCTGGCCGCGCTGCGCCGCGCGACCGAGCCGGTGTGGTCGCGCGTGAGTGCCCTGGTCCTGCCCACGGCGCCGTGCCACCCGACCTTCGACGAGGTCGCCGCGGACCCGGTCGGCGTCAACGCGCGCCTCGGGACCTACACGAACTTCGTGAACCTCCTCGACCTCGCGGCCGTCGCGGTACCGGGCGCGGCGCGCGTCGACGGGCTGCCCTTCGGGGCGACGCTCGTCGGCCCGGCGTGGAGCGACGAGCGCCTGCTCGGCCTCGCCGGGCGCCTCGAGCGCGCGGGGACGGAGACGCTCGACGTCGCCGTGGTCGGGGCCCACCTGCACGGCATGGCGCGCAACGGCGAGCTGCTCGACGCCGGTGCGCAGCTCGTGGGCGCGGTGCGCACCGCGCCCGCCTACCGGCTCTTCGACCTCGCCGACGGCACGGGCCGTCCCGGCCTCGTCCGCGACGAGGCGGCCGGCGCGGCGATCGAGGCCGAGGTCTGGCGGTTGCCATCGGCCGCCGTCGGGAGCTTCCTCGCAGGTGTCCGCGCGCCGCTGGCGATCGGGACGCTCGAGCTCGAGGACGGCCGCGCGGTCCACGGCTTCCTCTGCGAGGCCCACGCCGTGGCCGACGCCGTGGACGTCACCGCCAGCGGCGGCTGGCGCCACCACGTGGCGGCGCTCGCATGAGGCCGGCGCTGCTCGTCATCGACCCGCAGTCCGACTTCGTCGACATGGTCGGCCCGGAGGTCGCGCGCCCGGCGCTGGCCGCGATCGAGGCGATGGTCGCCGCCGCGCGCGAGGGCGGGACGCCGGTCGTCTGGACCCAGGAGCTGCACCGCCCGCAGCACGTCGACTTCGGCCGCGAGCTCGACGGCGACGAGCCGGTGCACTGCGTCGAGGGCACCCCGGGCGCGGAGCTCGTCCTGCCCGTGGCGTCGCAGGACCTGCTGGTGCGCAAGCGCCGCTACAGCGCGTTCTTCTCCACCGACCTCGACCTGCTGCTGCGCGGTCTGGACGTGGACACGGTCGTGCTGACCGGGATGCTCACGGACGTGTGCGTCCACTACACCGGCGTCGACGCCCACCAGCACGACCTGCACGTCCGCATCGTCCCGGAGGCGTGCGCCGGATCGAGCGCCCAGGCCTCGGCCGCCGCGGTCGCCGCGCTGCGCTACCTGCAGCGCGACGCGGTGCTCGCGCTCGACGACGCGTGCGCGCTCGTGGCGGGCGCCGGCGTCGCCCAGCGGTGCCGGCGGTCCCTTAGGCGCCCTTCAGGAAGGGCTGCCACCGTCCAGGACGTCGAAGGGCAGTACCCCGTCGACGAGCGTCGTCAGCACGGCCGCGAGGCCCGGCGCTCGTGGGCCCTCCCGGGCCGGAGAGACCTTCGCGAGTCCGTCAACGACCCGCAGAAGGGACCCCGCCCGTGTTCGACCTCCTCGACTCCCCGACCGGTGCCTGGATCGGCCTGGTCGCCGCCATCGCCGTCCTGCTCGTCGTGGACCTGCTCGTGGTCCGTGGCCGCGACGGTGCCATGTCCACCCGCCAGGCGGCCATCGCCAGCGCCGCCTGGGTCGGCGTCTCCGTCCTGTTCTTCGTCGTGCTGCTCGTGCTCGGCGACGACGGCCAGGCCAACGCGTACCTCGCCGGCTACCTGGTCGAGAAGTCCCTGTCGCTGGACAACGTCTTCGTGTTCCTGCTCGTCTTCTCGTCGTTCGGGATCGCCGCGAGCCAGCGCCACCGCCTGCTGACCTACGGCATCGTCGGCGCGCTGGTGATGCGCGCCGGGTTCATCGTCGCCGGCGCCGCCGTCCTGCACGCCTTCGGCTGGGTGAGCTTCCTGTTCGCCGCGCTGCTCGCCGCGACCGCCTGGCGCATCTGGCAGCACCGCCACGACCACAGCGACTCCGACGCGATCGTCGGGCGCCTGCGCCGCTGGCTGCCGATCGCCGAGGGCGAGCACGGCACGGCGCTGACGACGAAGGCCGGCGGCAAGCGCCTGCTCACCGCGGGCGGCGCGGCGCTCGCGGCGGTCGCCGTGGCCGACGTGCTCTTCGCGGTCGACTCCGTCCCCGCGATCCTCGCGATCACCGACGACACGTACGTCGTCTTCGCGGCCAACGCGTTCGCGCTGCTCGGCCTGCGCCCGCTGTTCTTCCTCGTCGCCGACCTCGTCGAGCGCCTCTACTACCTCAAGGCCGCGCTCGCCGCCCTGCTCGGCTTCATCGCGATCAAGCTCGTGCTGGGCGAGCTCGTGGGGAAGATCTCCCCGGCGATCAGCCTCAGCGTCATCGCGACGATCCTGCTCGTGGGTGCCGGCGCGTCCATCCTGCGCGACCGGCGGCTGGCGCGCGAGGCGGCGGCGGTCCGGCAATGAGGGAGGGGAAGCACGCGGCGTGCGCGGTCTCCGCGGGGCGCCGGGCGGTGAACGGGGAGTTCCGCTCGCCATGCGAGCGCAAGTCCCCACTCACGCTCGCGCGCCGTCGCGGGGGCCGTGAGGACGGACCTCCGACCGCGGTGGCGTCCGGGGGGTCGTGGTCCGCGCGGCGGGACCACCTGCGCCCGGGCCGGCCTACCCGCCGCTCGGCCAGCGCCGGTTGAGCGCCGGCACCACCGCACCGAGGGCGCCGCGCAGCAGCGAGACGGTGATGTCGGCCCAGTCGAAGTAGTCGCGCCAGACGGTGATGCGGCCGTCGCGGACCTCGAAGCGCCCGCAGACCCAGAAGCGCTGTTCGAAGCGGCCGAGGCCGAGGGCGTCGGTGCGCTCGGTGAGGACGACGTCGCCCTCGACCGCGATGCCGTGGACGACGACGCGGAAGTGCATGCCGAGCCGGTCGAAGACGAGCCGGGCGAGGCGCTCCACGCCGCGGCGGCCGTGGATGGTGGGCAGGGAGACGTTCGTGTAGGCGATGTCGTCGTCCAGGAGGGCGACGGCGGCGTCGACGTCGCCCGCCTCCATCGCTGCGAGGAAGGCCTCGACGACGCCGGCGGGGTCGGTGGCCCGCGCGGCGCCGGCGCCGTTCGTGGTGGTCGTCGTGGCGGACATGGCCGGATCTTGGCGTACTCCCGGGGGTGTACGGAAGGGGCGGCGAAGTGCCTCCCGCGGGCCGATGTGCGCGGCGACGCGCCGCGCCACGATGGCGCCCATGCTCGTCCGCCGGCTCATCGCCCACCCGCGCCGCGCGCTCCTCGCGCTGCTCGCGTTCGTGCTCGTCGCCGGGGTGGTGGGCGGCCCGGTCGCCGACCGCCTCAGCAGCGACGGCGGCTTCGTGGCCGCCGGCGCCGACTCGCAGGTCGCCGTGGAGCGCGTCGAGGCGGCCACCGGCCGCGCGCCCCACGGCGGCGTCGTCGTCCTCGTCGACGCTCCGACGCCCCAGCGCGTCGCGGGCGTCGTCGACCGGCTGGCACGGCTGCCGGGCGTCGCGAGCGCCCGTGACGGCGGGCGGCTCGGCGACGACGCCGTCGCGACCGCGACCCTGCGCGCGGACGCCGACGACGACGCGGTCGCCGAAGCGGCCCTCGCCGCCTTCGACGGCCAGCGGGGCATCACCGTCGGCGGCGGGGCGGTCGCGGGCTTCCAGCTGGGCGACACGATCTCCGGCGACCTCGCGCGGGCCGAGATGCTCGCGTTCCCGCTCCTGCTGCTGCTGTCGCTGCTGTTCTTCCGCGGGCGGGCGACGTGGCTGCCGCTGCTCGTCGGCGTCACGACGGTCCTCGGCACGTTCCTCGCCCTCACGGGCATCGACGCCGTCCACGGCCTCAACGTCTTCGCGCTGAACCTCGTCATCGGCCTCGGGCTCGGCCTGGCCATCGACTACACGCTGTTCGTCGTCACGCGCTTCCGCGAGGAGCTCGCGACGCGCGGCGAGGGCCCGGAGGCGGTCGCCGCGACGATGCGCACGGCGGGGCGCACCGTCGTCTTCTCGGCAGCCACGGTCGCCTGCGCGCTCATCACGCTGACCGTCTTCCCGCAGGAGTTCCTGCGCTCGATGGGCATCGCCGGTGCCACGGTCGCCGTCGTCGCCGCGCTGGCGACGCTCGCGGTCGCCCCGCCGCTGCTCACGCTCTGGGGCGCGAAGCTCGCCCGCCACGACCGCGGAGCCGCGCGCGGCGAGGCGCGCTGGCACCGCCTCGCGCACGCGGTCATGCGGCGCCCCGGTCCGGTCGCCGCCATCACCGCGGCGGCGATGCTCGCCCTCGCCTCGCCGGCGCTCAGCACGACGTGGACGCCCGTCGACGCGACGGCGATCCCGGAGGGCAAGAGCTCGCGCGAGGTCGCCGACCGCCTCGCCGCCGCCGGCGGCGAGCGCACCCGCGAGCCCGTGCTGCTCGCCGTCTCGGCGCCCGCCTCCGACGGTGCGCAGGTCCGCGCCTTCGCCGCGGAGGTGGCGCGCGTCGCCGGCGTGGAGCAGGTCACGCCGCCGCGGCACCTCGGCGGGTCCACCTGGCAGCTCGACGCGGTCGTGCCGGGCGACCCGGCCGGGGCCGTGGCCCGCCACGTCGTCGAGGACGTCCGGGACCTCAGCGCGCCCTTCGACGTCCGCGTCGGCGGCAGCGCCGCGGAGTTCGTCGACCAGCAGGCCGCTCTCGGCTCGCGGCTGGGCCTCGCGCTCGGGCTGCTCGCCGGCCTGACGATGCTCGTCCTGTGGCTCATGACCGGCTCCGTCGTCCTGCCGCTCAAGGCCGTGCTGATGAACGTCCTGACCGTCGGCGCCGCGCTCGCGCCGCTGACGATCATCTACCAGGGCGGCCATCTGACCGGGCTGCTCGGCTACACCCCCAACGGCGGCGTCGAGCCCAGCGACTTCCTGGTCACTGCCGCGCTCGTGTTCGCGCTGTCGACCGACTACGGCGTCTTCCTCCTGGGCCGCATCAAGGAGCTGCGCGACGCCGGCGTCCCGGACCGCGAGGCGGTGGCGATCGGCCTGGCGCGGACCGGCCGGGTCGTGACGGCTGCCGCGCTCCTGCTCGCCGTCGCCATCGGCGCCTTCAGCACGAGCTCCATCTCGTTCATCCAGCAGATCGGCGTCGCCACCGCGGTCGGCGTCCTCGTCGACGCGTTCGTCGTGCGCACCCTGCTGGTCCCGGCGCTCATGGCGCTGCTGGGTCGCTGGAACTGGTGGTCGCCGCGGCCGCTGGCCCGCCTGCACCCCCGCGGGCTTGGCGACCTGCACGCCGGCGCAGGATGATCCGGTGGATGCGGGAGCAGCTTGCGCGCAGCCGAGCCCTGCGGGCGTGGCTGCCACTGGTGCTCGTCGTGCCGGTGCTGACGCTCGACGCGGCGCTCAGCGACAAGGGCCCGGCGATCACCTGGTGGCGGGAGCTGCTGCTCGTCGTCGGCTGCCTGCCGCTGCTGCTGCGCGAGCGGCTCGGCTTCGCCCTGCTCGGGCCGCTGCTGACCGCGGGCATCGTGCTCGCGCTCTGGGCGCTCGAGCCGGGCGAGACGATCGTCGTCCTGCCGATGATCGCGCTGGCGACGCTCGGCGCGCGCGGGACGCGGCGCCAGAGCGTCTGGGCGGGCATCGGGCTGCTGCCCTGCGTCATGGCGGGCGTCCTGCCGTTCGCCGACACCACAGCCGACTTCCTCGAGAACGTCGTGCGCAACTCCGCGCTGTGCCTCCTGGCGCTGGCCGCCGCGGACGTCGCCCGCTCGCGCAGCGAGGCCACCGAGCGCCAGGCCGCCGCCCGCGAGGAGGAGGCGCGACGGCGGATGGCGCAGGAGCGGCTGCGCATCGCCCAGGACGTCCACGACGTCGTGGCGCACGCGCTCGTCGCGGTCAACGTCCAGGCCGGCGTCGCCGCCCACCTCGTCGAGCGCGACCCCGAGCACGCCCAGGAGGCGCTGCGCCAGATCAAGGCCACCAGCGGCGAGGCGCTCGACGAGCTGCGCGCGACGCTCGGCGTCCTGCGGGCCGGCGACGACGACGCCGCGCCGGTGCGCCCGGCCGCCGGCCTGCACGACCTCGACGAGCTGGCGGGCGCCCTGCGGGCCGCGGGCGTGCGCGTGGAGCTCGACGTCGACGAGGCCGTCCAGGCGCCCGCGCCGGTGCACGCCGCGGGCTATCGGATCGTGCAGGAGGCCCTGACCAACGTCCTGCGCCACGCGCGGGCCCAGACGGTCCGGGTGCGGGTCGCCGGCGACGGCGAGGCGGTGCGCCTCGAGGTCGTCGACGACGGGGTCGGCGAGGGGGCCGCGCCCGGCGACGGTCGCGGGCAGGGGGTGCGCGGGATGCGCGAACGTGCGGCGGCGCTGGCCGGCACGCTGGAGTCCGGCCCTGCCCCCGGCGGCGGCTGGCGGGTGCTGGCCCGGCTGCCCGCCCAGGGGGCGCCGCGGTGACGACCGTCCTGCTCGCCGACGACCACGTCCTCGTGCGCGCGGGATTCCGCGCGCTGCTCGACGCCGAGCCGGACATCGCGGTCGTGGCCGAGGCGGCCGACGGCCGCGAGGCGGTGGAGCTCGCCCGCCACCACGTGCCCGACGTCGTCCTGATGGACGTCCGCATGCCGCACGTCGACGGCCTCACCGCGACCGCCGACATCACCGCCGACCCGGCGCTCGCCGGCACGCGGGTGGTCGTCCTCACGACCTTCGAGCTCGACGAGTACGTCTTCGGCGCGCTGCGCGCCGGCGCCGCCGGCTTCCTGCTCAAGGACGTCGAGCCGACCGGCCTGCTCGACGCCGTCCGGGTCGTCGCCGCCGGGGACGCGCTGCTCGCGCCGCGCCACACGCGCCGGCTCATCGAGGCGTTCGTCGCGCAGGAAGGCCGGCCGGTCGACGCCGACGGCGCGCTGCTCGACGAGCTCACGCCCCGCGAGTGCGAGGTCCTGGCGCTCGTGGGGCAGGGGCTGTCCAACGCCGAGGTCGCCGAGCGGCTCGTCGTATCGCCGCTCACCGCCAAGACCCACGTCGCGCGCCTGCTGCGCAAGCTCCCCGCGCGCGACCGGGCGCAGCTCGTCGTCCTGGCCTACGAGAGCGGGCTGGTCACGCCGGGACGGCGCTGAGGTCGCCGGGGACGACGCGGCCCTCGCGCAGCTCGAGCACCTCGTCGAAGGCCTCGAGGCCGCGGCGGTCGTGCACCACGGCGAGGACGCCGCGGCCGGCGGCGAGGCGCGGGAGCTCCCGCAGGAGCGTCTCGGCGCCCTCGGGGTCGAGGTGGGCCGTGGGCTCGTCGAGCACCAGGAAGCGGGCGCCGGACAGCAGGCCGCGAGCCAGGGCGATGCGCTGGCGCTGGCCACCGCTGACCTGGGCGCCGTCCTCGCCCACGAGCGTCGCCAGGCCGTCGGGCAGCTCGTCCAGCCAGGGTCCCAGGCCCGCGTCCTCGAGCGCCCGGCGCACCTCGGCGTCGGAGGCCTCGGGGCGCGCGAGCCGGACGTTCTCGGCGATCGTCGTGGTGAACAGGCGGGCGTCCTGCGCGACGAGGCAGACGGTCCGGCGCACGTCGTCCTGGGCGAGGTCGCGGACGTCCACGCCGCCCAGCGTCACCCGTCCGGCGTCCGGGTCGCGGAAGCGCACGAGCAGCGAGGCCAGGGTGGTCTTGCCACCGCCCGAGGGGCCGAGGAGCGCCACCGCCCGTCTCGGCTGGAGCGCCAGGGTGGCCCCGCGCAGGACCGGCCGGCCGCCGAGCGCGACGTCGGCGCCGTGCACCTCCAGCGTGCCCCCCGCGGGCAGCGGACGGGGCGCGGCGGGGTCGCGGACCGCCGGCGCGCGGTCGGTCACGTCGAGCAGCCGCTGCGCGCTCGCGGCGCACGCGTCGAGCTGCTGGGCGGCGGCGGGCAGGGGAGCGACGGCCTCGAAGGACGCGAGCGCGAGGAACGTCAGGGCCGCGAGGAGGACCCCGTCCAGCCGCCCGCCCTCGACGGCCGGGACCGCCACGACGGCGACGGCCACCGCGGTGGCTCCCTGGAGCAGCGAGCCGGCCCCGGTCGCCATCGCCGCGGCGACCGCGTCGCGGCCGGCCAGCGCCCGCAGGCGCCGGTCGGCGGCGGCGAGGCGCGCACGCCGGTCGGCACCCCGGCCGGCGACGACGAGCTCGGGCGCCCCCTGCACCACCTCGAGGACCTCGGTGGCGAGAGCGGCGCGCGCGGACGCCTGGCGGCGGGCGGCGACCCGCCCCAGCCACGCCGTGGCGGCCGGCAGGAGCACGCCGGCCACCGCGAGCCCCGCGGCGAGCACGAGCGATGCGGCGGGCAGCATGACCCACGCGACGGCGACGGCGGCCGTCGACGCCACCAGGGCGGCGAGCGGCGGGCCGGCGGCGCGCAGGTGCAGGTGCTGGAGCGCGTCGACGTCCTGCACGAAGCGCGCCAGGAGGTCGCCCTGGCGCACCCCGAGGTCGCCGGGGACGAGTGGCGCGAGCCGGGCGAAGAACCGCTCGCGCAGCGTGGCCAGGGCGCGGAAGGCGACGTCGTGGGTCACCAGGCGCTCGGCGTAGCGCAGGCACGCGCGGGACAAGCCGAAGAAGCGCACGCCCACGATGAGCGTGCCGAGCGCGAGGACCGGCGGGCGCAGCGCCGCCTTCGAGATGAGGGCGCCGGACACCGTGAGCAGCCCGACGGCGCACAGCAGCGTCAGCGCCGTGAGGGCGATGCCCAGCGCGAACCGCGGCCACGAGGGCGGCGCGAGGCGGACGACCTCGCGCAGCGCGCGACCGCGGGCGGCCAGGGCACTCACGCCGCCACCGCCTCGAGCACGGCGGGTGCGCAGCGGCCGCCGTCGAGCCGGACCACGGTGTGGGCCCGGGCGGCGAGCTCCGGCCGGTGGACGACCAGCAGCACGGTCCGTCCTTCGGCGAGCCGGGCGATGGCCGCGTCGACCCGTGCGGCCGTCTGCGCGTCCAGGTGGGCGGTCGGCTCGTCGAGGACCACGAGCGGGCGCTCGGCGCAGAAGGCGCGGGCCAACGCCACGCGCTGGGCCTGGCCAGCCGAGAGGCCGCGTCCGCCGTCGCCGATGCGCGTGGCCAGGCCGTCGGGCAGCTCGGCGACCAGGTCGCCGGCTCCTGCCGCCTTCAGCGCGGCTGCGACCTCCTCGTCCGTCGCCTCGGGACGCAGCAGGCGGACGTCGTCGGCGAGGGTGCCGGCGAAGAGCATCGGGCGCTGGGGCACCCACGCGACCTGGGCGCGCCAGGCGTCGGGGTCGACGTCGCGCAGGTCGGTGTCGCCGCAGCGCACCGCACCGCCGTCCGGGTCGGCGAGGCGCAGCACGAGCGCGGCGACCGTCGACTTGCCCGCGCCGGAGGCGCCGACCAGGGCGGTCACCTCGCCGGGCGCCACCTCCAAGTCGAGGTCGTGGAGGACGTCGCCCTCACGCGCGGGGTGGGCGAAGCGCACGCCGTCCAGCCGGACGGGCAGGCGCGAGGGATCGGGGGCCGGCACGGGGCGCGCGGGGGCGGGCGCGATCGCCGGCCGGTCGAGGACCGCGTAGAGGCGCTCGGCCGCGGCGGTGCCCTCCTCGGCGGCGTGGTGCTGCTGGCCCATGGCGCGGATGGGCGCGTAGAGCTCGGGACAGAGCAGCAGGACGGCCAGCCCCGCCTCCAGCCCCACGTGGCCCTCGACGAGCTGGATGCCGACGGTGGCCGCGACCAGCGCGGTCCCGACCGTCGCGCCGAGCTCGAGGACGAACGCGGAGAGGAAGGCGACGCGCAGCGTCGCCATGGTCTCGGCCCGGTAGCGCTCGCCGATGGCGGCGATCGTGCGCTCCTGCGCCCGCTCGCGCACGTGCGCCCGCAGGGTGGGCAGTCCCCGCACGACGTCCGAGAAGTGGGCGCCCAGCAGCTGGAGGGCGTCGAAGCGCGCGCGGACCTTGTCGCGCGCCAGGAGCCCGACCAGCGCGAGGAAGACGATGAGGACCGGGATCGTCAGGGCGAGGACCAGCCCGGCCGCGAGGTCGCGCGGAAGGACGACCGCGAGGACCGCCACCGGGATGGTGACGCTCAGCACGACCTGCGGCAGGTACTTCGAGAACCATGCCTCGAGCGCGTCCACGCCCTGGACGGCGACCGTCGCCAGCTCGCCGCTGCGCTCGCCGGCGGCGGCCAGCGGCGCGCCGCTCAGCAGGTGCGAGGCCAGGCGGCCGCGCAGCTCGCCGAGGACGCGCAGCGCGCCCAGGCGACCGACCAGCTCGAAGGCCCCGACCACGACCGCCCGCGCCGCGACGACGCCGAGGAGGGCGAGCACGGTCGGGGTGAGGCTGGCGATGGCGCGGTGGCCGAGGAAGCCCTCGAACAGCAGGTGCGCCAGCAGCAGGGCCTGGGCCACGACGAGCCCGGCGGCCAGCACGCCGAGCGCGCCGATCGCGAGCACCGCGTGCCGGGCCGCGCGGCCCTCGCGCAGCAGCCGCCGGTCCGTGGCGCGCACCCTCAGCCCCCGGCGGCGGCCGGGCGCGGGCCGCCCTCGCCGGGACCCTCGCGGGAGCCGAGGAGGTCGAGCGGGCTGTCGCCCTCGACCGCCTCCGGACCGCCGACCCGCCGGCGGAAGACCCAGTAGGACCAGGCCTGGTAGGCGAGCACGACGGGGACCATGCAGACCGCCACGACCGTCATGACCTTGAGCGTGTACGGCGTCGACGAGGCGTCCTCGAGGCGCAGGCTGGCACCGGGCCCCGACGACACGAGGGCGTTCGGGAAGAGCTCGGACCACAGGCCGGCGAAGAGCAGGACGATGCCGGCGGCGCTCACGCCGAAGGCCACGGCCGGCCGGCGCAGCGCGCTGGCCGCAGCGACGGCGAGGGCGGCGACGGCGGCGGCCAGCAGGGCCACGGAGACGACCTCGACGCCGTCGCCCGCGCCCTGGCGCAGCGCGGTCCACAGCGCGAAGGTCGCGCCCACGGCGAGCGCCGCGGCGGTCAGCAGCCTGGCCGCGCCCTGCGCCCGCTCGTGCAGGACCCCCTGGGTGCGCAGCTGCAGGAACAGCGCGCCGTGCGCGAGGAAGAGCGTCAGCGTCAGCACGCCGCCCAGCAGCGCGTACGGGTTCAGCAGCCCGAAGAAGCCGCCCACGTACTCGCCCTCGGCGTCCAGCGGCACGCCCTTGACGATGTTGGCCCACGCCACACCCCACAGCAGCGCGGGGATCGCGGAGCCGACGACGATCGCCCACTCCCAGCGCGAGCGCCACGCCGCGCCGTCCTCCTTGCCCCAGAGCTCGACGCCGACGTTGCGCAGGATGAGCCCGAGCAGGACGAGGAAGAGCGGCAGGTAGAAGCCGGAGAACAGCGTCGCGTACCACTCGGGGAACGCGGCGAAGGTCGCGCCGCCGGCGGTCAGCAGCCACACCTCGTTGCCGTCCCAGACGGGGCCGAAGGTGTGCAGCAGGTCGCGGCGCTCGGTGGCCGTGCGGCCGAGCTTGCGCAGCAGCATCCCCACGCCGAAGTCGAAGCCCTCGAGGACGAAGTAGCCCGACCAGAGGACGCAGATCAGCAGGAACCAGACGGTCTGGAGCGTGGTCATCGCAGTGGGCTCCTAGTAGGCGAGGACGAGGTCGTCGGAGGAGGTCCCGGCGGGCCGCTGGGGCGGGCCGTCGGGCAGGGGGTCGGGGCCCTTGCGGGCCAGCCGGGCGAACAGGCGGTAGCCGATGAGGCCGAACACCGTGTAGACGGCGGTGAAGCCCACGAGCGTCAGCCCGACCTCGGTCGCGGAGGTGGACGGCGAGATCGCGTCCTCGGTCTTGAGCAGGCCCTGCACCACCCACGGCTGGCGTCCCATCTCGGTGAAGATCCAGCCGGCGAAGTTCGCGAGGAACGGCAGCGCCGCCGCCGGGACCAGGACCTTGAGCCAGCGCGGGCCGAGCGCGGCCATGCTCCGGCGCGAGCGCCACAGCAGCCACGCGCTGAGGGCCATCATCACCATGGCCAGGCCGACCATGATCCGGAAGGACCAGTAGGTCAGGCCCACGATCGGCGCGTACTCACCAGGGCCGTACTGCGCCCGGTAGCGGGCGTTGAGCTCGTTGATGCCCAGGACCTTCGCGTCGAAGTTGCCCTGGGCCAGGAAGGACAGGGCGCGCGGGACCTGCACGTCCACGTTGGTGCGGCCCGGGTTGGGGGTCCAGTCGCCGGTGGCGAAGAGCGAGAACGGCGCCGGCTCCTTGGTCTCGAACAGCGCCTCGGCGGCCGCCATCTTCATCGGCTGCTCGTCGACGAGGTGCATGCCCTGGAAGTGGCCGACCACGCCGGTGAGCGCCGTCGCGGCGAGCGTCACGGCGAGCGCGATGCGCAGCGTGCGCCCCATGGCGACCGCCTGCGTGCCGCGACGGAGGTGCCACGCGGCGACCGCGGCGACGACCATGCCGGCGGTCGCCCACGCCCCGAGGATCGTGTGCGGGAAGGCCAGCAGCGCGGTCGTGTTCGTCAGGACCTCGAGGATCGAGGTCATCTCCGCGCGGCCGGTCGCCTCGTTGATCTCGTAGCCGACCGGGTGCTGCATCCACGCGTTGGCGGCGAGGATGAAGTACGCCGAGAGCATCGAGCCGATCGCGACGGCCCAGATCGTGGCGAGGTGGAGCTTGGGGGACAGGCGGCCCCGACCGAAGATCCACAGGCCCAGGAAGGTGGACTCCAGGAAGAACGCGATGAGCGCCTCCATCGCCAGCGGCGCGCCGAAGACGTCGCCCACGTAGCGGGAGTAGCCCGACCAGTTCATGCCGAACTGGAACTCCTGCACGATGCCCGTCGCGACCCCCAGCGCGAACGAGACGAGGAAGAGCTTGCCCCAGAACCTGGCGGCCTGCTCCCACTCGTCCTTGCCCGTGCGGTAGGCCGCGGTCTGGCAGATGGCCACCCACGCCGCCAGCCCGATCGAGAGCGGGACGAAGACGAAGTGGAAGAGCGTCGTGGAGGCGAACTGGAGCCGTGCGAGATCGAGGACGTCCATGGACGGCGACGCTACGGGCGGGCCGGCGCCCGTCCATCGGGGCTGGATCCGCGACGTGGCGCGGCAGGTCACGGGCCGGCCTGCGGACTTCCACGGAGGCGCGCCGGGCTTGACGGCCGGCCCGCCGGGGGAGAACCTGCGCCGACCAGCACCCGGCCCCGGAGGGACACCGATGGACCACCAGCACGCCGAGCACATCGCGGCCACGCCCGACGCCGTCTTCCAGGCGCTCGCCGACGTCCGCAACCTGCCCCACTACGTCCCGCAGATGACGGCGGCCGAGCCCAAGGGCGGCGACAAGGTCGAGGTCGAAGCGCGCTACGACGGTCACACCCAGCACGGCGAGGCGTGGTTCCGCGCCGACGAGGAGTCCCACAGCATCGAGTGGGGCGCCGGCGACGGCCCGTACCACGGCCGGATGCACGTCGAGGCCGACGGCGACGGCAGCAAGCTCGTGCTCGACCTCACGACGACGCACGTGCAGTCCCACGACGACGTCAAGGCGACGCTCGACGCGGTGCGGCGGCTCGTCGAGTCGGAGGTCTAGCCGCGGGCGGCGTCAGACGACGCCGCCGACGTGACGGACGACGTCGGAGTCCGCCAGGACGCTCAGCGGCCGGCCGCGGTCGTCCATGAGCAGCACGTGGCTGGCGCCGCTGCCCACCAGCGCGTCGATCGCCTCGCTGAGGGTGGCGTCGTGGCGCAGCCTCGCCGGTCGCTCCGTGACCGCGTCGAGCGCCGTCGCGGTCGACCAGTCACGCGCGTGGTTGTGGAGCATGCCGCGGGCCGTCACCCAGCCGAGGAGGTCGTCGCCCTGGGCCACCAGGACCGCGTGGACGTGGTGCTCGGCCATGGTCCGGGCGACGAAGGCGAACGTGGCGGTCGGCGGCACGCGGACCACGCCGGCACGCGCGAGGTCGGACGCGGGGCGGTCGAGCAGCTCGGCCGCGCGGGCGGGGATCGTCGTGAACATGGCCGCACTGTCGCGGTGACGCGAGGCCGCGGCATCGGGAGCCACTCCGGTCCGCGCTGCGGGCGACTACGCAGCCGGTCCCGCACGAAGGGCCCATGGCTGGGCAGAGGAGCGCATCTAGCGTGGCGCCATGTCGATCCTCGAGCCGGACCCCACCGCGCCGCTGCGCGTCGTCGTCGGCGTCGACGGCGCTGACGGCGGTCGCGACGCCCTCGCCCTGGCCCAGGCCCTCGGCGCCGGACCCGCACTGCTCGTCGGCGTCTTCCCCATGCGCAACCACGTGGCCGGGATCGACGCCCTCGGCGACACCGACGCCGTCCGGGCGGCGGCGCTGCGCGGCGACCTCGACGCGGCCGCCGCGGGCCACGGCCTCGCCGACGCGGAGCTGTGCCCCGTCACGGACGAGCGCCCCGCGGACGCGATCGTGGCGGCCGCGGTGTCGCACGAGGCGGACCTCATCGTCCTGGGCTCGTCGCGCCGCGGCGCTCTGGGCCGCCTGTTCCTCGGGGACGTCGGGCGCGAGGTGCTGCGCTGCGCGCCGTGCCCGGTCGCCTTCGCGCCCGCCGGCTACGCCGAGCACGCGGTCGAGCCGCGGCGCCTCGTGGCCGGCTACGACGGCCGCGACGGCGCGGAGCCCGTGCTCGAGACGGCGGTCGCGCTGGCCGACCGGCTCGCCGCGGCGCTGACCGTCGTCGTCGCCTGCGCCCCCCTGCCGGCGTCGCTGCGCGGCGCCGCTGCCTCCGCGGTCGACGTGCAGGGCATCTCCGAGCAGGAGCGCCACGCGAAGGAGGAGCTCCTCGCCCGGACGCTCGAGCGGCTTCCCGGCCGCGTCGCCGGGCGCCTGGAGGAAGGGGCGGCGGCGACCGTCCTGGTGCGGCTCTCCCAGGAGGTCGACCTCGTCGTGGTCGGTCGGCGGCCGCGCGCCCACCGCCTCGGGCCGGGCGGACCGT
The DNA here is from genome assembly GCF_017084525.1 of Conexibacter sp. SYSU D00693. Classification (GTDB taxonomy): domain Bacteria; phylum Actinomycetota; class Thermoleophilia; order Solirubrobacterales; family Solirubrobacteraceae; genus Baekduia. The sequence goes on from NZ_CP070950.1 coordinate 3,882,258, forward strand.
CAGACGCGCTGGCCCACGGCGCCGCCTGCCCGGTGGTGGTGGTCGGCAGCGCGACCGCGGCCACCGGGGCGACGGCCCGGCACGTCGCGGCGGAGCGCTAGTCGCGGGCCGGCCGCCCGGCGAGCTTCTCGCGGTACATCGCGCGGTCGGCCTCGGCGAGGACGGCCTCGTCGCTGGGGGTCTCGCGGTCGATGAGCGCCAGGCCGACGCTGGCCCGGACGCCGAGCACGCCGCCGCCCGGAAGCTCGACGCGGACCCCGGCGACGGCGTCGCGGAGGTCGCGTCGCACGACCTCGGCCTGCTCGGCTCCGGCGTAGGGGAGCAGCACGGCGAACTCGTCACCGCCGATGCGCGCCACGACGTCGGTCTCGCGCAGTCGCCGCCGAAGGGCGGCCGCGATCGCCTTGAGGGCGCGGTCGCCCGTCTTGTGGCCGTGCTGGTCGTTGACCGCCTTGAAGTCGTCGACGTCGATCATCAGCAGGGCCGCCTGCTCGCCGTAGCGCCGGGCGCGACCGACCTGCTCGCTGATGTCGCGCTCGAACCCGCGGCGATTGCGGGTGCCGGTCAGCGCGTCGTGCTCGGCCAGGAACCGCAGCTGCTCCTGGTAGCGCCGGCGGGCGCTGATGTCGCGCGCGATCGTCGCGATGCCGACGACGGCGCCGGCGTGGTCGCGGATGGGCGAGACGGTGAGCGAGACGTCGACGTGCGTGCCGTCCTTGCGCGCCCGCACGGTCTCCAGGTCGTCCACCCGCTCGCCGGTCCGCACGCGCCGCAGGATCTCGCTCGTGTCGTCGTCGTGGCCCGGCGGGACGAGCATCGCGATGGACTTGCCGAGGACCTCGGCGGCGGCGTAGCCGTACAGGCGCTCGGCGCCGGGGTTCCAGCTCGTGATCCGGCCGTCGAGGTCCTTGCCGATGATCGCGTCGTGCGAGGACTGCACGACGGCGCGGAAGTGCGAGGCGTCCTGCTCCGCGCGGCGGCGGTCCGAGATGTCGCGCACTGCCGCGGACACGAGCTTCTCGCCGTCGGTCTCGAGCGGGCTCAGCGAGATCTCCACCGGGAACTCCGATCCGTCCTTGCGTCGCCCGTGCAGCTCCAGACCCGCGCCCATCGCCCGCGTGTGGGGGTCCCGCGCGTAGCGCACGCGGTGCTCGGCGTGGCGGTCCCGCGCGGCGCCGGGGACGAGGAGCTCGACGGGCTGGCCCAGCAGCTCGTCGCGGGCGTAGCCGAACAGGCGCTCGGTCTGGGCGTTGACCAGGACGATCGCGCCCGCTGCGTCGGCGATGACCATCGCGTCGGGGGCCGACTCGAGCAGGCGGCGGAAGCGCACCTCCGACCGGCGGCGCTCGTCGACGTCGCGCACGGCGCTCACCACGAAGCACCCAGGGGCGCCTGACGCCGCGACGTCGGACAGCGGGCGGCCGGCGAGCTGCGCCGCCGAGCGGCCGAGGAGCGCCTCCGCGGCGGCGTTGGCGAGCACGATCCGGCCCTGGTCGTCGACGGCGACCATCGCCTCGCGCGCGCCCGCCACGAGCTCGCCGAGGTGGCGATGCAGCGGGTCGTCCTGCTCGGGCCGGCCAGCGGGGGGTCCGCCGGCTGGTGACGCCGTCATCGTCACAGCGCCCGCCTCTTCGGCAGCGCAGTGCAAGACCTTGAGCGCGAATCGCCATCCCGCGCCCGGCGGGCGGTCGACGGTCGTTCGACGGCGAGGGACGGCGGTCCTGCCCCGATGGGCGGACTGGACGGACGTCGTATGCGACGCGCCCGGCGCGCTGCCGATGAGGGGCCATCGTGGTCGCCAGGGTCTGCGCGGTGACAGCGGTCGCGCTCGTCGGCGCGGCCCTCGCCGTCACGCTCCTGGGCGGCCGCGCCTCCGACAGCTACGTGGTCCGCCTCGCGGACGCCGGCCAGCTCGTGCGCGGCGACCAGGTCAAGGTCGGGGGGCGCCCCGTCGGCGAGGTCCGTGGGGTCGCGCTCTCCCGCGACGGCGGCGCCGACGTGCGCTTCAGCGTCGACGAGCCGGTCGCCCCGTTGCGCCACGGCACGCGCGTGACGGTGCGCGCGACGTCGCTGACCGGCGTGGCCAACCGCTACCTCGAGCTCGCGCCGGCCTCCGCCGGTGCGCGCGAGCTGCCGCCCGGCAGCCGGCTGCCCGCGAGCAGCGCGCGGCCCATCGTCGAGCTCGACCAGGTCCTCAGCGCCTTCGACCCCGCGACGCGCGAGGGGCTGCGCCGGGTGCTGCGCGGCGGGGCCCGCCAGCTCGAGGGTCGCGGGGACGAGGCCAACGCCGCCGCGCGCGTCGTCGACCCGGCCCTCCAGGCGGTGCGCCGCCTCGCGCAGGAGGTCGCCGCCGACGGCGACGAGCTGGGGCGCTTCGTGCGCGCCGCGTCGGGTGTCGTGCGCGCCGTCGGCTCGCGGCGCGCGGCGCTGTCGCGCTCGGTCGCGCAGACCGCGACGACGCTGGAGGCGGTGGCCGGCCAGGACCGCGCCCTCGCCGCCGCGCTCGACACGGCCCCGGCGACGCTGCGGTCCGGGACCGCGACGCTCGCGGGGCTGCGCGGCGCGCTGCCGGACCTCGATCGGGTGCTCGACGCGGCCGACGACGCGGCGCCGACGCTCACGCCGTTCCTCGCGCGCCGGCTGACGCCGACGCTGCGCGCGGGCGCGCCGGTGCTCGCCGACCTGCGGCGCGTCGCCGCGGCGGCCGGCGCCCGCAACGACCTCACCGACCTGCTGGAGCGCGCCCCCGCCGTGGCGACGACCGCGCGCCCCGCGCTGCGCGACACCCGAGCCGCCCTGCGCGACGGGCTGCCGATCCTGCGCTTCGCCCGGCCCTTCGCGCCCGACCTCGTCGGTCTGGTGCGCGACCTCGGCCAGTCGACGGCCGCCTACGACGGCAACGGCCACTACGCCCGCGTCCAGCCGGTCTTCAACGCGTTCAGCCAGCAGGGCGGCCTGCTCTCGCGGCGCCCGGACGAGGACCGCCTCGCCGGCTTCGAGACGCTGCAGGTCCTGCGCTGTCCCGGCGGCGCCGCCGCCCGCGGCGACGGCAGCGCGCCGTGGCGCGACGTCGACGGCGCCCTGGACTGCGACCCGTCGGCCACGCCGGGGGCGCGATGAGGCGCCTGGCCCTCGCCCTCCTCGTGGTCGCGGCAGGCGTCGCGGCCGTGGCGGTCACCGTGGCCGGGGGCGACGGCGCCCGCGACGACGGCGCCTACCGCGTGCGCGCGGTGTTCGCCAACGCCTTCGCGCTGGTCCCGGGCCTCGACGTCAAGTCCGCGGGGGTGCCGGTGGGCGAGGTCGAGCGCCTCGAGGTCACCGAGCACGGCCACGCCGCCGTCGTGCTGCGCATCGACGCCCCCGCCGCGCGCCCCTTCCGCGCCGACGCGACCTGCCGCATCCGCCCGCAGTCGCTCATCGGCGAGCGCTACGTCGAGTGCACGCCGACCCAGGCGCGCGCCGAGGGCGGCACCGTCGCCCGCGCGCTGCCCGCGGTCCCCGCCGGCCGGCCCGGTGCCGGCGAGCACCTGCTCAGCCTGGCCCGCACGACGAAGCCCGTCGACCCGGACCTCCTGACGAACACCATGCGCCTGCCCGAGCGCGAGCGGCTGCGCATCGTGCTCGACGAGCTCGGCACCGGGCTGGCGGCGCGCGGGGACGACCTGCGCGACGCGCTGCACCGGGCCGACCCCGCGCTCGCGGCGACCGACCGCGTCGCCGACGTGCTCGCCGGCCAGACCCGCGCGCTCGAGCGCCTGGCGCGCGACGCCGACGCCGCGCTGGCGCCGGCCTCGCGCGATCGCCGGGACGTCGCGGCGTTCGTCCGCCACGCCGCGCGCACGGCGACCGTCGGCGCCCGCCGGCGCAGCGAGCTCGAGGCCGCGACGGCCAAGCTCCCGGGGCTCCTGCGCGAGCTGCCCGCGACGCTGGCGACCGCGGGCGCGCTGGCCCGCCGCGCCACGCCGGTCGTGCGGGACCTCCACGCCGCCGCGCCCGGGGCGACCGCTGCCGTCCGCGGCCTGCCCGCCCTGCTGCGCGAGGGCGCCCCGGCGCTGCGGCGCGCCGGCGCGGCAGCGGACGTCGTGCGGCCGGTCCTCCCGCGCGTGGTCCCGGTGCTGCGCGAGCTGCGCACGCTCGGGCGCACCGTGCAGCCCGTCGCAGGCGACCTGCGCGCGCTGGCGCGCTCGCTCGACGACACCGGCGCGATCGGCCGGCTCGTCGACTTCGCCTTCTTCTCGGTGATGTCGGCCAACGGCTACGACGAGGCCGGCCACTACCTGCGCGCGGGCCTGCAGGTCAACGCCTGCTCGACGTACGTCACCGAGTCGACCCCGGACTGCATCGCGACGTTCGCGGGGCGCGGCAAGGCCCCGTCGACCACGGCGACGCCGGCCCGTGCGACTGCCGCGACGGCCGCGGACGACCGCCTCCTCGACCTGCTCCTGGGGGACGGGTGATGCGCCGGCCGACCGGCGCCGTCGCGGCGCATCCGGTGCTCGTCGGCGCGGTGACCGTCCTCGTCGCGGCCGTCGCCGTGCTCCTGGCCGGCGGTGCGAACCGCGGCCTGCCCTTCGTCCCGGCCTACGAGCTGCGCGTCGAGCTGCCCGACGCCGCGGGCCTGACGCCGGGCGCCGAGGTGCGCCTGGGCGGCAGCCGCGCCGGGACGCTCGACCGCCTCGAGCCGGTCGCCCGCCGCCGCGGGGGCACCGCGGCCGTCGCCGTCCTGCGCCTCGAGCGCCGCTTCGCCCCGCTGCGCGAGGGCACGACGGCGGTCGTCCGGCCCCGCTCGCTCCTCGGCCTCAAGCAGGTCGAGCTGACCGCTGGACGCACGGGCGCGCCCCTGCCCGACGGCGCGACGCTGCCGGTCCGCCAGGCCCGCCCGCAGCCCGTCGAGCTCGACGAGCTCCTGGGCACCTTCGACGACGCGACGCGGCGCAGCGCGACGGCCAGCCTGCGCGAGCTCGGCACGACGCTCACCGGCCGCGGTGAGGACCTCAACGCGGCGATCGCCGGTGCCCGCGGCCTGCTCGACCCGCTGCGCGCCGTGAACGCGCGGCTGGCGGCACCGCGCGCGCGGCTCGCCCGGCTGGTCCCCGCGCTCGGCCGCGTCGCCGCCGAGGTCGCGCCCGCGGCCGAGGCGCAGGCCGGCCTGCTGCGCGGTGCCGCCCGGACGTTCGCGGCGCTCGACCGCGCGAGCGCGGCGCTCGACGACACGCTCGCCCAGGCGCCGGCCGCGCTCGACGCCGCCGTGCGCGACCTCCCGGTCCAGCGCCCGCTGCTGCGCCGGCTGTCCGCGCTCACCGACGACCTCGCCCCGGGCGCCCGCGCGCTGCGCGGCGCCGCCGGCGACCTCGAGGCGACCGCGCGCTCCGGACCCGGTGCGCTGCGGGCCTCGCGCAGCCTCTGGGCCGGCCTGGAGCCCACCGCCCGTGCGCTGGACGCCTTCGCCGGCGACACGCGCAGCACCATCGGCCTGCGGGCGCTCACGGGCCTCGCCGACGCGGCTGACCCGCTGCTGGCGTCGGTCAGCCCGGCCCAGACGACGTGCAACCTCGTGACGCTCCTGCTGCGCAACACGGCGTCGCTGCTCTCCGAGGGCGGCAGGACCGGCACCTGGCAGCGCTTCAGCATCCTCGCCACCCCGCAGGGTCCTGACAACGAGGGCGGCTCGGCGGCCGCTCCGGCCAACGGCCCCGGGGTCGACAACCACCTGCACAGCAACCCGTACCCGCACACCGCGGGGCCGGGGGAGCCGCGAGAGTGCGAGGCGGGCAACGAGCCCTACGTCGCCGGCGAGACGGTCATCGGCAACCCCGCCGGCACCCAGGGCTCCACCGAGGAGGCCGGGCGATGAGGCGCCGCGGCATGGAGCCGGTCCTCGCGGGGCTCCTCGTGCTCGGGCTCGTCGTCGCGGTCGTGACGGCGTGGATCATCACCTCCTCGACCACCGCCGGGCCGCGCATCCAGGCCGTGGTGGCCAAGTCGGCCAGCCTGCGCGCGGGTGACCCGGTGCGGATCGCGGGCGTCGACGTCGGCGAGGTGGACGCCGTCGCGCCCGGGCCGGGCGCCAGCGACACCCGGCTCACCCTGCGCCTCGACGAGGACGCGCCGCTCGTGCGCGGCGACGCGCGGCTCGCCGTCCGCCCGCGCCTCTTCCTCGAGGGCGGCTGGTTCGTCGACCTCCAGCCCGGCTCGCCGACCGCTGCGGCCCTCGGCGACGCCACGCTGCCGCGCTCGCGCACCGGCGTCGCCGTCCAGCTCGACGAGGTGCTCAGCGCGCTGCAGGCCGACCCGCGGCGGTCGCTCGGCGCGCTCGTCCGCGGCTGGGGGACGGCGCTGACCACGCGGCCGACGGCCGCCGAGGACCGCACGTCCGCACCGGAGTCGCGCGGGCAGGACGCAGCCGGCTCGCTGAACGACGCGCTCGCCGACGCGCCCATCGCGCTGCGCGACGGCGCCGTGGCCGCCGAGGCGCTGCGCGGCCGTCGCGCCGGCGACGCGGCCCGCCTCGTGGCCGGGCTCGAGCGCGTGGCCTCCGGCCTCGGGCGCGACCGCCGGCGCCTGGCCTCGCTCGTCGAGGGCTTGGACCGCACGACGGCCGCCTTCGCCGCCCGCCGCACCGCCCTGGCCGACGCGGTCGCGCAGCTGCCGCGCACGCTCGACGTCGCCGGCACCGCGCTGCGGCAAGTCGACCGCGCGCTGCCGCCCGTTCGCGCGCTGGCGCGCGCAGCCACCCCCGGCCTGCGCGCGGTGCCCGCCGCCGTGCGCGCCGCGACGCCCTGGGCCGCTCAGGCCCGCCGCCTCCTCGCCCCCGCCGAGCTGCGCACGCTCGCCGCCGACCTGCGGCCGGCGTCGCGCGACCTCGCGCGGACCACGGCGTCGAGCGCCGGCCTGCTGGCCTCCGCCGGGCGCCTCGCGCGCTGTGCCACGCGCGTGCTCATCCCGACCGCGAACACGCCGATCGACGACGGGGCGCTGTCGACCGGCGTGGCGTCCTACAAGGAGCTGCTGCACGCCGCGGTCGGCTTCACCGGCGAGGGGATGTCCTTCGACGGCAACGGCACCTACGTGCGCTTCCAGCCCGGCGGCGGGCCGCACACCGTCGCCATGGCGCCGCGGGACGCCAGCGGCCAGGAGCTCTTCGGCCACACGCCCCTCGAGCCGCTCGGCACGCGTCCCGCCTTCACCCGCGCGACGGCGGCGGTCGACGCCTCCGGGCGCTGCGAGGACCAGCCGGTGCCGACGCTCGCCGCCGCACCGGGTCCCGCCGACGGGACGGCCGCCCGATGAGGCGGCTGCTGCGCGACCACCGCGGCGACGTCGCCGCCGTCCTCGGGCTCGTGCTCGTGGCGCTCGCCGTCGCCGGCTACGTCACGACGAACCAGCGGATGACGCTGCCGTCCTGGGTCCCGCTGGCCGGCGACGACCGCGTCGTCCTGCGCGCCGTGCTCGAGGACGGCAAGTCGCTCGTGCCCGGCCAGGGCCAGGCCGTGACGGTCGCGGGCGTCGAGGTCGGCGAGGTCACCGGCGTCGACCTGGAGCGGGGTCGTGCGCGGGTGACGATGGCGCTCGACCCGGACAGGGCGACGCTGCACCGGGACGCGACCGCGGTCGTGCGCCCGCGCACCGGGCTCGAGGACATGGTCGTCGAGCTCGGCGTCGGCACCCCGCGGGCCGGCCGCCTGCCAGAGGGCGCCACGCTGCCGCTGAGCCAGACCACCTCGGGCGTCCAGGTCGATCGCGTCCTCGCGATGCTCGACGCCGACACGCGGGCCCGCCTGCTCGCGCTGGTGGGCGCGGGCGGCCGCGCGCTCGAGGGCGACGGCGCGCGCAGCGCCTCGGCCACGCTGCGGCGCTTCGAGCCGCTGGCCCGCGACGTGCGCGCGATCGCGACGGCGCTGGCTCGCCGGCGCGCCGCCGTGGCCGGCGTCGTCACGCGGCTCGGCCGGCTGGCGTCGACGGTCGGTGAGCGCGACGACGACCTCACGACGCTCGTCAGCGCCTCCGACGAGGTGCTCGCGGGCCTCGCCCGCCAGGACCGCGCGCTGCGCGCCTCGCTCGACGCGCTGCCCGGCGCGCTGCGCCGCTCGCGCGGCGCGTTGCGCGACCTCGGCACCCTCGGCGCCCAGCTCGAGCCGGCCGCCCGTGCGCTGCGGCCCGCCGCTGCCGGCCTGCGGCCCGCGCTCGACGCCGTCGCCCCGTTCGCGAAGGCCACGACGCCCGTGGTGCGCGACCAGCTGCGCCCGCTGGCGCGCGAGGCCCAGCCGGCGGTGCGCACGGCCCGGCCCGCCGCCCGCGCGCTCGCCTCCGCCACCCCGGACCTCCACAGCGCCGGGCGCGTCCTCGAGGAGCTCTTCGACACGCTCGCGGGCGACCCGGCCGGCGAGGACCCTGCGCCACTGCACTGGCTCGCCTGGGGCGGCCACCTCGCCGCGAGCCTCGTCGGCACCCAGGACGCCCACGGCCCCGTCCGCCGCGGCCTGCTCATGACGTCCTGCTCGTCGCTCGCCGTCCTCGAGCAGATCGGCTCGGTGAACCCGACGCTCGGGACGCTCGTCTCCCTGCTCGACGCGCCGACGCAGGGCGAGGTCTGCCCCGACGCGGCCCCCACGACCGCGGAGCCGGCGCGTTGAGGCGCCAGCCGATCTCCCGCGGCCAGAGCGCCCTGATGGCGGGCTTCTGCCTCTCGTGCGCCGCGTTGCTGCTCTTCCTGTGGTCGTCGTTCGGCGGCGTCGTCCCGCTGCGCCCGCACGGCTACCGCGTGCAGGTCGCGCTCGCCGAGACGGGGACGCTCGGGCCGGAGGCCGACGTGCGGATCGCCGGCGTCACCGTCGGGCGGGTCGTCGCGATGGAGCCGACGGGCGGGCGCACCGTCGCGACGCTCGAGCTCGACGACCAGGCCTCGCCGCTGCCGCGCGACGCCCGCGCGACGCTGCGCCAGAAGACCGTCCTCGGCGAGGCCTACCTCGAGCTGTCGCAGGGCTCGCGCCGCTCGGGCACCGTGCCCGAGGGCGGACGCCTGCCCGCGGCGTCCGTCCGGACGTCGGTCGAGTTCGACGAGGTCCTGCGCGCGTTCGACCCGCGCACCCGCGCCGCCCTGCGCCGCTGGCTGGACGAGCAGGAGCGCGGCACCGCCCGCCGCGGCGCCGACCTCAACGCGGCGCTCGGCGACCTGCCCGGGACCGAGCGGGCGCTCACGGACCTCCTCGACGCCCTCGACGGTCAGGGCCGGGACCTCGGCGCGCTGGTGCGCGACACGGGCACGGTCTTCACCGCGCTGGGGGAGCGGCGCGGCCAGCTGGCCCGCCTCCTGCGCGCGGGCGACCGCGTGTTCGCCGCCACCGCGTCGCGCACCGATCAGCTCGCCGCGACGTTCCGCGCGCTGCCCGCCCTCGAGCGCGAGACCCGCGCCGCGCTGCCGGCGCTGGCCGCCTTCGCGCGCCGCCAGGAGCCGGTGGTCGCCCGCCTGCGGCCCGCCGCGCGCCAGACGTCGTCGGCGCTCGCGGCGCTGCAGGCGGTCGCGCCCGACCTGCGCGGCGCGCTGACCGCGCTGCGACCGCTGAGCGCCGCCGCGCAGGACGGCCTGCCCGCGGTGCGACGCCTGCTCGCCGACCTGCGACCCGCCCTCGGCGACACCGACGCGCCGCTGGCCCAGCTCGAGCCGCTCGTGCGTCACATCGCGCGCTACCGCCGCGAGGTCACGGCCTTCCTGGGCAACGCGACCGCCGCCACGCAGGCCACCGCGCCAGACGCCTCCGGGACGCCGCGCCACTACCTGCGCACGACGAACCCGATCAACCCCGAGGCGCTCGCGGCGCAGTCCTCGCGCCTGCCGACCAGCCGCGCCAACCCGTACCCCGCGCCGGGCGCCGGGGCGGCGCTGGCGCGCGGCCTCGCGACCGCCTCGTCGTGCGGCGGCACGACCCCCGCCTTCGCCGGGGGCGCCCTCGACGCGCTCACCGGCGCGCTGGCCTCGACGCTGGACGCGCTGACGCTGCAGGGCGGCTCGCCCGCCGCGCCCGCGTGTCGCGTCGACGGCCGCGCCTTCCCCCACGTCACCCCACGGCCGCTGGGTCGCGTCCCATGACCCCGCGCCACTACCCCACCACCAGGAGGACCACCATGCGCATCCCCGCGCTCATCGTCGCGACGGCCACGCTCGTCGCGGCCCCGGTCGCCATCGCGGCGACCAAGGACCAGGGCATCGACGCGTCCGTGACGTCGTCGAAGGCCGGCACCGCCAAGAAGCCGCGCAACGTCGGCATCAACGTCGTCCTCACCACGCCCGCGCCCCCGGCCGGCAAGCAGTTCGCGACGCAGCGCGCCGTGCTCTCGCTGCCCAAGGGCCTGAAGTTCAACGGGGCGAAGTTCCCCGAGTGCACCGCCGCCAAGCTGCAGTCCGGCGGGGGCGCGGCCTGTCCCGCCGGCTCGAAGGTCGGCAGCGGCAGCGCCAACGCGGTCGCCCTCAACGGCAAGATCAACGCGGCCCTGACGGTCACGGCCTACAACGCCGCCAAGGGCAAGAAGCTGCTCCTGCACGTGCAGGGCTCGCAGCCGATCCAGATCAACTCGATCCTCGAGGGCACGCTGAAGACGAAGTCGTCGGGCGCGACCCTCGACGTGCCGATCCCGGCGAACCTCAAGTCGATCGCCGGCGCCCAGCCGACGCTGACGCGCTTCGCCACGAAGATCCAGGCGACGCGCAAGGGCGTGGGCTACGTGCAGAGCACCTCGTGCCCGGCGGGTGGCTGGAAGTTCGGCGCGAACCTGTCGTTCACCGACGGCGACACCGGCGCGGACACCGACACGGTGGCCTGCAAGAAGTAGCCGCGGAGGTGTGGGACGGGCACCCTGCCCGTCCCACGCCCGCTCGCAGGTCGGCGGCGCCGAGGACCAGCATCCCGGTCGCCGCCACGGTGCCCAGCAAGGGCACGGCTCGCCGCGCCGCAGCCGGGGGGAGGGCGAGCTCGAACAGCGGCACCTCGTCGTCCCGTAGTCCCTACGGACCCGGTCGCGTGGCCGGCACCGACGACCGGCACGCGTCACGGCGAGATCGTGGGTCCATGACCACCCAGCCGCCCTACCGCAAGGTCCTCGTCGCCGTCGACGGCCGCCCCGGTGGCCAGGACGCGGTCGCGCTCGCGCGTGTCCTCGCCGCCCCGGACGCGGAGCTCTGCCTCGTCCACGTCTGGGCGCTCGGCGCCACGCTGCTGGTCGACCGGACCGAGGAGTCCGACCGCCTGCTGGAGCGCGAGCGCCGGCTGGCCGGGCTCGAGTGCCCGATCCGGTCCTTCGGCTCACCGACCACGCTCGTCGGCCTGCGCGAGCTCGTGCGCACCGAGCGCGCGGACCTCGTCGTGCTGGGGGCGTCGCACCGCTCGCCGCTGGGCCGGCTGGTGCTGGGGAGCGTCACCCGCTCCGCGGTCCACAAGCTCGGCTGCGCCGTGGCCGTCGCGCCCCGCGGCTACGCCGACCACCCGGGGTCGCTGAAGACCATCGGCGTCGGGTTCACCGCCACCGACGACTCGTGGCCCGCGCTCGACGCCGCGCGCGACCTCGCCCGCGTCCACCACGCCGAGGTCCGGGCCATCACGGTCGTCCCGCCGCCCCCGGTGATGGCGTCGTCCCCAGCCGCGCCGATCCTCGCGGCCGGCCTGCGCGAGCGAGCCGTCGAGGACGCCCGGCGCCGGCTCGACACGCTGACCGACGTCGACGGCCGCGTCGCCCTCGGCACCGCCGCCCCCGCCCTGCGCGTGTTCGCGACCGAGGTCGACCTGCTCGTCCTGGGCTCCCACGGCCGCGGCGCGATCCGTCGACTCGTCCTGGGCAGCGCCGCCGACGCGGTCCTGCACGACCTCCACGCGCCGGTCCTCGTCCTGCCCCAGGTCGCCGGGGACGTCGAGGCCGGCACGCCGGTCGAGGAGGCCGCCGGTGCGCGGTGAGCCCAGCCGGCTCGTCGCGCTGCGCGACGGGTCGGTCGCCCTGGTCCGCGACGTCGTCCCCGACGACGAGCGTGGCCTCGACGAGCTGTTCCGCGCAGGGATGGGCGTCGAGGCCCGCCAGCGGCGCTTCTTCTCGGCGGCGGTCGCGACCGCCGCGATGGCGCGAGCCGCGGCGCTGCATGCCGCAGACGAGGTCGGGCTCGTCGTCGAGCAGGACGGCCGCCTCATCGCCCACGCGATGGCGGTGCCGCTCGACGGCGAGGACGCCGAGGTCGCGTTCGCCGTGGCCGACGACCGCCACGGGCTAGGCCTCGCCACCCTCCTGCTCGGCAGCCTGGCGCGTCGCATGGACGCCGCGGGGGTGCGCCGGCTGCACGCGGACGTGCTGCCGGGCAACCAGGCCATGCTCGAGGTCTTCGAGCATGCGGCGCCGGCGGACGAGCAGACGGCGCGCGGGTGCGTGCACGTGACGCTCGACGTCGATGAGGTGCTCGCCGGGCTCGCGGGCCAAGCGGCGGTGGTCGCGTGAGCCCACGCAGCATGGCCCTGGTCGCGGCGGGGCTCGCCGCCGGGAGCGCCTCGTGAGCGCCCTCGCCGCACCCGCCGCGCCGGAGCCGGACCTCGACCCCGCCGAGCTCGAGCAGCTCCTCGGGTGGTGGGCGGCGGCGAACTTCCTGTCGGTCGCCCAGGTCTACCTCCGCGACAACGTGCTGCTGCGCGAGCCGCTGCGTCCCGAGCACGTCAAGCCGCGGCTCGTGGGCCACTGGGGCACGTGCCCGGGGCTGAACCTCGTGCTGGCGCACGCGCAGCGTCTCGTCCGGCGCACGGGCCAGGAGACCCTCGTGGTCGCCGGCCCGGGACACGGCGGGCCTGCCGTGATCGCCAGCTCGTGGCTCGACGGGACGTGGTCCGAGCGCCACCCCGACATGAGCCCGGACGCCGCGGGGCTCGAGGCGCTCGTCCGCGCCTTCTCGGCACCGGGGGGCGTTTCCAGCCACGCCGGCCCGCACGTGCCCGGGTCGATCAGCGAGGGCGGTGAGCTCGGCTACTCGCTCGTGCACGCCTTCGGTGCCGTCTTCGACGACCCGGACCTCCTCGCCGTGTGCGTCGTCGGCGACGGCGAGGCGGAGACGGGACCGCTCGAGGGCTCGTGGAAGTCGGTGCGCTTCCTGGACCCCGTGCACGACGGTGCCGTCCTGCCGGTCCTGCACCTCAACGGGCTGAAGATCTCCGGCCCCACGGTCCTCGGCCAGGCGCCCCGTGAGGAGGTCGACGCGCTGCTGCGAGGCCACGGCTGGGACCCGCGGTGGGTCGAGGGCGACGACCCGCGCGCCGTGCACGCCGCCTTCGCCGCCGCGCTCGACAGCGCGCACAGCGACATCCACGAGCTGCAGGCGGCCGCGCGCGAGCGGGGAGCGACCGAGCGCCGGGCGTGGCCGGCGATCGTCCTGCGCACGCCCAAGGGCTGGACGGGCCCCCACGAGGGCGAGCCCGCCTCCCACCAGGTGCCGCTGAAGGCTGCCCGCACCGACGCGCGCGAGCTCGCCCAGCTCGAGGCATGGCTGCGCAGCTACCGCCCGGAGGAGCGCTTCGACGACGGTGGCCGCCTGGTGGCGGAGCTGCGGGGGCTCGCGTCCGAGGGCGACCTGCGGCTGGGGGCGCTCGCCCAGGCCGACGGCGGCCGGCGGCTGCGACCGCTGCCGCTGCCCGACAGCCGGCGCCACGCGGTCGACGTGCCGCAGCCGGGGACCGTCGTCGAGGAGGGCACCCGTCCGTTGGGGCGCTTCCTGCGCGACCTGCTGGCTGCCACCGCCGACCGGCGCGACTTCCGGCTGACCTGCCCCGACGAGACGGCGTCCAACCGGCTCGACGACGTCTTCTCCGTGGAGGGCCGAGCGCCGCACGGGCGGGTCATGGAGGTCCTCTCCGAGCACCTGTGCGAGGGCTGGCTGGAGGGCTACCTGCTCACCGGCCGCCACGGGCTGTTCGCCACGTACGAGGCCTTCGCGATGGTCAGCGCCTCCATGCTGGTCCAGCACGCCAAGTGGCTCGACCACGCCAGCCGGCTGCCGTGGCGCGCGCCGGTGGCCTCGCTGAACGTCCTGCTCACCTCGACGTGCTGGCGCAACGACCACAACGGCTTCAGCCACCAGGGTCCCGGCCTGGTCGACGCCGTCCTTGCGCTGCCTGGGGGCGTGACCGGGGTGTACCTGCCGCCGGACGCCAACTGCCTGCTGCACGTCGCCGAGCGCGCACTGCGCAGCCGGGGGCGGGTGAACCTGCTCGTCGCCGACAAGCAGCCGCATCTGCAGCTGCTCGACTGGGAGGCCGCCGCCCGCCACTGCGCCGCGGGCGCGTCGGCGTGGGCGTGGGCGAGCACCTGCAACGGCGACGACCCGGACGTCGTGCTGGCGTGCGCGGGCGACGTGCCGACCCAGGAGGCGCTGGCCGCGGCCGCGCTGCTGCGCCGGTGGTGCCCGGAGCTGCGGCTGCGCTTCGTCAACGTGGTCGACCTCCTCGCGCTCCTCCCGCCCGGGGCGCATCCGCACGCGCTCGGCCGAGACCGCTTCGAGGCGCTCTTCGGTCGCGACGTCGAGACGGTGTTCGCCTTCCACGGCCACCCGCGGGCGGTGCACCAGCTGCTGCACGGCCGCTCGCGCCCCGAGCGCTTCCACGTCCGCGGCTTCGACGAGCACGGCACCACGACGACGCCGTTCGACATGGTGGTGCGCAACGGCATGAGCCGCTACGACCTCGCCGCGCTGGCCCTGCGCCACGCCAGGCGGGTGCCGGCCGGGGCGCGAGAGCTCGAGCGCCACTGCCGCGAGGTGCTCGAGCGCCACGCGAGCTACGTCGTCGAGCACCTCGAGGACCTGCCCGAGGTCCGCGACTGGCGGTGGACGCCGTGAGGGTCCTGACCGTCGACCTCGGCTCCTCCAGCCTCAAGCTGCGCGTCGTGGGCGCCGACGGGCTGGTGCTCGCGGCGCGCGACCTGCCGGCGGCCGGCGGCGCAGGGATGGCCCCCGAGGCGCTGCGCCTCGCGGTCCGGCCGCTCGGCCCGTTCGACGCGGTCGCCCACCGCCTCGTGCACGGCGGCCCGGAGCTGCGCGCGCCGGCGGTGGTCGACGACGCGCTCCTGGCGCTGCTGGACGACCTGCGCGACCTCGCCCCGCTGCACCTCCCAGGTGAGCTGTCGCTCGTGCGGGGACTGCAGGCGCTGCGCCCGGAGGTCCCCGCGGTCGTCTGCTTCGACACGGCGTTCTTCGCCGAGCTGCCGCCCGCGGCCCAGGAGCTCGCGCTCCCGCGCGTCTGGGTGCGCCGTCACGGCCTGCGACGCTTCGGCTTCCACGGCCTGGCGCACGCCTCGGCGGTGCGCGCGGCGGCCGAGCTGCTCGGTCGTCCGCGCGACGGCGTGGGCCTCGTGACCGCCCACCTCGGTGCCGGGTCGTCCATCGCCGCGGTCGAGGGCGGCCGGCCCGTGGCGACGAGCATGGGCTTCTCGCCGCTCGACGGCGTGGTCATGGCCACGCGCCCGGGCAGCCTCGACCCCGGGGTGGTCGTCCGGCTGCTGCGCCGCGGCGTCGGCGTCGACGCCCTCGAGGACGGGCTGCAGCACGAGTCCGGGCTGCGCGGGCTCTCGGACCGCACGGGCGACATGCGCGAGCTGCTGACGCTCGTCGACGCGGGCGACGCAGGCGCCGCCCAGGCGGTCGAGGTCTGGGTCGCGCAGGTGGCCGCCGGCGTGGCCGCCGCCGCCACCGCCTTGCGCCGGCTCGACGCGGTCGTCTTCACCGGCGGCATCGGCGAGCACTCCGCGCGCCTGCGCCGCGCCGTCCTGAGCCGGCTCGGGGCCCTCGGGGTCCCCGCCGACGCGGCCGGCGAGGAGGGCCAGGCGCCCGACGCGGTGCTGTCGGCGCCCGACCGCCGCGTCGCCGTCGTCCGCGTGGCCTGCCGCGAGCACCTCGAGCTCGCGCGCGCGGCCCACGACCTCCTCGTCGACGCCGAGGTGCACGCATGACCATCGTGGCCGAGCCGCTGGCCCCTTCGGGAGCCGAGACCGTCGAGACGCTGCTCGCGCGCGTCCATCTCGTGGGCGACCGGGCGTACAAGCTGCGCCGGGCGATCCGCACGCCGTTCGTGGACCAGCGCACGGCGGAGGTGCGCCGCCGGCTGTGCGACGAGGACCTGCGCCTCAACGAGGAGCTCGCGCCCGGCGTCTACCTGCGCGTGCTCGCGGCCGTCGAGCGCGACGGCGAGCTGCGGCTCGTCGCGCCCGACAGCGCGCCCCCGGCGCAGGTCGTCGACCACGCGGTCGAGATGCGACGGCTGGACGCGGCCCGCGCCCTTCCGGCGCTCGTGCGACGCGGCGCGGCCCACGGCGACCTCGCCGCCGAGCTGGGCGCGCGCCTCGCCGGTTTCCACGGCGGTGCGGCCCGCGCGCCCGAGGGCGCGACCGACGTGTTCGAGCGGACGGTCGCGCTGAACGGCGCCGAGCTCGCGGCGGCAGCGCGCGGCCTGGTCGCGCCGGCGGTCGTCGACGACGTGCGGGCGCTGCTGGACGACGGCCTGTGGACGCGGCGCGCCGAGCTGGAGGCGCGCGAGGCGTCCGGGCTGGCCGTCGACGGCCACGGCGACCTGCGCGCCGAGCACGTGTACGCGTGCGCGGACGGCCTCAAGGTCATCGACCGCCTCGAGTTCGACCCCCACCTGCGCCACGGTGACGTCGCGCTCGACCTCGGCTTCCTGCTCATGGACCTCGAGCGCCTCGGAGCGCCGGGCTTCGCGCGTGATGTCCTGACCGCCTACCGGGCGGCCGGCGGGCACCCCGGCGACGACGGGCTGCTGGCGCTCATGGGCTGCCACCGGGGCCTCGTGCGCGCGAAGGTGGCGCTGCTGCGGGTCGCCTCGGGGGCCCAGTCGCGGGGCACCGGGGTCGCCGAGGCGGAGGAGCACCTCGAGCTCGCGGCGCGTCTGGCCTGGCGCGCGCGATGGGGAGCGACCGTGCTCGCCGTCTGCGGCGCACCGGCCTGCGGCAAGTCGACGCTCGCCGCGGCGATCGCCGACCGCACCGGCTGGCGGGTGCTGAGCTCCGACGTGCTGCGCAAGGCCGCCCGCGGGCTGGCCCCCACGGACCGCGCCGGACGGGAGGCCTACGGCGAGGCGGCGACCGTCGCGGTCTACCGCGAGCTGGGCCGCGCCGCGGCCGAGGCGCTGCGCGACGGACGCGGGGTCGTGGTCGACGCGACCTTCGCCCACCGTGCCTGGCGCGAGGCGTTCGTGGATGGCCTCGGACGGTGCGCGCCGGCGACGCGCTTCGTCGAGTGCGTCGTGCCGCACCGCGAGCTCACGCGCCGCGCCGTCGCGCGCGTCCTCGATCCCGCGAGGGTCTCGGACGCCGACGTGACGACGGCCGTGACGCTCTCGGCGGGCTTCCAGGCCCTCGAGGAGGTCCCCGCCGACCAGCACGTGCTCCTGCGCGCCGACCGCCCCACCGCCGCGCTCCTGCGCGAGCTCGAGCGGCGGCCGTCAAGCCTGACGAGCTGACCCTCCTCCGGGCAGGCCAGACCAAACCCCGCGCTCAACCTCGCGCGGCCTCGAGCAGGAGCCGCCGTTCGGCCGCCGCCACGAGCCGGCGCGTGCGGTCCACGACGTCCATGTTCACCGAGATCGCGTCGATGCCCGCCCGGACGAGGAGGTCGGCGTACTCAGGATGCACCGACGGGGCCTGGCCGCAGATCGAGGTCTGCAGACCCAGCGCCCGAGCGTGGCCGATCAGCCGGCGCAGGTACTCCTGGACCGCCGGATCGCGCTCGTCGAAGGTCCCGGCCAGCAGCTCGGAGTCCCGGTCGGCGCCCAGCAGCAGCTGGGTGAGGTCGTTGGACCCGATGGAGATGCCCGCGATGCCGAGGCCGGCGTAGCGCTCGAGCGCGAACAGGACCGAGGGGACCTCGGCCATGACCCAGAGCTCGAAGCCCGGGCGCTCCAGGAGCCCGCTCCGGGCCACGAGGTCCCGGCAGCGCTCGAGCTCGTGCGCGGTGCGCACGAAGGGCAGCATCACGTGGAGGTTCGTGAGCCCGCGGTCCCACACCGTCCGGATCGCGTCGAGCTCGAGACCGAGGACCTCCGGGTCCTGCGTGTAGCGCAGTGCCCCGCGGAACCCGATCATCGGGTTGGCCTCGACCGGCTCGAAGCGGTCGCCGCCCTCGAGGCCACGGAACTCGTTCGTGCGGATGTCGATCGTCCGGTAGGTGATGGGGCGCGGGGCGAAGGCGGTGGCGAAGCACTCGAGGGAGGCGGCCATCCGCGAGGACACCTCCGCGCTCCGGCCCTGCTCGAGCAGGAGGCGGGGATGGGCTCCCTCGAGGGCCTCCAGCACCATGAGCTCCGCCCGAAGCAGGCCGACGCCGTCGACGTCCAGCGCCGCGGCGCGTGCCACCTGCGAGGGCTCGGAGAGGTTGACGAGCAAGCGGGTCCCGGTGACGGGGCCGGGGGTGGCGGCTGCGGCAGCGGGCGCCGGCGACGCGACCGCTGCAGCAGGCTGCGCGCCTCCGGCGACGACCGTCCCACGGCCGGCGTCGACGGTCACCACCTCGCCGTCGCGCAGCCGGCTGGTCGCCTCGCGGGTGCCGACGACGCAGGGGACGCCCAGCTCGCGGGAGACGATCGCCGCGTGGCAGGTCATGCCGCCCGCGTCGGTCACGATCGCCGCGGCGCGGCGCATGAGCGGCACCCAGTCGGGCGCGGTCATGTGCGTGACCAGCACCTCGCCGGCGACGAAGTCGACGCCGTCGGCCAGCGACGCGACGCGCCGGACAGGCCCGGCCGCGACACCGGGCGCCGCCCCCAGGCCACGGACGAGCGGCTCGCCCTCGGGCACGGCTCCCGCCGGCTGGCCGACGCTCGGTGCACCACCTGCCGAGGTGACCGGGCGTGACTGCAGCACCCACACCTCGCCCTCGCGGTCGAAGGCCCACTCGGTGTCCTGCGGGGCGCCGTAGTGCTCCTCGATGCGCACGGCGAGCTCGGCGAGCGTGAGCACCTGGTCGTCGTCGAGGACGGGGGTGAGCGCCTCGTCGCCCTCGAGGGCGCGGACCGTCGTGCCGCCGCCGGGCAGCGGCTCGACCGCCAGCTCCTTGGGCCGGACCTCGCGGGCGACGATCGCGGCCGTCGGCTTGTCCACGACGTAGCGGTCCGGCGAGACGCTGCCCGACACGACGCTCTCGCCGAGCCCGAGCGCCCCCTCGATGACGATGTGGTCCTCGCGGGCCGTGGCGGGGTCGATGGTGAACATCACGCCGGCGCGCGTGGCGTCGACCTGGCGCTGCACGACCACGGCGATGTCCATGCCCGCCTGCGAGAAGCCGCGCTTGGCTCGGTAGAAGACGGTGCGCGCGCCGAACAGCGAGGTCCAGCAGCGGCGGACGGCCTCGACGACGGCGTCGGCGCCACGGACGTTGAGGAACGTCTCGTTCATCCCCGCGAAGGACGCCGACTCGGTGTCCTCGGCGGTCGCCGAGGAGCGCACTGCGACTGGCTCGTCGCCGGCCCCCATCGCCGTGTAGGCGGTGACGACCGCGTCGCGCAGCCACGCCGGGAGGGGTGCCTGCGCCACGAGCCGCTGCGCCCGGCCGGCGGCGGTCTCGAGCGCGGCGGTGTCCTCCACGTCGAGGTCGTCGAGCAGGGCTGCGAGCTCCTCGCGCAGCCCCGACGCCGCGCAGAACGCCGCGTACGCGGGCGCGCCGACGACGAACCCCGGAGGGACCGGGAGGCCGGCCCAGGTGAGCTCGCCGAGGTTGGCCCCCTTGCCGCCGGCCCACGGGACGTCGGCCCGGGTCAGGGCGTCGAAGGGACGGACCGCGTCGACCGCAACGGGCGTGACCATGGCACGACCTTCCCGCCACGGGCGAACCTCGACATCCGCGAGGACTACGTGGACAGGTGGTGGTCGATCGCCGATGGCACGCGGGAGCGGCGGCCCTAGCGTCGCGGCTGACCCACTGACGCCCTAGGAGGGCAGATGCACCACACCATCGTCGTGGCCGGCTCCCGGCCCGGTCCACTGCGCGACGCCTTCGCGCTGGCCGCCGAGCTCGCGCGTCCTCGCGGCGCACGCATCGTCCTGGCGCACGTCGACGTCGGGCTGGACCCGGAGTCGCCGCTGCTCGAGGAGCTCCGCGCGTCCGCGCCCCGCGACCTGCGGGTCGAGACCCGCGTCGTCCTGGCGACCTCGGTCGTCCGGGGCCTCGTGCGCGTCGCGGAGGAGGAGGACGCGGACGTGCTCGTCCTCGGGCCGTCCGAGCTCAGCGCCGTGCGGCGCGTGCTCCAGGGCGACGTCGCGACGGACGCCCTGCGCCAGGTGCCCTGCCCGCTGGCGTGGGCGCCCTCGGGCTACGCTGCGCACGCCCAGCGGCCACGTCGCGTGGCGGTGGCCTGGGCACCCACGCCCGAGGCGGGCGAGGCGCTGGAGTGGGCGGTGCAGCTCGCCGAGCGCACGGCCGCCGACCTCCAGGTGGTGCACGTCGCCGACGACGGCGAGGAGCCCGAGGAGCTCGACCGCCTGCGTCGCGAGGCGTCGCGGCGCGTGCCCACCACGACCCGGGTCGTCGAAGGTGATCCGGTGGTGGAGCTGCGCGAGGGTGTGCCGTGCGACCTGCTCGTGCTGGGGTCCCGGGCACAGAGCCCCCTGCGGCGCGTGACGCTCGGCAGCGTCTCGGCGACCGTCCTGCACCACAGCCGGTGTCCGGTCGTGGTCGTCCCGCGCGGGGTGCACGCCCCGGCCGAGACCGCCGTCTGACGCTCAGGCGGCGTGGAGCCGCACGCGGAGGTCGACGGCGAGCGCGCCCTCCGGGGTGGCCACGAGCGGGTTGCACTCCAGCTCGGCCACCTCGGGGCGGTCGGCCACGAGGTGGCTCATGCGGCGCACGACGTCCTCCACGGCGCGGACATGGACGGCCGTCGCTCCGCGCCAGCCGGCCAGCAGCGGCCAGCTGCGCAGCGCGCGCAGCATCTCGCTGGCCGTGCGCCGGTCGACCGGTGCGAGGTGGACCTGGACGTCGTTCCAGAGCTCGGCGGTGGTCCCGCCCGCGCCACAGAGGACGATGGGCCCGAACGACGGGTGGCTCATGGCACCGACGAGCAGCTCGACGCCCACCGGCACCATCGCCTGCACCTGGAAGCCGGCGACGTGGAGCCCCTGGCCGCCCAGGCTGGCGGAGAGGTCGGTCGCGGCATCGGCCGCGTCGGCCGGGGTGCGCAGGTCAAGGCGCACCGCGCCGTGTTCGGTCTTGTGCACGAGTCCGGGCACCACGGCCTTGACCGCGACGGCGCTGCCGAGCGCCCGCGCGGCGTCACCGACGGCCGAGGGCGTCGGCGCAAGGCGCGCCGTGGCCAGCGGGATCCCGTAGGCGTGCGCCAGCGTGCCCGCGAGCTCGGGGTCCAGCCACCCGGCACCGGCCGCAAGCCCCCGTGCGACCACGGCAGCCCCCGCCGCGCGCCGGATGCCGCGCGGGCGCGCCATGTGCGTGCCGGCGGCAGGTCGGGACTGCGCCCAGCGAGCGACGCGGCCGAGGGCGCGGGCGGCGTCCTCCGGCGTCTCGAGCACGGGCAGGCGCTCGACCAGCGACGCCGGTGGGACCTGCGCCAGGGGCACGGCGACCACCGGCACCCCCAGGTCCGGCGCGCGCGCCGCCACCTCGTCCAGGGTCCCGTCCTCGCGGCCGGCCAGCGGCGGCACGTGGATCGCGATGACGGCGTCGACGCACGGGTCGTCCGCCACGACCTCGAGGGCAGCGCCGTAGGCCGCAGGCGACGCATCGGCGAGGACGTCCACGGGGTTGTCCACGGCAGCGTGCTGCCGGATCCGACGCAGACGCTCGCGCGTGGCGGGACGGGGCCGCGGCAGGCTGAGCCCGGCGTCCTCCGCGGCGTCGGCGCAGGCGATCCCACCACCGCCGGCGTTCGTCAGGACCGCGATCCGCCGACCGCGCGGCCGGCCGCCGCGATCGAGGAGGGCCGCGGTGTCGAGGAGCTCGCGGACCGAGTCCACGCGGATGACGCCGGCGTCGTGCAGGAGGGCGTCGGCCAGCGCGTCGGCGCCTTCGACCAGGGCGCCGGTGTGCGACGCCGCGGCACGCACCCCGGCAGCGGAGCGACCGGCCTTCACCGCCACCACGGGCTTGACCGCGGCGACCTCCCGCGCCGCCTCGGCGAACGCCCGCGGGTTGCCGAACGACTCGAGGTACAAGGCGATGACCCGCGTGCGAGGGTCGTCCGCCCAGAAGCGCACGAGGTCGTTGCTGGAGACGTCGGCCCGATCACCCAGGGAGACGAAGCTCGAGAGCCCCATGCCCCGGCGCGCGGCGGCGTCCATCGCCACGATGCCCACGGCACCGCTCTGGGACGCCAGCGCCACGCCGCCGGGAGGGACGCGCTGGGGGGCGAAGGTGGCGTCGAGCCGCACGTCCGGGTCGGTGTTGACCACACCGAGGCAGTTGGGACCCACCAGGCGCATGCCCGCGCTGCGGCAGACGGCGAGGAGCTCGTCCTGGCGCCGGCGACCGACCAGCCCAGCCTCGCCGAACCCGGCGCTGAGGACGACGAGCGCCCGGACGCCCGCTGCCGCGCAGTCCTCGGCGACGGCGCGGACGCCGTCGGCCGGCACCGCGACGACGGCGAGGTCGACGTCGGCGGGCAGGTCGGTGGCGCGGGCCACCGCCGGGACGCCGGCGACGCGGCTCGCGCGCGGATGGACGGCGTGCAGGGCGCCCGTGAAGCCGACGCCGAGGAGGTTGCGCAGGACCTCACCCCCGACGGAGCCGCGGCGCTCGGAGGCCCCCACGACCGCGATCGCCGAGGGGCGCAGCACGTGGTCCAGGCCGGCGACCGCGGCGCGCCGGTGACGGCGTTCGAAGCGCGCGCGGGCCTCGGGGGTGACGCTTGCGGGCAGCTCGACGTGCACGACCCCCGGCTCGGCCCGGACCGCGACCGGGAGCCCGAGGTCCTCGAGCACCTGCACCACACCGTGCTGCGCCGGTGCCACGCGGGCCGTCAGCAGCCGCAGGCCCTGGGCGCCGGCCTCGGCCACGAGGCGCTCGAGGAGCACGGTCGCCACGCCGCGCCTGCGCCACCCGTCGGCGACGGCGACGGCGAGCTCGGCGCGGCGCGCGCCGCGGGGGGTGAACGACGCATGGCCGACGACCTCCGCCCCGGCGACCGCCACGAGGCCGGTCGACGCTGCCGCGAGCACGTCGCGGACCCCAGGAGCATCGTCGTGCAGGTGCTCGAGCGCGGCGCGGTCCTCGTCGCGGGCGGGGCGGACCTCGACGGCGGCGCCGTCGCGCAGCACCGCGGGGCCGGAGGGCAGGATGGCGGAGGCGGACACCGCTCTGTGCGGCCGGCGGGCGACCTAACGGTCGAGCTCGCGGCGGCGCCGCTCCACGTCGGCCAGCTGGTCCTGGAAGTCGCGCACGGCCTCGCGCAGGCCGGCCGGCACCTCGCCGCCCGGATGGCGCCAGGTCGCACGGTCGCGCAAGCGGCGGACCACCAGCTCGAGGCGGGCTGCCCGGTGCGCCAGCCGGCGGCGCTCGAGGTCGTCGGCCAGCGTGCGCGGCGGGGAGAGGACGGACATGGGCCAGTTGTGCCACGTCGACGTGCGCCGCCCATCCGTGGAGGTCCGCCGTCCTCCTGCGGAGGACTACCGACCGCTCTGGTGCAGGCCGCCCGCCGGCGTGCCGCGGCGGCCGGGCGGTGCGGTGTGCCCCCGCGCGCGCGTCTGCGTCCGCGAGAGGCGCGAGGCCCAGTCGACGCGCACCAGCGCGACGAGCAGGGCGAGCGCCACGACCTGCACCGCGAGGCCGGCCGGCGACGTGAGGCTGTCCCCGAGCGCCCGGCGCGCCGTGGCCTCGTACGCCGTGGCCGCGCCGACGTACCCCGCGTAGCTCACGAGGCGCCCCGCGAAGAACGCGGCAGTGAGCGGCAGGAGCCGCACGCCCGAGAGCCCCGCCGCCACGAAGAGCTGCGCCGAGGGCACGGGGGACAGGGCGAAGAGCGCGAGCCCGGCGAGCGCGCCGGCGCGGTGGGCGAGCAGCCGCTGGCGCAGGGCGTCCATGCCCGCCACGCGCTCGGGCGCCAGCCGACCGCGCAGGCGTCGCGCACCCGTGGCCAGCAGCAGACGGCCGCACGCCGCCGCGACCGCTCCCACGGCCACGGTCGCGGCCACCGGCGGGTCCAGCCACACCGTCAGGCCGACGAGGACCGCCCAGGTCGGAGGGCCGAACGCCGGGAGCAGGTTGACGGCGAAGACCACGGCGGCGGCGACGACCAGCTCCGGCACCGAACCAGCATCCACGGCCGCCGGGACCGCCACATCCGTAGAGCGCCGCAGCGCGACCCGCACCGGGCACGGTGTCCGCGCGCGTCGCCAGCGACGAGGCTCGTCCCATGCCGTCGTCCGTCACGGAGCTGTCCCCCTCCACCGCCCCGCGCGGTGGCGCGTCCGACCCCGTCGTGCGGGGCACCGCGCTCGTGAAGCGCTTCGGCGCCGGAGCCACGGCGGTCGCCGCCCTGCGGGGCGTGGACATCGCCTTCGCCCGCGGCACGTTCACCGCGATCATGGGCCCGTCGGGCTCGGGCAAGTCGACGCTCCTGCACGTCCTCGCCGGCCTCGACCGGCCGACCTCGGGCAGCGTCGAGATCGCCGGCACGCGGCTGGAGGCGCTCGACGACCGCCACCTCACGCTCCTGCGACGCGAGCGCCTCGGCTTCGTGTTCCAGGCCTACAACCTCCTCCCGAACCTCACCGCGGAGCAGAACGTCGTGCTCCCCCTGCGGATCGGGGGCCGCACGGCCGATCCGGCGTGGCTCGAGGAGCTGCTGCAGGCCGTCGGGCTGCAGGACCGCCGCCACCACCGCCCGGCGGAGCTGTCCGGCGGCCAGCAGCAGCGCGTCGCGGTGGCGCGCGCACTGGTGACCAGGCCGGCAGTCGTCTTCGCCGACGAGCCCACCGGCAACCTCGACTCCGTCTCCAGCCGCGAGGTGCTCGCGCTCCTGCGCGACGCGGTCGACCGCCTCGGCCAGACGGTCGTCATGGTCACGCACGACCCGTCCGCGGCGGTCGTGGCCGACCGGGTCGTGTTCCTGGCCGACGGCCGCATCGCGGGCGAGCACGACCACCCGACGATCGACGTGGTCCTCGACCACCTGCGGACGCTCGCGTCGTGATCCGCCTCGCCCTCAGCGGCCTCGCCGAGCGCCGGCTGCGCTCGGTGCTCACCGCCGTCTCGATCCTCCTCGGCGTGGCGATGGTCGCCGGCACCTACGTGCTGACCGACCAGCTGCGCGGGACGTTCACCGACATCACGGAGACCGCGTTCGAGGGCGTCGACGTCAGCATCCAGCCGCGCACGTCGTTCGACTCGGCCTTCGGCGGCACCGCGGTGCTGCAGGACGACGTCGTGGCGCGGGCGGCCCGGGTCCCCGGCGTCGCGCGGGCCCAGGGCAGCCTGACCGAGCGCGGCAACGTCGTCGTGCACGGGAAGGTCATCGAGCCCCAGTACGCGCCGGCCCTGCTGCTCTCGGCCAGCGGCCCGCCGTTCGGCGCCGTCCATGCCGTGCGAGGGCGCCTTCCCCGCGCCTCCGGCGAGGTGGCGGTCAACCGCGCCGTCGCCGACGACGAGGGGCTTGCCGTGGGCGATGCGGTCGGCGTCACCACGCGCACCGGCCGGCGCACCGCACGGCTCGTGGGCGTCGTGGACTACGGCGAGGTCTCGTCGCTGGGCGGCGCGACGCTCGTCGTGGCGACCCTCGCCGACGTCCAGCGCTGGTCGCGCCGGGCGGGGCAGGTCACCGAGGTCTCCGTGGCGGTGGCGCCCGGGGTGTCGCCCGACGAGGTCGCACGGCGCATCCAGCGGGTCATGCCGCGGGACGCCGAGGTGCGCACCGGCCTGCGGGCCGCGTCCGAGGAGGGCCGCAAGGCCGCCGACTCCATCACCGGCTTCCTCACCCCGGCCATGCTGGCGTTCGCCGCGGTCGCGCTGGTCGTCGGGGGCTTCGTGATCTTCAACACCTTCCGGATCACCGTCGCCCAGCGCACGCGCGAGTTCGGGCTCCTGCGAGCCGTCGGAGCGACGCGCCGCCAGCTCCTGGGCGCCGTCGTCGTCGAGGCGCTCGTGCTCGGCGCAGCGGCGTCCGTCGCCGGCATCGGCCTCGGCGTCGGCCTCGCCGAGCTGGCGGGCCGGCTCTTCGAGAGCGCCTGGGGCATGCCCCACGGCGCGCTCGAGCTGCGCCCGCGCACGGTCGTGGCCGCGCTGGGCGTCGGCCTCGGGGTGACGCTGCTCTCGGCCATCGCGCCGGCGCTGCGCGCGACGCGCGTGCCGCCCATGGCCGCGCTGCGCCAGGACGCGGTCCCCGTCCACGCGCGCCACCCGCGGCTGCGCGCCGCCGTCACCGCCGCGGTGGCGCTCGGGGGGCTCGCGCTCGTGGCTCAGGGCCTGACGTCCGACGCCGCGGCGACCGACCGCCTGGCGTCGATGGGCATGGGCAGCATGCTGCTCTTCGCCGCCGCGGCCCTCGCGGCGCGCCACGTCGTGGGACCGCTCGTGCAGCTCGTCGGGCGCCCGCTGCGGCGCATGGGCGGCGGCACCGGCGAGCTGGCGGCCGAGAACGCGGCAGCCGACCCGTCGCGCACCGCGGTGACCGCCGCCACGCTCCTGGTCGGCCTCGCGCTGGTCGTGTTCGTCGCCGTGCTCGCGCAGGGCCTGCGCGGATCGGTCTCCTCCGGCGTCGAGGACCGCCTGACCGGCGCGGCGCTCCTGGTCTCGAGCAGCAGCTCGACCACGCCGCTGCCCGACGGCGCCGCCGCCGCGGCGCAGGTGGCCGAGCCGGGACGGGTCATCCCGATGCACGTCGACCAGGTCGAGGTCGACGGCGCGCCCGTCAACCTGGTGACCGACGTCGTCAGCGGCGTCGACGGCCGGCGGTTCGCCGAGGTGTACCGGGCGCAGTGGCTGGAGGGCTCCGACGCGACGCTGCGCGACCTGGGGCCGGGGGAGGCGCTGGTGGAGGAGCAGTTCGCCAAGCAGCACCACCTGCGCGTCGGCCAGCGCTTCACCATCGAGACGTCGAGCGGGCGGCGGAGCACCGTGCGCGCCGTCGGACGCTACCGCGACCCCGCGGTGCTCCAGGGCATGGTCGTCGACGAGGCGACGTTCGCCCGGGCCTCCGTGGCCGCGGACCCGTGGCTGCTCTACGTGCTCCTGCGCCCGGGTGAGGACCCCGACGTGGTCGACGCTCGCGTGACCGAGGCGCTCTCCGCCTTCCCGACCGCCGAGGTCCGGACCATGGACGAGTACCTGGACTTCGCGCTTGGCGAGGTGGACCAGATGGTCGTCCTGCTCTACGCGCTGCTGGCGATGAGCCTCCTGATCGCGGTGTTCGGCATCGCCAACAGCCTCTTCCTCGCCATCCACGAGCGCACCCACGAGCTCGGCCTGCTGCGCGCCGTCGGCGCCACGACCGGCCAGGTCCGCGCGCTCGTCCGGTTCGAGAGCGTGGTCATCGCGGCCATCGGCGGCGTCCTGGGCACCGCGGTCGGCGTGGCCCTCGCGTGGCTCACGACCATGGCGCTGCACGACTGGGGGCTGGGCTTCCACCTCCCGGTGGGCCAGTTGGCGCTGTGCCTCGCGCTCGGACTGGGCGTGGGCATCGTCGGCTCCGTGGCTCCGGCACGGCGCGCAGCGCGCGTCGACCTCCTCCGTGCGCTGACGGCGGAGTAGCGTGGCCGCGCACGCGCGGCGTCGTCGCCACGTCCCACAGGGACGCCACCTCCAGTTCCGCCTGGGCCGCCTGCGCCGGGCCGCCCGGCCGCCCGCGGGCGCCCTCGCGCTCCTCGCCGTGGTCGGTCCGGGCCTCCTCGCCGGGTTGTCGGACGACGATCCGGCCGGCATCACGACGTACTCGGTCCTGGGCGCCGAGCACGGCTACCGCCTGCTCTGGGTGCTCGTGGCGTCGACCGTGGCCCTGGTCGTCTTCCACGAGCTCGCCGTGCGCATCGGCGTCGTCACCGGCAAGGGCCTCCTCGAGCTGGTGCGGGCCCGCCACGGCCGCCGGGCCGCGCTCCTGGTCGCCGGCACGCTCGTCGTCGCGAACACGGCGACGATGGCCGCCGAGTTCGCCGGCGTGGCAGCCGCGGCCGACCTGCTCCACCTCGGCCCGCGCTGGGTCGCCGTGCCCGCGGCGGCCGTGCTCGTGACGGGGCTGGTGCTCGCGGAGTCGTTCCACCGCGTGGAGCACGTGCTGCTCCTGCTCAGTGCCGTCTTCGTCGCCTACGTCGTGGCGGGCGTGCTGGCCGAGCCCGACTGGGCGGCGGCGGGGCGCGGAGCGGTCGTCCCGTCGCTGCCCGGGACGAGTGACGGGCTGCTCGCCGTGACGGCGACGGTGGGCACGACGCTGGCCCCCTGGGGCCTGGCGTTCGTGCAGTCCTACGCCGTCGACAAGCGCCTCACGCCGGCGGACCTGCGCCTCGAGCGGGTCGACGTCGTCGCGGGCGCCGTGCTCACCGGCGTGATCGGGGCGTTCATCGTCATCGCCTGTGCCGCGACGCTGCACGTCCAGGGCGTCGAGGTCGACGGCTTCCGCGACGCGGCGACGGCGCTCGAGCCGCTGGCGGGTCACCTCGCGGCGACGCTCTTCGGCGTGGGCATGCTGGGCGCGGCCCTGCTCGCCGCCTCCGTCGTCCCCCTCTCCACCGCGTACTCGGTGGCCGAGGCGGTGGGCTCGGAGGCGCGCCTGGACGACCGCCCGGCGCAGGCCCGGACGTTCTACGCGACGTTCGCGGCGACGGTCGCGGCCGGCGCCGGCGCCGTGCTCGTGCCCGGCGTCCCGCTCATCACCCTGCTCGTCCTCTCCCAGGCGCTCAACGCCGTCCTCCTGGTCGTGGTGCTCCCCGTCCTGCGGCGACTGGGCAGCGACCGCGCGCTCATGGGCGAGCACGCGCTCGGACGGGCGGGCAGGGCGGTGACCGCGCTGGTCCTCGTGGCGGTCGTCGGGTGCGTGGGGGCGCTCGGGGCGCTGACCCTCGCCGGCTGACTCACCGCGCCATGACCCGGGCCCGGACGCGAGACGGCCGCCGGGAGGGGGGCCCGGCGGCCGTCGTGGCGGACTGCTGAGGTAGGAGGACGCTCAGCCCGCCGGCACGCGTGCCATCCGGCCCGCGAGCTCGGTGCCGACCTGGTCCAGTGCGACCCAGTCGGTGTACACGACGTCGTCGTGCACGTCGGTCGGCGCGCCGTGGTGGCGCGCGATGAGGCGCATGAGCACCCGTGTGGCGACGTCGTACTCGCGCCACTGCAGCGCCCCGGCGACGGCGTGGTGCTCGTCGGGCTTCCAGCCCGTGTCGATGAGGAAGTCCTCGATGAGGCGCCGGGTGGTGTCCCGCGAGTCGTCGGTGTCGTCCGCCGCCGTCAGGGACACCGACAGGAACGTCGAGGGTCGCGAGCTCAGCAGGGTGTGGTGGCGACGGACCCACTGCGTCATGGCGCGCTGGTGCTGACCGGCGTGCACGGAGGCCGCGACGACGTAGCCCTCGTAGGTGGACGGGTCCGGCACGGTCTCGTGCTCGACGTCGGCGAGGTGGGCCTCGACGCCCTGACGCTCGAGCGCCTGGGCGACGCGCGTGGCGACGTCGCGGGTGTGGCCGTGCTTCGAGGCGAAGACGACGAGGGCGCGGGACATGGACATCTCCTCGGTGGGGCGGACGGGGCTCAGCGCAGCAGCTCGATGCCGCCGAGCGGATCGCCCTCGGCGTGGACGACGCGGACGTCGCGCTCGGCAGGGTCGTCGTGCAGCTCGGCGTGGGCGAGCCACGCGGCGACGTGCGGGGCGACGACCTTGGCGGGCGGCCACCAGAGCGGATGCCCGGCGGTCAGCGAGGCGTCCTCCGGCCGCTCGGGGCCGGTGCCGCTGCGCAGGAACAGCGAGTCGGCGCCGGTCAGGAGCTCGGCGCGCAGGACCGGGTCGAAGATGCGGTCGGGCTGGTCGGCGCCGGCGGCGCGGGCGATGTCCGCCGCCGCGACCTCCGCCAGCTGCGCGGCCACGCCGCCCTGCTTGATCGGGCAGGTCGTGCCGTCGCCCGCCGCCCACACGCCGTCGGCGCCGGTGACGCGGCCGTGGTCGTCGATCGGCACGAAGCCCTCGTCGTCCCAGGGCAGGCCGGGCAGCGCGCGACCGCGCAGGCGTCCGAGGACGACGACGCGCTGGGCCTCGTCGAGCACCTGCCCGGCGCCGTCGAGCACGCGCCGGCCGGCGACGCCGGTGACGGTGGTGGCGGGGCGCACGTCGATGCCCGCCGCGGCGAGCCGGTCGGCGACCGCCGCCGAAGCCTCGCCGCCGAAGACCGCCAGCGGCGACGGCTCGGGCGTGAAGATCGTCAGCGAGAGGTCGTCGAGGCACAGCGAGCTGGCGCGCTCGGCGAGCATCAGGGCGAGCTCGTAGAGCGGCAGCGGCCATGTCGTGCCGCCCGGGACGACGAAGGCGACGTGCGTGGACCACCCGCCCTCGACGTCCTGGACGAGCCCGTGGACCGCCTCGACGTCCTGGGGACCGCGGAACAGCAGCCCGCCCGTGAAGGGGGCGTCGGCGACGGCGCCGGTCGCCGCGAACAGCGCGTCGTACTCGAGGCGCGAGCCGCCGGAGAGGCGGATCACGCGCTCGCGGGTGTCGACGGAGAGCACCGCCGCCTGGACGAAGCGGGCACCATGCGCCTCGCACGCCGAGGCCAGCGACCACGCACGCGAGCCGGGCTGCGCGAAGGGCTGGCGGACGGACAGGGCGCGCAGGCGGAAGCTCGGGTCGGGGGAGACGAGCGTGACCTCCACGCGCGGGCCGGCCATGGCGGTCAGGGCGAGCATGGCCTCGAGGCCGGCGACGCCGCCGCCGGCGATGACCACGCGATGCGGGGAGGACGGGAGATCGGGCATGGGTCGACGGTAGGTCCGGGCCGGGGCGCCGGCGTCCGCACCATCCCCGCGATCCCCTCGGTAGTTGCTCCCGATCCGCGGGCCGCGTGCCCCCGCGCGTGGAGAGGCTGCGGCGCCGGAGGTACGATCGACGGCGTGTCGTCTCCCCCTGGCTCGACGCCGCCCGCGTCGTCCGCGGACGACGTGGCCGCGGCACATCCCGGACGAGCCCTCCCGGCCTCGGCGGAGGCCCTGCTCTCCGCTGCCCGCTCGATCGTCACCGAGCTCGACCTCGACGCCGTCCTGGAGCGCCTGCTCGACGCCGCCATCGACACGACCGGCGCGCGCTACGCCGCGATCGGCGTGCTCGACGAGTCGCGCAGCAGCCTCGAGCGCTTCGTCACCCGCGGCATCCCGGAGGCCCAGGCGGCGCACATCGGGGACCTTCCCCGGGGCCGCGGGATCCTGGGCCTGCTCATCAAGGACGACCCCCGCCCGCTGCGGCTGTCGTCCGTCAGCCGTCACTCGCACTCCTACGGCTTCCCGCCCGGCCACCCGCCGATGGAGCGCTTCCTCGGCGTGCCGATCCTCATCCGCGGCGAGCCCTGGGGCAACCTGTACCTCACCGACAAGGTCGACGCCGAGTTCGACGACGAGGACGAGCGCGCCGCGATGCTCCTGGCCGAGTGGGCGGCGGTCGCCGTCGACAACGCCCGCCAGTTCCAGCGCAGCGAGCGGCGACGGGTCGAGCTCGAGCGCGCCACGCAGACCCTCGAGGTCACGACGGAGATCGCCCGGGCGGTCGGCGGCGAGACCGACCTCGACAAGGTCCTCGAGCTCCTGGTCAAGCGGGCCCGCGCGCTCGTCGACGCCCGCGCCGTGGCGATCGCGCTCGTCGACGACGCCGACCTGGTGTTCGCCGCGGGCGCGGGGTTCTTCGACCAGGAGGCGGTGGGCACGCGCGCACCGCTCGACCGCAGCGTCCTCGCCCGCGCCATCAGCGGCCTGCGGCCGACGCGCAGCGACGACGTCGAGCTGCGCCGCCCGTGGGAGCGCAACGCCTTCGGCGAGGAGCACGCCGACACGCTGCTCGCCGTGCCGCTCGTCTCGAAGGGCCGGGCGCTGGGCGCGCTGCTGGCGGTCGACCGCACCGACCCCGCGCTCGGCGGCTTCACCCCGGACGACGCCCGCCTGCTCGCCGCCTTCGGCGCCAGCGCCGCCACCGCGGTGGCCACCGCCCAGGCGGTGGCCGACGACCGCGTGCGCGAGGCGATCGGCGCCGGCGAGCGCGAGCGCACCCGGTGGGCCCGCGAACTGCACGACGAGACGCTGCAGGAGCTCGCGGCACTCGCGATCCACCTGACCTCCCTCAAGCGCCGGGACGACGTCCCGGCCATCAAGCAGGGCATCGACGTCGGCCTCGAGAAGGTCCAGGCGCAGATCACCTCGCTGCGCCGGCTCATCACCGACCTGCGGCCCGCCGACCTCGACGAGCTCGGGCTCGAGGCGGCGCTGCGCGCGCTCGCCGACCGCCACCGCGACCTGCCCGGCAGGGCGCCGGAGATCGCGCTCGACCTGCCGGCCGCGCCGTCGCTCGAGGGGCGCCTCGCCACCGAGATCGAGACGACGATCTACCGCCTGGCCCAGGAGGCGCTGGGCAACGTCGTCAAGCACGCCGGCGCGTCGCGGGTGGTCCTGCGCCTCGCCCACACCTCGGGCCGGGTCGAGCTCGAGGTGGCCGACGACGGCAGCGGCTTCGACCGCGAGCGACCGACGTCGGGCTTCGGGCTGGTCGGCATGCGCGAGCGCGCGGAGCTGCTGGGCGGGAGCTTCGAGCTCGCCACGAGCGAGGAGGGGACGCGGGTGCGCGCCGTCCTGCCGGCCCGCCGCTAGCGCGGCGCCACGACGAGCTCGGGCACCACCTGCGTGCCGGAGGTCCCGCGCAGGAGCGCCCCCGCGTCCTCGAGCGCGCCGATGGCCGCCCGCCCGCCGGCCTGCGCGAAGCGCCGGGCCGCCTCGACCTTGGGCCCCATGGAGCCCGCAGGGAAGCGCTCGGCGTCGAGCATCGCCGGCGTCACCCGCTCCAGGCGGTGGCTGTCGGGCGTGCCCCAGTCCCCGTAGACGCCGTCGACGTCGGTGAGCAGCAGCAGCACGTCCGCGCCCAGCCGGTCGGCCAGGAGCGCCGCCGCCAGGTCCTTGTCGACAACCGCTTCGACGCCGCGCAGCCGGCCGTCCTCGGCGCCGCGGGCGACGGGCACGCCGCCGCCGCCGGCGCAGATCGGCAGGACCCCGTGGTGGAGCAGCGCACGGATCGCCGGCTCCTCAACGACCTCGAGCGGCTCGGGCGAGGCGACGAGGCGCCGGCGCCCGTTCGAGGAGGCGGGGCCGATGGGCTTGGTCGGCACGGCGAACGCCGGGTCGTCGAGGTCCACGAGGGTCTGGGTCAGCACCCCCGCGACCGGCTGGGCGACGACGTTGCCGAGCTCCTGGCACAGGAGGTAGCCGACCATCCCCTCGGACTCCGCGCCGACCACGTCGAGCGGCGAGGGCGCCACGTCGCGCAGCGCCGCCGCCTGGAGGGCGAGCAGACCGACCTGCGGCCCGTTGCCGTGCGTGACGACCAGCTCGTGGTCCCGGGCGACCTCGGCCAGCGCGAGCGCGGCCAGGGCGGCGTTGCGCCGCTGGGCCGCCACGCCGAGCGGCTCGCCGCGCCGCAGGAGCGCGTTGCCGCCCAGCGCGGCGACGACCCTCATGCCCCGCCCCATCCGGTGACCAGCGCGTGCAGGACTGCCTGCTCGGTGGGGAGGCGGTTGGCCGCCTGCTCCCACACCAGGCTCTGTGGCCCGTCGATGACCGTGGCGGCCACCTCCTCGCCGCGGTGCGCCGGCAGGCAGTGCAGGAACACCGCTTCGGGGAGCGCCTGAGCGAGGAGCTCGGGGGTGACCTGGAAGTCCTGCAGGTCGCGCCGGCGGCGCTCGGCGTCGGCCTCGTCGCCCATCGACACCCAGACGTCGGTGTAGACCGCGTGCGCGCCGCGGACGGCGCGCGCAGGGTCGTCGTGGACCTCGGCGCCCGTGGCTGCCGTGATCGCCGCGTCGGGCGCGTAGCCCTCGGGTGCCGCCACCGCGACGTGGGCACCAGCGAGCGCCGCGGCCTCCACGAGCGAGTGGCAGACGTTGGACCCGTCGCCGATGTAGGCGATGCGCAGTCCCTGCAGCCTGCCGAAGTGCCGCCGCAGCGTCAGCAGGTCGGCGAGGGCCTGGCACGGGTGGTGGTCGTCGGTCAGGGCGTTGACCACCGGGACGTCGGACGCGGCGGCGAGCGCCTCGACCTCGCGCTGGGCGAACGTGCGCACGACGATCGCCGAGCAGTAGGAGGCGAGGACGCGCGCGGTGTCCTCGAGCGGCTCGCCGCGACCGAGCTGCAGCTCGTCGGGCCGGAGCATGATCGGCAGCCCCTCGAGCCGGTGGACCGCCGCCTCGAAGGACACGCGGGTGCGCGTCGACGGCTTGGCGAAGTAGCAGGCGACCGACCGCCCGGCCAGCGAGCCGGCCAGCGCCCAGGGGCGATCGCGCAGCACGTCCGACAGCTCGAGCAGGTGCTGCAGGTCGGCCGGGGAGAGGTCGGCGATCCGCAGCAGGTCGACCGGCCGCGTGGCGACGGCGCCCATCACGCCACCGCCTCGCGCACCACGGGGCACGACATGCAGCGGGGGCCGCCGCGGCCACGGCCGAGCTCGGCGCCCGGCACCGTGATCACCTCGACGCCGGCGCGACGCAGGCGCGTGTTCGTGTCGACGTTGCGCTCGTAGGCGACGACGACGCCCGGCGCCAGCGCCAGGACGTTGTTGCCGTCGTCCCACTGCTCGCGCGCCGCCTCGTAGCGGTCGCCCCCGGTCTCCAGGAAGCGGACCTCCGGGACGCCGACGGCCTCGGCGAGCACCCGTCCGAGGTCGTCCTCGGCGCGGACGACCAGCCCGTGGTCGCCCTGTTCGAGCACGTAGGGCCGCAGCGCGGGACGGACGTCGGGGTAGATCGTGAAGAGGTCGCGGTCGACCATCGTCATGACCGTGTCGAGGTGCATCGCCCAGCGGGCGGACGGCAGCGACAGCGCGACGACGCGGTCGGCGGTCCCCGCGTGCAGCAGGCGGCGCGCCAGGAGCTCGACCGCCGCCGGGCTCGTCCGCTCGCCCATGCCGATGACCACCGAGCGCCCGCCCACCACGAGGACGTCACCGCCCTCCAGCTCGGCGGGCCCGCCCAGGTCGTGCTCCCAGCGCGCGAACAGGGCGTCGGCGAACAGCGGGTGGTGGCGGTAGATCGCCGCCACGTGGACGGCCTCCCGCCGCCGCGCGCGCTTGGCCATCTGGTGCACCGTGACGCCGCCGTAGACCCACGCCGACGTGTCCCGGGTGAACAGGTGGTTGGGCAGCGGCGTCAGGACGAACCCGTTCGGGCGCAGCACCAGCTCGGGCAGCGCCCCGGTCGAGAAGGGCAGCTCGTCGACGGCGACGCCGCCGACGAGCCGCGTGGCGAGCTCGTCGGAGGGGAGGCCGGCGAGCCAGTCGCGCAGCTCGGCGCCCAGCGTCCGGCCGGCGCGCAGGTGCTCCATGGTCCCGTCGAGGACCTCGCGTCGCCCGGCCTCGAGGTCGAGCGTCTCGCGCAGGAGGTCGTGGAGGAGGAGCACCTCGACGTCGTGCGAGCGCAGCACGTCGGCGAGGACGTCGTGCTCCTGCCGGGCCCGGGAGACCCACAGGACGTCGTCGAAGAGCAGCTCGTCCTTGTTGGTCGGCGTCAGGCGCTCGAGCTCGAGCCCCGGCCGGTGCAGGATGACCCGCCGCAGCCTGCCGACCTCCGAGTCGACGCGCAGCGCCGGGGCGACGGTCGTCGCGCGGGTGGTCTCAGCGCGCATGGGGGGCCTCCTCGCCGGTGGTGAGGGCCGGGTCCTTGGCCTCGACGCCGACGGCGACGAGCGCCTCGGCGCGGACGATCCGCTGCCCGCCGTCGACGGCCGCCGGCGCCGAGCGCTGGTTCCACCAGCGCACGCCGACGTAGACCGGGATGCCGCACAGCAGCAGGACGAAGCCCTTCGCGATGACGTCCTGACCGGCGCCGGCGATCGCCCACACCGAGTAGGCGAAAGCCAGCGTGGCGACCACGCCGTCGCGCAGCAGGTGGCGGCCGACGAAGCTCGCGCGGTCGGTGACCATCAGGTGCACCTGCGCCGCGGCGGAGTACGCGTAGGGCACGAGCGTCGTGAGCGTCGCCAGGAGGATCACGAAGGTGAAGGCGTCGACCAGGCCCTTCGTGTAGTTCATGAGCATCAAGGCGGTCACCAGGACCGACGAGACCACGAGCCCGAAGACCGGCGTGCGGCGCTCGCCGTGGACCTTGGCGAACTGGGGCGGGAAGAGCCCGTCCTCCGCAGCGGCCAGCGGCACGCGGCCCTGGAGCAGGATCCACCCGTTCAGGGCTCCGAAGGTCGAGACGAGGGCGACCAGCGCGATGGCCTTGTCCCAGCCGCCGCCGAACACCTGGCCCGCGGCGTCGGCGAAGGGGCTCGTCGACTGCGCCAGCTCGTCGGCCGGGATGATGCCCATGATCGCGACGGTCGCCACGACGTACACGAGCGTCGCCAGGGCGGTGCCGATCATCGTCGCCCGCGGGATCGTGCGCTCGGGGTCCTTGACCTCCTCGGCCGGCACGGTCGCCGACTCGAGGCCGATGAACGCCCACAGGGTCAGCGTCGCGGCCGACGAGATGGCGGCGCCCTCGCCGTGCGGGGCGAAGGGCTCGAAGTTCGCGCTGTCGACGAAGAAGATGCCGACGAGGGCGATGACCGCGAGCGGCACGAACTTCAGGACGGTCGTGACGACCTGGACCTGGCCACTGGGCTTCGTGCCGAGGACGTTGATCGCGGTGACCAGCCAGATGACGGCGATGCCGACGAGCGCCGCGAGGAGCTGGTCGTCGCCGAGCGCCGGCCAGAACACCGCGAGGTAGCCCACGAAGGCGACGGCGATCGCCGCGTTGCCGGCCCACACGGCGATCCAGTAGCCCCAGGCGGTCTGGAAGCCGGCGAAGTCGCCGAACGCGCGGCGGGCGTAGGCATAGGGGCCGCCGGTGCGCGGGAAGCTGCGGCCGAGGCCGGCGAACACCCAGGCGAGCAGCATCGCGCCGGCGCCGGTGAAGACCCAGCCGAGGATGGAGATGGGTCCGGCCGCGTCGGCCAGCGACGCGGGCAGCAGGAAGACGCCGGAGCCGATCATGTTGCCGACGACGAGGGCCGTGGCCATCCACAGGCCCATCGAGCGCTTGAGGCGCGGCCGCTCGTCGGCGGCGCGGGAGGGGGGTCGCATGAGCTCGTCCTTCTGGTGGGAGACGGTGCGTCCCGAGGGTGTCCGACGCAGGACCCCCGGTCCTCGGCACCCTCCACGCGACCAAGATCCGCATGCACGACGGATCCGGGGTCCGTGCTGGGGCGTAGGCTCGCCCTCCATGGAGACGCTGACTGTCGTCCTCGCGGACGACCACGAGATCGTGCGCGACGGCCTGCGCCTGCTCCTCGACGGCGAGGAGGACCTCGAGGTCGTCGCCGAGGCCGGCACGGTGCCCGACGCGCTGCGCTACGTGCGAGGCCACAAGCCCGACGTGCTCGTGCTCGACCTCAACATGCCGGGCGGCAGCTCCCTCGACGCCCTGCCTGAGGTCTTCGAGGCCTCGCCGGACACCGCGGTGGTGGTCCTGACCATGCAGAGCTCTCCCGACTACGCGCGCAAGGCGCTGCGGGCCGGCGTGCGGGCCTACGTCCTCAAGGAGGCGGCCGGCGGCGAGCTCGTGGAGGCGATGCACGCGGCCGTCTCCGGGCGCACCTACCTCACGCCGAGCCTCGGCGCCCGGCTGGCGGCAGAGCCCGACGACCAGGGTCCGCCGGACGGCCTGACGCCGCGCGAGGCGGAGATCGCCGGGCTCCTGGCCCTCGGCTACACCAACGCCGAGATCGCCGAGCGCCTGGTGCTGAGCCGGCGCACGGTGGAGACCCATCGCGCGAGCCTCCAGGGCAAGCTCGACATCACCACGCGCGCGGAGCTCGTGCGCTACGCGTTCTCCCACGGGCTCGTCGCCCTCGAGGACGACGCCGGCTGATCAGGGGCTGCGCCTGGTCCACGTCGCCGTGGTGAGCCCGAGCGGCGTGGCGCTGCGGCGGCGCGCGCGGGCGGGGACCACGAGGACGGGGCAGACGGGGTCGTCGACGAGCTCGGTGGAGACGCTGCCCAGGACCGCGCCGAGCAGCCGCCCCCGGCTCCGCGATCCGCACGCGAGCAGGTCGAGGTCCTCGCACGCGGCGCGCAGCTCGCGTCCCGGCCGGCCACGCAGCAGGCGCGTCTCCACCTCGACGCCGGCGGTGGTGGGGACGGCGGCCGTCGCGCGCGCGAGGTCGTCGATCGTGCGCGAGACGGTGAGGCCGTCGGCGACGGTGAGGATGCGCACGACGCCACCGCCCAGGCTCGCCAGCTGCGCGGCGGCGGCGAGGGCCAGGCGGCTCGGCGCCGAGCCGTCGTAGGCCACGCCGAAGGTCCGGGGCACGTCGGGCACGAGCAGGGCGTCGCTCGGGGCCACGACCACCGGGCACGACGCCCCCTGGAGCACTCGCGAGGCG
Organism: Conexibacter sp. SYSU D00693; assembly: GCF_017084525.1. Lineage (GTDB taxonomy): Bacteria > Actinomycetota > Thermoleophilia > Solirubrobacterales > Solirubrobacteraceae > Baekduia. Next base: position 3,920,809 of record NZ_CP070950.1, read on the forward strand.
ACCGCGCCGCGCAGGTCCGGACCGACGACGACGAGGCACGCGTCACGCGCGACGGCCTCGTCGCGCAGCGCCTCGGCGACGTCGACCGCCGGCAGGGGCACCACGTCGACGTCGACGTCGGCGGCCAGCAGCGCGCGTGCCTGCTCGAGGCGCTCCTCGGCGCGCTCCTCGCGTCGCAGGTTGCCCGGGTCGGGCACGGCGCGAGCGGTGAGGGCGGCCGGGGCGTAGTGGAAGGCGCACGCCACGGTGAGCTCGACGCCCAGGCGCCCCGCGAGCCGCTCCGCCGTGCGCAGGGGACCGAAGCTGTGACCGTCGTGGGCGACGAGGACCCCGTGGACGCTCACAGGACCACCTGCGCGCGCTCGGGGAGCGTCCCGGCGACGTCGGCCTCCACGGGACGCGGGACGACGAGGACCGGGCACGGCGCGTGGTCGGCCAGGGCGCGCGACACGCTGCCGGCCAGCACGGCGTGCAGCGGCCCGTACGCGCGCGACCCGCAGACGAGGACGTCCACGCCGTCGGCACAGGCCTCGAGGATGCTCGGCACGGCGTGGCCGCGCACCACGCGCACCTCGGCGCCGAAGCTCGAGGCGAAGGCCTGCAGCTCCTCCTCGAGGTCGAGGGCCGCCTTGACGTCCGCCGCGAGCATCGCCGTGTCCCACCCGCCGCCGAGCAGCGGCTCGGCCACGGCGACGAGCACCAGCCGGGTGTGGAGCGCGGCGGCGAGGTCGCGGGCCATGTCGAGCGCCGCGTGCGACTCGGGGCGCCGGTCGTAGGCCACGGCGATCGTGCGCAGCTCCCGGTCGCCCTGCTCGGGCGGGACCACGAGCACCGGGCAGGGGGCCCCGTGCAGCAGCCGCTCGCCGACGCTGCCAGGGGCGAGGCGTCCGAGCGGCCCGTGGTGGGTGGTGCCGACGACGACGAGGCTCGCCTGCTCCTCCTGGGCGACCTCGGCCAGTGCGCGGGCGGGGCCGCCGCCGCGCACGACGCGGGTGACGCCGGCCGGGACCTCGAGCGCGCCGAGCAGCCCCTCGGCCGCGGCGCGGGCCTCCTCCTCCAGCGCGTGCTCGGTGCCGGGCAGCAGCAGGTGCGCGGCGGTGGCGTGGGCCGTGACGACGACGAGCTCGGCCCCCGCGGCGCGCGCCAGGCGATGGGCGAGGGTGACGGCGGCGAGCGCCGCGTCGCTGCCGTCGTAGCCGGCGATGAAGGTGCGGGTCATGGACGGCGACGCTACGGGCGCTGCTCGCCGGCGCCATCGGGGTCGAGCGCCCAACCGGGGTCCGTAGGTCTTGCGGAGCGAGAGGGCGCTCGCTGCCGATGGACGAGGGCCGCGGGCGACCTACCGTCGAGCCATGGCGCATGCGCTGCTGAGCCGGACCCGCGCGTCCGCGGCGGAGCCGTGGACCACCCACCAGGAGGTCGCGGTCGCGGCCGGCAAGGCCCAGCTGGATGCGGCGCTGTGGAGCGCGGACCTCACGCGGCACCCGCTCGCCCGGGTGCTCGCGGCCATCGCCTGGCTGCCGGAGCGGCTGACCGCGCGCCGCCACGGGCCTGTCGCTCCGCCGTCGGCCACGCTCGCCGCCATGGTCGCGCCGCGCGGGCCGTGGACCCTGCTGGCCGACGACCCGAAGCACGGCGTCGAGCTGGGGCTGCTGTGGCGGGTCCCGGCGGGCGGGACGATCGTCCCGGCGTCGCAGTTCCGCGCGTTCGCCGACCCGGGCTTCGTCAAGGTCGTGTGGCGTCTTCGCCCCGTGCAGCGCGCGGGGCGGACCGTCCTGGTCAGCGAGACCTGCGCGTGGCCCACCGACGCGCGGGCGCGCCTGCGCCTCGCGCTCGTGCGGCCGGTCGTGGCCGTCCCGGCGGCCGTGCTGCGCCACCTGGTGCTGCGCGCCATCGCGCGGACGGCCGAGGCGCGCTAGGCGGTCTCGTGGAGGTCCTGCTGCTCGCCCTCGCGGCGCTCGGCACCGCCGTGGCGACGGGGCTGGGCGCGGTCCCCGTGCTCGCGCTCGGCGACCGCGTCGCCCGCTGGGCCGGGCCGCTGTGGGCGCTGGCCGGCGGGGTGATGGTCCTCGCGGCCGTCTTCGGCCTCGTCGGGCCCGAGCTCGGACACGGCCACCGGGAGGAGGTCGCGGCCGGCACCGCGGCGGGCGCGCTGGCCCTGGCGGCGGTGCGCCGGCGGCTGGCGCGACGCAGCGACGCCGTGCGCGACGGCGCGGCACGCCGCCGCCTGCTCGTCGCCGCCACCATGACCGCCCACAGCCTGCCCGAGGGGCTCGCGCTCGGCGCGGCCTGGGCGCAGGGCGGCGCGCTGGGCGCCCTGGTCGTCCTCGCGATCGCGCTGCAGAACGTCCCGGAGGGGCTCGTCGTCGCCCTGCCCATGCGCGACGGCGGGGCAGGGAGGTGGCGGACGGTCGCCGCCGCGATCGCGACGAGCCTGCCGCAGGTCCCCGGCGCCCTGGCCGCGTACGTCGCCGTCGAGCTCGCCGACCGCGTCCAGCCGGTCGCCTCCGGGCTGGCCGCCGGCGCCATGCTGGCGCTCGTCGTGCTCGAGGTGGCCCCGGCCGCCTCCGCATCTCTCCGCAGTGCGGTCCCGCGCGCTGCACGGATGGCGCGGCGTGGTGCCGACCGTAGCGTCGCCCTGCACCACGACCCCCGCCGCACCAGGAGGCAGCAGCACCCATGACCAGGCAGATCGTCGTCGCCACCCACGGGGACGACGACCCCACCCGCGACGCGCTCGCGCTGGGCGTCGACCTCGCCCGGGCCACCGGCGGCTCGCTGGTGCTCGCCGCGATCTGGTGCTCGCCCCTCGGCCCCGGTGACGCGGTGTACGAGATCGCCGTGCGCGAGGAGCTCGAACGTGAGGTCGCCGCCGTCCTGGCCGAGGTGCCCGACGACGTCCCCGCGACGGTGGAGGTGCGGGGCGCGACGTCCGTCGTCCGCGGCCTGCACCGTGTGGTGGAGGACCGTCACGCCGCCGTCCTCGTGCTCGGCCCGACGCACCTCGGCGCGCTCGGCCACGCCCTGCGCGGCGACCTCGCCGTCGCCGCGGTCCACGACGCCCCGTGTGCCGTGGCCGTCGCCCCGGAGGGCCACCGCCACCGCGTCCCCGGCGACGCACGCGACGTGGTGCTGGGCTTCGACGGCTCGACCGAGGCCGTCCTCGCGCTCGAGGACGCCGTCGACCTCGCGCGCGGCACCGGCGGCACGCTGCGCCTCGTCCACGTCGTCAGCGCGGTCTACCCCCTGGCGGCCGACGGCTGGATGACCGCTCCGGCCTACGAGCCCTGGTACGAGGACCTGCGCGCCGCCGGCGCGCGCGTCCTCGCCGACGGCGTCGCCGCGGTCGGTGACGCGGTGCCCGTCGAGACCGCCCTCGTCGACGGCCAGCCGTCGCGGGAGCTGGCCAAGGCGGCCGATGGCGGGGCCTTCGTCGTGACCGGCTCTCGCGGCTACGGCGCGCTCCGGCGGCTCGTGCTCGGCAGCACGACGGCGGGGCTCCTGCGCCGCGCGGCGGTGCCGGTGTACGTCACCCCGCGGGCCTCCCAGGTGCCCGCCCTCGACGAGGCGGCCGCGGTCGGCGCCGGGGTGTGAGGACGGTGCCCCACGACGCCCAGCGGCGCGCCATGCGCGACGCCGGTCCCGGCACCACCGGCGCCACCCTGCGCCGGGTCGTCGTGCTCGGCGGCGGCGTCGCCGGGCTCGAGACCGCCCTGGCCCTGCGCCGGCTCGCCCCCGGCGCCACCGACGTCACGCTCGTCACGCCCGCCGAGGAGTACGTCGAGATCGCCTCGACGGTCGGTGAGCCGTTCGGCCTGCCGCGCGCGCCGCGCGTTCCCATGGCCGTGGCGGCGGCACGTGCCGGCGCGGCGCTCGTGCGCGCCCGCGCGCTCGCCGTCGACCCCGACCGCCGGCAGGTGCACACCGACGACGCGGGCGTGGTGCCCTACGACGAGCTCGTGGTGGCGCTCGGCGCCCGGCGCGTCGCGACGCTCGACGACGCCGTCACCGTCGGCATCGACCCGCCGCGTGCCCTCGACGACCTGGTGCTCGACCTCATCGAGGGCTACGACCGGTCGCTCGCGGTGGTCGTGCCGCCAGGGCCCACGTGGAGCCTGCCCGCCTACGACCTCGCGCTGCTGGTGGCGCGCGAGGCGCGGACGCTGGACAAGCACGTCTGGACCATGGTGGTGACGCCCGAGGCCGAGCCGCTCGAGCTCTTCGGCCACGAGGCGTCGGCGCGCGTGCGCGGGATGCTCGACGCGGCGCGGGTCGACCTGCGCACCTCCGCGGTGGCCTCGCGGGCCCCGAGCGGCGGGCTGACGCTCTCGCCCAGCGGCGAGCGGCTCGAGGGCTGGCGCGTGCTGGCCCTGCCCGCGCTGCGCGGCCCAGCGCTGCCGGGCCTGCCCGCGACGGCCGCCGGCTTCCTGCCCGTGGACGACCGGGGCGCCGTGCGCGGCGCCCCCAGGGTCCACGCCGTCGGCGACGCCGCCGACTGGCCCGTCAAGCACGGCTCGCTGGCGGCCCAGGAGGCCGCGGTCGTCGCGCACGCCATCGCGTCGGCCGCCGGCGCGCCGGTCACGCCGCTGGCCTTCGCGCCCGTGGTCGAGGCGACCCTGATGACCGGCGAGGAGCCCCTGCACCTCCAGGCGCGACCGGCGCTGCTGGGCGCCCGCACCGAGCACGCCGGCGCCCCCGCCGACGCCGCGGCGCCCAAGGTCGCCGCTCCGCACCTCGGGGCGCTCCTGCGCGACTAGCGCACCGGTCGAGGACGTCGCCCTAGCGGTCCTGCACCACGCGCAGGACGAGCAGGGCGGCGAGGAGCTCGGCGGGACGGTCGCGCTCGTGGGTGGGAAGGAGCTCCTCGACCGCACGCAGCCGCTTGGCCACCGTGTTCTCGTGGACACCGAGGCGGGCGCTGGCGCGTCGCGGGCTGCCCTGCTCCTCCAGTACGACCAGCAGCGTCTCGGCCAGGCGCCGGACGGCCGGGTCCGGGCCGGCCAGCGGGCCGAGCGTGCGGCGGGCAAACTCGCGCGCCTGGTCGAGGTCCTTGGTGAGGAGCGCGAGCAGGGCGACGTCGGCGTAGCGCGTCGGCGCCTGCGTCCCGCGGTGCAGCAGACGCGCGACGCGTCGCGCCTCCGTCGCCTCGTGGTGGCCGCGGCGGAAGCCGCGCGGCCCGTCGGCGGGGGTGCCCAGCGCGACGGGCGCGGCGCCGACGGCCGCATCGAGGTCGAGCGTGCCCGCCGGCGCCCAGCCGGCGATGAGGCCGGCGCCGAGCGGGACCAGCAGCGCGCGCGGACCGCCGATCGCCGCGGCGGCGGTCTCCGGCACCGCCGCCTCGTCGTCGGCCCAGACGACGAACGCCTGGTGGGTCTGGCGCAGCTCGTAGCGCAGCCGCCGGCTCGCGGCCTCCGCGTCGACCGCGCCGCCCGCCAGCAGCTCCTCGACGGTGGCGCGGCGCACGGCGTCGGCGCTGCGCATCCAGCGCTCGCGCTCGACGGCGTAGCGCTCCATCACGACGGTGTTGAGCAGGTCGCCCGTGACGAACGTCGCCTCGGAGAGCTCCTCGAGCGCGCGGGCCACGTCGCCCGGGTCGGCGAGGCGCTCGCGGACCTGGCCGACCGCCCAGCGCCAGAGCGCGTGCTGGGCGACGCGGTAGGCGCGCGTCAGGTCGGCCACCGGGACGTTGCGCCGCGCGAGCTCCTGGGCGAAGGCGACCGCGGCGACGGGCGGGTCGATGTCGGTCAGGGGCGCGCCGCGCTGGCCGACCTCGACGAGCAGCGCGACGTTCGCCGCCGAGCTCGCGCGGGCGGCGTCGAGGAGGTCGGGGTCGTCGCGGAGCCCGGGCAGCGCGGCGGCGAGCTCCTCGGTGACGAGGTCGACGAGGGCGTCGAGGCCGACCTCGGCCCCCGCCACGAGGAGCGTCTGCTGCCAGGACGGCGCCGCCACGGGCCCACCCTACGCGGGGGTGGTGTGGTCGGGCCACACCCGCGTCACGCCGGGCGGCGCTGCCCTCCGACCCGGTAGCGCACGTGCGTGACGGCCGGTGAGGCGAGGACCTCGACGGGCTCCAGGACGGGATCGCCCACCCCGTGCCAGAGCGGCGCGCCGCCACTCAGCACCACGGGCGCGACGTGGAGCCACAGCTCGTCGAGCTCGCCCGCGCGCAGGACCTCCTGCACCGCCTGGCCGCCACCCACGACCATGACGTCCTGGTCGTCGGCGGCCTCGCGCGCCGCCGCCAGCGCGGCGTCGATCCCGTCGACGAAGTGGAACGTCGTCCCCGTGAGGGCCAGCGGCTCGCGCGGGTGGTGCGTGAGGACGAAGACCGGCGTGTGGAACGGGGGCTCGTCGCCCCACCAGCCCTGCCAGGCGGGGTCGAGCGGGCCGTCGCCGCCGTCCCACATCCGGCGGCCCATGATGCAGGCGCCGACCCCCGTCGTCACCCGCGCGATGACCTCGGAGTCGACGTTCTCCTCGCCGCCCTCGCGGCCGTGCTCGGCCCGCCAGGCGGCCGTGGCGAGGGCCCACTCGTGCAGGCGCTCGCCGCCCCGGCCGAGGGGCTCGTCGGGGGTGGCGTCCGGGCCGGCGACGAAGCCGTCCAGCGAGACGGAGATGTGGCAGGTGGTCTTGGGCATGGTGGATGGACCGCCGCCGCGGCGCAGACTCATCGGTCGGTGGCGCCGCCACACGCACACGGGGCGAGGTGGGGTCGCACCACACCGTCTGGCGAGGGCTCGCCGGGCATCGTCTCCCCATGGCCTCCGTGCTGCCGGACCCCGAGGAGTACGCCGCCCTCAGCCCCGAGCCGGGCGGCCCGGTCTGGCGCGCGTTCAACGACGTGCGGATGCTCTCGACGTCGGGCTACGCGACGCTGCTGCAGGTCGCCCACCCGACGGTCGGCGCCGGCGTCCACCACCACTCGTCGTTCACCAAGGACCCGTGGGGTCGCCTGCTGCGCACGCTGGACTACGTCCACGGGACGATCTACGGCGGGCCGGAGCTCGCGGGGACGATCGGGCGCCGGGTGCGCGAGCTGCACCGGACGATCCGTGGCACGAAGGCCGACGGCGGGCGCTACTCGGCCATGGAGCCGGGGGCCTTCGCGTGGGTCCACGCGACGCTCGCGCTGGCGATCGTCCGCGGCCGCGACGTCTTCGCCACGCCGATGACGCCGGCCGAGAAGGACGAGCTGTGGACGGAGTGGCTGGGCGTGGGCCGGCTCATCGGGGTGCGCGAGCGCGACCTGCCGCGCGACTGGGCGGGCGCCGAGGCCTACCTGGCGCGGACGATCCGCGAGGAGCTCGAGTGGACGCCGGCGGTCCCCGAGGTGCTCGACACGATCGCCCACGCCAAGCCGCCGAACGTGCCCGGTCTGCCGCCCGCGGTGTGGCGGGCGATGCGCGTCCCCCTGGCGGTGCAGCTGCGCGCGACCACGGTCGGCCTGCTGCCCGACGAGCTGCGCGACCGCCTCGGCCTCACGTGGTCCCGGCGCGAGCGCGCGGCGTTCGCGGCGGTGGCGTCGGTCTCGCGCGCGTCGGGCCCCGCGGTGCGGGGGCCGCTCGCGAACTTCGGGCCGAACTACGTGCGCTGGCGCCGCGAGGCGCTGGCCCGCGGCGACGTCGCACGGGCCGGGTCGGTGCAGCGGTCGCGGGCCGCCGCGGCCTAGGCCGCCGCGTCCTCGCCCGACGCCGCCGCGTGGCGGTCGACCGCGAGGCGCAGGAGCCCGTGGAGCTGTGCGGCCTCGTCGGCGGTGAGGTGCTGGAGGTGCGGCGGGGCGGGGCGCATGGCCTCGCGGAAGCGGGCCTGGAGCTCGCGCCCCTTCGCGGTCAGCGCGACGCAGCGTGCGCGGCGGTCGCCCGGGGCGGGGACGCGCTCGGCCACGCCGATCGCCTCGAGCCGGTCGACGACGCCCGTCAGCGAGGAGTTGTCGCAGTGCATGTGCGCCGCGAGCTCGGACATCGTCGGCGGGCGCTCCGCGTCGAGGACCCCGAGGGCCATGCCCTGCATGGGGGTGAGCCCGAAGTCGCTGATGATCTTCCAGCGGCGCGACTTGTCGGCCTGGAAGACCTGCCAGACGAGCGCCCAGGCGTCCTCGGCCGTGGGCTGCGTCGCGGGCCGCTCCTGCGTCGCCATCTCGACCAGGCATTCTACCAGCGCAATCATCCGCGTCCAAGATGTTGGACATCACCCAAGTTCCGTAGTACGGTGCTTCGCCATGGCCGACCACCACGGCATCGACGTCGATGACCTGCAGCGCTCCTTCAAGGCGGTCCGCGCCGTCGACGGCATCTCCTTCTCCATCGCGCCGGGCGAGGTCTTCGGCTTCCTCGGGCCCAACGGCGCGGGCAAGTCGACGACCGTCCACATGCTCACGACGCTGCTGCCGCCGTCGGGCGGCCGGGCGACCGTCGGCGGGTTCGACGTCGCCAAGCAGGGGGCCGAGGTCCGCAAGGTCATCGGCGCCGCGCTCCAGGAGGCGGCGCTCGACCCGCTGCTCACCGGCCGCGAGCACCTGCGCCTGCAGACCGCCCTGCAGGGCCTGCCCAAGGGCGACCGCAAGCGCCGCGCCGAGGAGCTGCTGGACCGCGTCGGGCTCGCCGAGGCGGCCGACCGCCGCGTGGGCGGCTACTCGGGCGGCATGAAGCGCCGGCTGGACCTCGCGCTCGCGCTGGTCCATCAGCCGCGCATCCTCTTCCTCGACGAGCCGACCACCGGGCTGGACCCGCAGTCGCGCGCCGACCTGTGGGACGAGGTCGAGCGCCTCGCGCGCGAGGAGGGCGTGACGGTCTTCCTGACCACGCAGTACCTCGAGGAGGCCGACGCGCTGGCCCAGCGCATCGCGATCATCAACCGCGGGCGGATCGTCGCCGAGGGCACGCCGGAGGCCCTGAAGGCCGAGGTCGGGCTGCCGACGCTCGAGGTCGCCCCCGCCGACGAGGCCCAGCTCGACCGCCTCACCGAGGTGCTGCGCGCCTTCGGCGCGCCGTCGAGCGCCCAGCCGGGCAAGGCCGCGGTCCTGCTCGAGCGCGGCGCCGACGGGATGGCCGACGTGGTGCGCCGCCTCGACGTCGAGGGCATCGCGCTGGCGACGTTCGAGCTGCACGCGCCGACGCTCGACGACGTCTTCCTGGCCAAGACCGGTGCGCGGCTGACCGAGGAGGCCGACGCGCCCGCGCCCGCCGAGGAGGTGGCGGCGTGACGGGCGACCTCGCCCGCCGGTCGGTCATGCGCACCCTGCGCCAGCCGGCGAACATCATCCCGACCATCGTCTTCCCGATGGTCCTCGTGGCGGTCAACGCCGAGGGCCTGGACGCGGCGACGAAGATCCCCGGCTTCCCGGCCGACTCCTACCTGGACTTCGGCATCGCGGTGCCGTTCGTGCAGGGCGGGCTCTTCGCGATGATGAACGCCGGGACCGACCTGGCCAACGACGTGGAGGGCGGCTTCCTCAAGCGCCTCGCGCTCACGCCGGTGAGCCGCCTCGCCCTGCTGGGCGGTCAGCTCGCCGGCGTCGTCCTGCTGTCGTTCCTGGCGGCGGTCTTCTACCTCGTCATCGGAGCGATCGCCGGCGTCGACCTGCAGACCGGCTTCGGCGGGGCGCTCGTGCTGATCGCCCTGGCGATCGGCCTGGGCATGGCCTTCGCGTCCTTCGGCGCGTTCATCGGGCTGCGCACGGGGTCCGGCCAGGCGGTGCAGGGCTTCTTCCCGCTGTTCTTCGTCCTGCTGTTCCTGTCGAGCGCGAACATGCCGCGCCCGCTGATCGAGCAGGACTGGTTCCGGACCATCGCGACCTGGAACCCGGTCAGCTACCTGGTCGAGGGGGTGCGGTCGCTGATCATCACCGGCTGGGACGGCGCCGCGCTGTGGAAGGCGGCGGTGATCATCGTCGTCGCCACGGCGGTGGGGACCTACGGCGCCACGCGCGCCCTGCGCACGGCGATGGTGCGCACGTGAGCGGCTTCTGGTCCACCGCACGCGGCATCGCGTGGCGCGGCCTGCACCTGACGTACACCAACCCGCCGCTGCTGCTGCCGACGATCATCTTCCCGCTGTTCTTCTACGTGGCGTTCGCGGGCGGCCTGTCGAGCGTCGGCGACGTGCCCGGGTTCGACTACCCCGCCGGCTACGACACCTTCCAGTTCACCTTCGTGCTGCTGCAGGCCGCGGCGTTCGGCGGCGTCTTCAGCGGCTTCGGGATCGCGTCGGACTTCGAGCGCGGCTTCGGCCGGCGGCTGCTGCTGGCCTCGCCGCGGCGCGAGGCGATCGTCGTCGGCTACGCGATGAGCGCGCTCGGGCGCTTCGCGGTCACCGGCACGGCGCTCACCGTCGTCGCGCTGGCCACCGGGATGCGGCCGACCGGCTCGGTCGGCGAGTACCTCGCGATGGCGCTGCTCGCGGCGCTCGTGTGCATCGCCGCCGCGTGGTTCGCCGCGGGCGTGGCCATGCGGCTCAAGACGATCCAGGCGGGCCCGGCGATGCAGATGCCGGTCTTCCTGACGCTGTTCCTCGCGCCGGTGTTCGTCCCGCTCGACCTCGTCGGCGGGTGGGTGCACAGCGTCGCGACGGTCAACCCGGTGACGGCGCTGCTCGAGGGCGGCCGCGACCTGCTGGCCGGTGAGCACCTCGACGCGCTGCTCGTGTTCGGGCTCGCGCTGGCGCTCGTCGTGCTGTTCTCGCTCTGGGCCCTGCGCGGACTGCGCGCGGCCGAGCGCACCGGCGGCTAGCGGACGTCATGCGGGCGTAAGCCCGCACTCAGCAAGCTCTTGGGTGCGGTTCAGGCTGCGCTGACCGACGCGTCGGACAGTGCGTGCCATGCCCCCGCACCACCATGACGACGACGCGGTCTTCGCCGCGAGCCGGCGGCCCGAGGCGGCGCGCCGCGCGCTCCACGAGGTGCTGCACGAGGTCCAGCGCACCGTGGTCGGCCAGGACGACCTGCTCGAGCGGCTGCTCGTCGCGGTCCTCACCGGCGGCCACGTGCTGCTCGAGGGCGTGCCGGGCCTCGCGAAGACCCTGACCGTCCGCACGCTGGCCCAGACCGTCGGCGGCTCGTTCGGGCGCATCCAGTTCACGCCCGACCTCGTGCCGAGCGACGTCGTGGGCACCCGCGTGCTGCGCCCCGGCGCCACCGGCTTCGACGTCGAGCTCGGGCCCGTCTTCTGCCACTTCCTGCTGGCCGACGAGGTCAACCGCGCGCCGGCGAAGGTCCAGTCCGCGCTGCTCGAGGTCATGCAGGAGCGCCAGGCGACGATCGCCGGCGTCAGCCACCACGTGCCCGAGCCGTTCCTCGTCCTCGCCACGCAGAACCCGGTCGAGTCCGAGGGCACCTACCCGCTGCCCGAGGCCCAGACCGACCGCTTCCTCATGAAGCTCGTGGTCGACTACCCCGACGCGGCCGACGAGGTCGACGTGGTCGGGCGGTCGCTGGTGCAGCAGGCCCCGACGCGCGAGCAGCTGACGCTCGAGGAGCTCGAGGCGGTCTCGGCGCTCGCGCGCGAGGTCCACGTCGACCGGCGCGTCATCGGCTACGCCGTGTCGCTGGCCGAGGCGACGCGCTTCCCGGCCCGCCACGGGCTGCAGGACCTCGAGCGGCTGGTGGCGCTCGGCGCGAGCCCGCGCGGGCCGCTGGGCCTCGTCCACGCGGCGCGGTCGCTCGCGCTGCTGCGGGGCCGCGGGCACGTGCGCGCCGAGGACGTCGCGGACCTCGCGGCCGACGTGCTGCGCCACCGCATCACCCCGACCTACGAGGCGCTCGCGGAGGGCGTGCGGGCCGACGACGTGCTCGCGCGCGTCCTCGATGCCGTCCCGCGGCCGGCGGCCTCCGACCTGCGCATCGCGGCGTGAGCGGCGGGGAGCCCGCCCTCGAGCTCGTCCCGCCCGCCGCGGCGCAGGGCCCCGGTCCGCTGCCACCGGCGGTGGTCGACCGCCTCGCGCTCGTGCTGTCGCGGCGCGTCGCCGGCCTGGTGACGGGCGAGGCGCGCGCGTTCGGCCTCGGCACGGGCACGGAGCTCGAGCAGCTGCGCCCCTACCAGGACGGCGACGACGTCCGGCGGCTGGACCCGGCGGCGACCGCACGCACCGGCGTGCCGCACGTGCGCCTGCACGTCCCCGAGCGGGCGCTGTCGACGTGGCTGGTGGTGGACGTGTCGCCATCGATGGCGTTCGGCACCGCCGAGCGGCTGAAGGCCGACGTCGCGGCGGGCGCGGCCCGGGTGCTGGGAGACGTGGCGCTGCGCCACGCCGGCCGGCTCGCGGTCGTCGCCTGCGGCGGGGCGGAGCCGCGCGTGCTGCCGGCCCGCGGCGGGCGCGAGGCGCTCGCCGGCCTGCTGCAGCTGCTCGACGCGGGCGTCGTCCCCGACGGTGCTGGGCGCGCGGACGCGCTGGGCGACGCGCTGCGGCGCGTGGCGGTGCGGGCGCGCCGTCCCGGCCTGGTCTGCGTCGTGTCGGACTTCGCGCAGCCCGCCGCCCTGCGGGCGCCGCTGGCCGCGCTGGCGCGCCGGCACGCGCTGCTGGCCGTCGAGGTGCGCGACCCGCGTGAGCTCGAGCTGCCCGTGCGCGGGCGGCTGGCGGTGGTCGACCCCGAGACCGGCGAGCACCACGAGGTGCTCGTCGACGACGGGGTGCGTGAGCGCTTCGCCGCGGCGGCCGCCGCCGAGCGCCGGGAGGTCGCCGACCTCCTGCGCGCGCTCGGCGCGTCGCACGTGGCGCTGGACACCGACGGTCAGTGGCTCACCGCACTGGGTCGGGGGCTCGCGTGAGCTTCGCGTCCCCGCTGTGGCTGCTGGCGCTCCTGGCGGTGCCCGCCCTGGGGTGGCTGTCGGTGGTGGCGGCGCGCCGTCGCCGGCGCTTCGCGGTGCGCTTCCCGGCGGCGGGGCTGCTGGTCGCGGTCGCGGGCCGGCAGCCCGCGTGGCGCCGTCGGGCGCCCGGGGCGCTCGTCCTGGCGGGCATCGCGGCGCTGGCGCTGGCGCTCGCGCGGCCGCAGGCGACGGTGGCGGTGCCGGTCGAGCAGGCGTCGATCCTGCTGGTGACCGACACGTCGCGGTCGATGCTGGCCGACGACGTCTCGCCCTCGCGCCTGGCCGCCGCGCAGGCCGCGGCGCGCGACTTCGTCTCCGACGTGCCCGACACGGTCAGGGTCGGCCTCGTCTCCTACAGCGACGCGGCGGCGGTCACCCAGGCGCCGACGACCGACCGCGCCGCGCTGGGCGCCGCGATCGACGGCCTGGCCGCCGACGGCGGGACCGCGACCGGCGAGGCCCTGCGACTCGCGGTCGACACGCTGCGCCCGAGCGGCTCGCGGGCGCGGGTGCCCTCGGCGGTCGTCCTGCTCTCGGACGGCGCGACGACGGTCGGGCGCGACCCGGTCGGCGTGGCGCGCGCCGCGCGGGCCGCGGGCGTGCCGGTCTACACCGTCGCGCTGGGCACCGAGAGCGGGACGATCGACAGCCCCGACGGCCGCGGCCCGGTGCTCGTGCCGCCGGACCCCGAGACCCTCGCGCGGATCGCCGAGACCTCGGGCGGCGAGGCGTTCTCCGCCCAGGACGCCGACGCGCTGCACGGCGTCTACGAGCGGCTGGGCTCGCGCCTGGGCCGCAAGCGCGAGCGGCGCGAGATCACCGCCGGCTTCGCCGCGGGCGGCCTGCTCCTCCTCGGCTCGGGCGTGGTGGCCGGCATCCGCCGCCGCCCCGCCCTGGCCTGACCCCTCCTCCTCCCACGACGACAAGGACCCCCCTCACCATGAGCACCACCACCCCCTCCAGCGACCGCGAGCCGCTGTGGGCCGGCGAGTACCGCGACCGCGTGGATGACGCCCCCGCGGGTGACGGCGCCGCCGCTGGCGCACCCACCGCCGTCCACCCGCCGCGCGCCGCCGGCGCCGGCCGGCGCGCGGGCCACGGCCGGCGCGTCGCCGTGGGCGCCGCGGTCGCCGTCGCGGCCGGCGTCGCGGCCGGCGTCCTCGGCGTCTCGATCCTCGGCGGCGGCGAGGACCCGTCGTCCTCGTCGGCCCGGGCCGGCACCGCCGCGCCGCTGTCGGCCTCGACGTCGCCGGCCCCGCAGGGCACCGTCGCGTCCGTCGTGGCCAAGGCGAGCCCGGCCGTCGTGTCCGTGCGCACGTCGAGCGGCGAGGGCACCGGCTTCCTGCTGGACCGCGAGGGCACGATCGTCACCAACGCGCACGTCGTCGGCGACGCCCAGACCGTCCGGGTGCAGTTCGGCGAGGACGGCGAGCGCGCCACGGGCCGGGTGCTCGGCAGCGACCCGTCGAGCGACCTCGCCGCCGTGCAGATCCCGACGTCGGCGGCGTCGGGCGTGACGCCCCTGCCGCTGGCGGCGGACTCGACCGTGCGCGTCGGCGCGCAGGTCGTCGCCATCGGCAACCCGTTCGGCCTGGACCGCACCGCGACGTCGGGCATCGTCTCGGCGACCGGGCGGTCGATCGAGGCGCCCAACGGCTTCTCGATCTCCGACGCGATCCAGACCGACGCGCCGATCAACCCCGGCAACTCGGGCGGCCCGCTGCTCGACGCGGCCGGGCGCGTCATCGGCGTGAACTCCCAGATCGCGACGTCCGGCGCGGGCGGCGGCAACGTCGGCGTCGGCTTCGCGGTCCCGTCGAGCCTCGTGCAGCGGATCGTCCCGTCGCTCAAGACGGGCACGGCCATCGCGCGGCCCTACCTCGGCGTCTCGACGGGCGAGACCGCCTCGGGCGCCGGGGCGCAGGTCGCCTCCGTCGAGCAGGGCGGGCCGGCGGACGACGCGGGGCTGGAGGTGGGCGACGTCGTGACCTCGGTCGACGGCACGGCGGTCAGCGAGCCCGACGACATCGCCGCGGCGATCGCCCGCAAGGCGCCCGGGGACCGGGTGACGGTGCAGGTCCGCCGTGGCGGCGGGTCGCAGGCCGTCGACGTGGAGCTCGGCACGCGCCCGGCGCAGGCCTCCTCCGCCACGCCGTCGCCGGGCACGCCGTGAGCTTCGCCAGTCCCTGGCTGCTCCTCGCGCTGCTGGCCGTCCCGCCGGCGCTGTGGGCCTACGTGGTCCGCAGCCGCCGGGAGGGGCGGGCCGCGGCGGCGTTCGTGACGCGGCCGCTGCGCGCGTCGGTCCAGCCGCGCCGCGCGCGGTGGCGCCGCCACCTGCCGGCGGGCCTGTTCGGGCTCGCGCTCACGGCGCTGCTCGTCGCCCCGGCCCGGCCGCAGGCGAAGGTCGAGGTCCCGGCCGAGCAGGCGACGATCGTCCTGGCGACGGACGTCTCGGGCTCCATGCAGGCGCGGGACGTCGCGCCGTCGCGGCTGGCCGCGGCCCGCTCGGCGGCCAAGGCCTTCGCGAGCGACGTGCCCGAGCAGATCCGCCTCGCGGTCGTGGCGTTCAACCACACGCCGTCGGTCCTGCAGGCGCCGACGACCGACCGCGCCGCGGTCGAGGACGCGCTGGACCGGCTGAAGCCCAGCGGCGGCACGGCGACGGGCGACGCGCTCCAGGCCTCGCTCGACCTCCTGCCCGCCCGGAGCGGCACCGGCGGCAAGCGCGCGCCGCAGGCGGTCGTCCTGCTCTCGGACGGCACGAGCACCCGCGGGCGAGACGTGCGCACGGTCGCGGCGCGGGCCAAGGAGCTCGGCGTCCCGGTCTCCACCATCGCCCTCGGCACCGCGACCGGCACGATCCAGGTCACCGACCGCCACGGCACCACCCGGACGGAGGCCGTCCCGCCCGACCCGGCCACCTTGGCGCAGGTCGCGAGGACCACCGGCGGCGAGGCGTTCCGCACCGCCGACGCCAAGGCGCTGTCCGCGGTCTACGACCGCCTCGGCTCGCAGCTCGGCCGCAAGACCGAGACCCGCGAGCTCACCCAGGGCCTCGCCGGCGCGGCCATGCTCCTCGCGCTCGCCGGCAGCCTCCTCTCCCTCCGCTGGTTCAGGAGCCCCGCATGACCCTCTGGTCCGGCCCCCGCGAGCCGCAGCGCTCGGGGTCAGACCCCGTCGCATCGGTGCCAGGGCATGTCGCATCCGGTGGGCGCTCGGGGTCAGACCCCGTCGCATCGGTGCCAGGGCATGTCGCATCTGCGGGGCGCTCGGGGTCAGACCCCGTCGCATCTGCCGGGCGCTCGGGGTCAGACCCCGTCGCACGGCGGGGGAGGGGTGTCGTGATGGTCGTCGCGGCGGCTGCGGCGGCGTTCGCGGTCTCGTTCGCCGGCCAGGCGCTCCTCGGCGGCGGCGACGAGCCCGTCAGCCGGACGCTGCCCGCGTCGCAGGTGCAGTCGCTGGACGGCGTGCCGGGCGTGCCCGCCTCACCGGAGGACGAGGACCAGCTCGTCGAGCCCGGGATCCCGAGCGAGGAGCGGCGCAACGGCGCGCCGCCGTGGGGTGGCCCGGACCGCGGCCCCTGGGGCGGCGGCTTCGGCCCCTGACCGGCAGGCGTCTGACACCTGTCGCCCCGGCAAGCGTGTGACGTCCGTCCCCGGCAAGCGTCTGACACCTGTCGTCCCGGCGGGCGTCCGACACCTGTCGCCCCGGCAGGCGTCTGGCACCTGTCACCCCGGCAGGCGTCAGACGCCTGCAGGATGGGCGGGGAGGGTGATCGTGAAGACCGCGCCGCCGTCCGTCGCGTTGCCGGCCCGGACCGTCCCGCCGTGGGCCTGGACGATGCCGGCGACGATGGCGAGGCCGAGGCCGGCGCCCGCGGGGCCGCGCTCACGGCCGCGCTCGCCCTGGGCCCGCCAGAAGCGCTCGAACAGGGCGTCGGCGTCATCGGTCGGCAGGCCCGGGCCGTGGTCGCGGACGCGCAGCTCGACCGTCTCGTCGCCGCCCCGCACCCCGACCTCGACCCGCGTCCCCGGCGGGGTGTGGACGACGGCGTTGCGCAGGAGGTTGGCCAGGACCTGGCGCAGCTGGTGCTCGTCGCCCAGGACGATCGCCGCGCCCTCGTCGGCGACCTCCACCGGCCGCGTCGGGTCCACGGCGCGCGCGTCGTGCGCGGCGTCCTCGGCCAGCACGGCGAGGTCGACCGGCGCGCGCTCGGCGTCGCGCACCTCGTCGAGGCGCGCCAGGGTCAGGAGGTCCTCGACCAGGACCCCCATCCGCGCCGCCTCGTCCTCGATGCGCGACATCGCCTTCTCGGTGTCGGCCGCGTCGCGCGCCGCGCCCATGCGGAAGAGCTCGGCGTAGCCACGGATCGACGCCAGCGGCGTGCGCAGCTCGTGCGACGCGTCGGCGATGAACTGGCGCAGGCGCTGCTCGCTGGCCTCCCGCTGCGCGAACGCCGCCTCCAGGCGCTCGAGCATCGCGTTGAGCGCCAGGCCGAGCCGGCCGACCTCCGTCCGCGGCTCCGCCGGGGCGACCCGGCGCGAGAGGTCGCCCGCCGCGATCGCGCCGGCCGTCGCGCCGATGCGGTCCAGCGGCCGCAGGCCCACACGCACGACGAACCACCCCGCGACGCCGAGCACCACGAGCACCCCGACGACCACGATCGCCAGGACGAGCCGGAGGCGGTCGAGCGTCCGGTCGTTCTCGCTCAGCGGCACCGCCACGACGACCGTGCCCGGCTGGTCGGGCGCCGCGGTCGCCAGCGCGCGGAAGCGCACGCCGCGGTCGCCCTGCGCGGGGACCGTGACGAGCTCGCCCTCGGGCAGGTCGGCCGGCAGGTCGGGCGCCACGACGTCGGACGCGTCGGTGTAGCCCGACACGCCGCCGCCCAGGACCCGGCCCTTCGCGTCCCGGCGCTCGGCGTACGTCCCCGACGGCAGGTTCACGGGACCGGCGCCCGGCGGGCCGCCGCCGCCCGGGCCGAACCCCCGGCCCTTGCCGGGACCGAATGGCCCGAACCCGCCGCCCCCGTAGCCGGGCACCGAGATGCCCTGCGCGTCGAGCAGCCGATCCGCGAAGGTCGGCGCCGCGCGGACCTGCTCGTCCACCCGGTCCTGGAGGAAGCTGCGCTGCTCGGCGTACGTGATCGCCGCCAGCAGGACGAGCCCCGCCGCCGCGACCAGCAGCAGGCCCGCGACCAGCCGGGTGCGCAGGGACACCTAGGTCCTCGGCGCGCGCAGCGCGTAGCCCACGCCGCGGCTCGTGTGGATGAGCGACGGCCCGTGGGCGTCGAGCTTCTTGCGCAGGTAGGAGATGTAGGTCTCGAGCACGCGGGCGTCCCCGCCGAAGTCGTACTCCCAGACGTGGTCGAGGATCTGCGCGCGCGTGAGCACCCGCCGTGGGTTGCGCATGAGGTAGCGCAGCAGCCGGAACTCCGTCGCCGTCAGCTCGATGAGCTCGCCGGCGCGCGTGACCTCGCGCGTGTCCTCGTCGAGCTCGACGTCCTCGAAGCGCAGGACGCTCGTCTCGGCCGCCGCCCGGCCGGTGCGGCGCAGGACGTTGCGCACCCGCGCCACGAGCTCCTCGAGGCTGAACGGCTTGGTGACGTAGTCGTCGCCGCCCATGGTCAGCCCGCGCAGCTTGTCCGAGCTGTCGTCGCGCGCGGTGAGGAAGACGATCGGCGTCTCGTCGCGCCGGTCGCGCAGCCTGTCGGCGACGTCGAAGCCCTCCATGTCGGGCAGCATCACGTCGAGGACGAGGAGGTCGGGGCGCAGCCGCTCGGCCGCCGCCAGGGCGCTCGCGCCGTCGCCCGCCGTCTCGACCGAGAAGCCGTGGAAGCGCAGCGCCATCGCGACCACGTCCGCGATGTTGGGCTCGTCGTCGACGACGAGGATGCGGTGGCTGGCGGGCTGCTGGTCGGTCATCGGCACTTCGAGCATCGGTCCCGACCCTGGGAACCACCTGGGAGTGTCGGGGATGCCGCGTGCGCGCGTACCGCCCGCGACCCGCGCGGGCGCCGAGCGCGCCGCCGCGACGCTCGCCGCCCGCCCTAGAAGCCGCGCGCCACGAGCCAGTCCCCGACCGTCGCCCGGAAGGCCGGCGACGTGCGGCCGAGCGTCATCGCGTGGCCCGTGCGCGGCAGCGTGACCTGCGTGACGTCCTGGCTGCCGAGGAACAGCGCGCGCTCGAGCGGCCCGGCGGGCGGCGGGAACAGCGCGTCGTTGGCGCCGTGGGCCAGCAGGACCGGGACCTCGATCGTCCCGTTGCGCAGGACGTCGAGGACGATCGCCGGGATCGCCGACGAGGTGTCGCCGCACGGGTCGGGCGCGCGCCGCGCGGTCACGGCGTCGGCCACCGCGGGGTCGACGTCGAAGAGGTGCCCCGCGCGGAAGTCCGCCGCGGTCGCCCCGAACCACGCCCTGCCGTCGGGCCGCGGGAAGAGCAGGCAGTCCAGCGTGTTGCGGGTGAACGTCGCGTAGGTCAGCAGGCTCGAGCCGAGGTTGCTCAGGCCGGCCACCACGAGCGCGTCGACGTCGCGGTAGGTCGCCGCCGCCACCTCGACCATGAAGCCGCCCAGCGAGTGGCCCACGAGCGCGACCTTCGAGAACGACGGCGGCGCGCCGAAGCCCACCGTGTAGGACCCGCGGCGCAGCTGCTGGACGACCTGGTGCAGGTAGTCGGCCTCGGACCCGATGCAGACGCTCTTGCCGTACGGCCGCCCGCTTGCGCCGTAGCCCAGCCGGTCGACCACGACGGAGACCAGTCCGCGCTCGTCGGCCTGCTGGCGGGCGTAGTCGTAGCCCGGCACGGCCTTGAAGTTCCAGAAGAACTCGCCGTAGGCCAGCCCGTGCGCGTAGAGCGCGACGGCGCCGGGGTCCGGCGACGTCAGCCTCTCCGCCGGCCCCACGAGGTGCCCGCGCAGGGCGTAGGTGCGCCCGTCGGCCGGGCACGGCACGCCCGACGTGTTCGTGTTGCGCACCTGGAAGGTGACGGGGACCTCCACGGTGGCGGCGCTCGCCGCGGCCGGCGCGGCGCAGGCGGCCGCGAGCAGCGCGGCGAGGGCGGGGAGCAGGCGACGGCGCAGCATGGCCGCAGCCTCGTCCGTCGCCGGACCGCGCGCTGGGCGCCCACCACAGACGAGGACGCACCGCTTCGTGGATCTTCGGCCCGGACCCCACCCGCGCGAACGCGGCAGGATGGGCGGATGCCGGACGACCAGCCCATCGACCTGGACGCCGCGCAGGCCGCGGCGGGCGACCTGCTGCGCGCGCTGGGCGCCGACCTCGACGACGAGAGCCTGCGCGAGACGCCGCGGCGGGTGGCCCACGCCTACGCCGAGCTGCTGACGCCCAAGCCCTTCAACGCCACGACGTTCCCCAACGACGAGGGCTACGACGAGCTGGTCATCGCGCGCGGCATCCCGTTCCACTCGCTGTGCGAGCACCACATGCTCCCGTTCCACGGCGTCGCCCACGTCGCGTACCTGCCGGGCGAGCGGATCATCGGCCTGTCCAAGCTCGGCCGCCTCGTCGAGCTCTACGGCCGGCGCCTGCAGGTCCAGGAGCGGATGACCGTCCAGGTCGCCAAGTGGCTCGAGGAGCACCTCAGCCCGCGCGGCGTCGGCGTCGTCCTCGAGGCCGAGCACCTGTGCATGTCGCTGCGCGGCGTGCAGAAGCCGGGGACGACGACCGTCACCTCGTGCCTGCTGGGCCTCGTGCGCGAGGACGCGCGCACCCGCGAGGAGTTCCTCTCCCTCGCTCGCCGCTGAGGTGCCACCATGCAGGGCGATGGACGCCCTGGACATCCCCCGTCTGCGCGGGGCGCTGCACCTCTGGTCCGCCGCCCCCGCCGCCGCGGCCGCGATCACGCTGCTGGTCCTCGCCCCGCACCCCGACGCCCGCGCGGCCTGCGCGGTCTACGGCGTCGGGCTCGTCGCGCTCTTCGCCGGCAGCGCGCTGTACCACCGCTGGCCGGGCGACCTGCGCTGGAAGCCGCTGCTGCGGCGGATCGACCACTCGACGATCTTCGTCTTCATCGCGGCGAGCACGACGCCGCCCGCCGTCCTGCTGCTCGACGGCACGGCGCGCACCGGCGTCCTGCTCGCGGTCTGGCTCGGCGCGGCCGCCGGCGTCCTGCTCAGCGTCGCCTGGATCGACGCGCCGCGCTGGCTGCAGACCGCCTGCTACCTCGCGCTCGGCTGGGCCGCCGTCTCGGTGATGGACGACCTCTTCTCCGCGGGCGGCGTGGCCGTCGGCGTGCTGTTCGTCACCGGCGGCGTGCTGTACTCGGCCGGCGCGATTGCCTACGCCCTGCAGCGGCCCGACCCGTGGCCGAGCGTCTTCGGCTACCACGAGGTCTTCCACCTCCTCGTCACCGCCGCCGCGGTCGTGCACTACGTGGCCATCGCCCTCGTGGTGCTCTAGCCGATGCTCTCGAACGCCTTCTCGATCCTCACGCTGGTCGTCGGCGTCGTGGGCATCGCCGGGATCATGTGGGCGTTCCGCAACGGCGACCGCGATCGCGTCCATGAGGACGACGCGCGCACGTTCTACGAGGAGCACGGCCACTGGCCCGACGAGACGCCCGAGCAGGCCGCCGCCGAGCGCGCGCGGCTGGCGCGCGTCACGGCGCCCGCGGTCGCCCAGCCCGACGAGCAGGGTCGCGTCTGATGGGCCTCGACGCCCGTGCGAGCGCCGTCCCGCCGGCGCCGGTCGCCAGCCGCCTGGCCGGCGTGCGCTCGTCCCCGGTGCGCGACCTGCTGGCTCTCACGCGCCGGCCGGACGTCGTGTCCTTCGCGGGCGGTCTGCCGGCTCCCGAGACCTTCGACTGCGACGGCCTGCGCGAGGCGTTCGCCGCCGCGCTCGAGCACCGCGCCACGCTGCAGTACGGCACGACCGAGGGCGACCCGGAGCTGCGCGCGCTGCTCGCCGCCCGCACCACGGCGCGCGGCGTCCCCTGTCACCCCGACGACGTCCTGGTCACCGCGGGCTCGCAGCAGGGCCTGACGCTCCTGGCCACCGTCCTGCTCGAGCCCGGCGACGCCGTCCTCGTCGAGGACCCCGCGTACCTCGCGGCGCTCCAGGCCTTCGGGCTGGCCGGCGCACGGCTGGTCCCCGTCGCCACCGACGACGACGGCGCCGACCCCGACGCGGTGCTCGCCGCCGCCGAGGCCACGGGCGCCAAGGCGCTCTACCTCGTCCCGACCTTCCAGAACCCGACGGGCCGAACGCTGCCGCTCGAGCGCCGCGCCGCGCTGCTGCAGGCGGCCGAGCGCGCCGGGCTCTGGGTGCTGGAGGACGACCCGTACGGCGAGCTGCGCCTCGACGGCGAGCCCGTCCCGGCGATCGCCTCGCTGCCGGGGGCCGACGAGCGCGTCGTCCTGCTCGGCTCGCTCTCGAAGGTGCTCGCGCCGGGACTGCGCATCGGCTGGCTGCGCGCGCCCGCCGGCCTGCGCGCCGCGCTGGCCGTCGCCAAGCAGGCCGCCGACCTCCACACCGCGACCGTCACCCAGGCCGCCGCCACGCAGTGGCTGCTGGCCAACGACCTCGACGCGCACCTCGAGCGCGTGCGCACGGTCTACCGCGAGCGGCGCGACGCGCTGCTGGCCGGCCTGCCCGGCGCGCTGCCGGCGGGCTCGACGTGGACCCGCCCGGCGGGCGGCATGTTCTGCTGGGTGCGCCTGCCCGACGGCGCCGACGCCCAGGCGCTGCTCCCCGCCGCCCTCGAGCACGGCGTGGCGTTCGTCCCGGGCGTGCCGTTCCACGCCGGCGAGCCCGACGCGCGGACCATGCGGCTCTCCTACTCCGAGCCGGACCCCGGGCGCATCGCGGTCGGGCTCGAGCGCCTCGCCCGCGCCCTCGCGTAGCGCGGACCCGGGCCGGTCGGGTAGAACCCCTCCGTGCCCAACCTCGCCCAGAACCTCGTCGACAGCGCGCAGCGCGACGCCGACGCGATCGCGCTGAAGCTCGACGACCTCGCGATCCCCTACGGCGTCCTCGACCAGCTCACCCAGCGCTGCGCCGCGCTGCTGAAGTCCAAGGGGGTCGGGCCGGGTGACCGCGTCGGGATCATGCTCCCGAACGTCCCGCACTTCGCCGTCGCCTACTACGGCACGCTGCGCCTCGGCGGCACCGTCGTGCCGATGAACGTCCTGCTCAAGGGCCGCGAGGTGGCCTACTACCTGCGCGACTCGGGCGCCAAGGTCCTCCTGGCGTGGGAGGGCTTCGCCGAGGACGCCCAGAAGGGCGCCGAGGAGGCGGGCGCGGAGTGCATCATCGTCGAGGCGCAGGGCTTCCTCGGGATCCTGGGCGAGCACGAGCCCGACACGGAGGTCGCCGACCGCGGGACCGACGACACCGCGGTGATCCTCTACACGTCGGGCACCACCGGCGAGCCCAAGGGCGCGGAGCTCACCCACCAGAACCTCATGCGCAACGTCGAGGTCTGCCTCGGGCTGTTCGGCCCGACCGGCGACGACGTGATCCTCGGCGCGCTGCCGCTCTTCCACTCCTTCGGCCAGACCTGCGGCCTGAACACCGCGATGAAGTCCGGCGCGACGCTGACGCTCATCCCGCGCTTCGACCCGGGCAAGGCGCTCGAGATCCTCGAGCGCGACGCGGTGACGATCTTCGAGGGCGTGCCGACGATGTACGGCGCGATGCTCAACCACCCCGACGCCGACGAGCGCGACGTGTCGAAGCTGCGCCTCTGCGCGTCGGGCGGCGCGTCGCTGCCGGTCGAGCTGCTCAAGGGCTTCGACGAGAAGTTCGGCTGCAAGGTCCTCGAGGGCTACGGCCTGAGCGAGACCTCGCCGGTCGCCTCCTTCAACCACCCCGACAAGGAGCGCAAGCCGGGCTCGATCGGCACGCCGGTCGAGGGCGTGGAGATGAAGGTCGTCGACGACGGCGGCGCGGACCTCCCGACGGGCGAGGTCGGCGAGATCGTCATCAAGGGCCACAACGTCATGAAGGGCTACTGGAACCGGCCCGAGGCGACGGAGGAGTCCATCGACGCCGACGGCTGGTTCAAGACGGGCGACATGGCCAAGGTCGACGAGGACGGCTACTTCTTCATCGTCGACCGCAAGAAGGACCTGATCATCCGCGGCGGCTACAACGTCTACCCGCGCGAGATCGAGGAGGTCCTCTACGAGCACCCGGCGGTGCGCGAGGCCGCGGTCGTCGGCGTCCCGCACCCGGACCTCGGCGAGGAGGTCGGCGCGGCCGTCGCGCTCAAGGAGGGCCAGGAGGCCGAGCCCGAGGCCATCCAGGGCTTCGTCAAGGAGCGCGTGGCGGCCTACAAGTACCCGCGGCTGGTGTGGTTCGTGGACGAGCTGCCCAAGGGCCCGACCGGCAAGATCCTCAAGCGCGAGATCGAGGTGCCGGCCGACGAGAAGGCGAAGGGCGCCGCGGGCTGAGCGGCGCGCTCGTCGCCGAGCTGGGCCGCCTCGTCGGCGCCGCGCACGTCGCGGCGCCGGCGGGCAGCGACCCGGAGCTGCGCGACGCGACGGAGACCCAGGCGCTCGTCGGCCACGCGGCCGCGGTCGTCCGTCCCGGCGACGCCGAGGAGGTCCGGGAGGTCGTCGCCTGGTGCTACGACCACGACGTCGCGCTGACGCCGCGCGGCGGCGGGACCGGGTTCGCCGGCGGCGCGGTGCCCCAGGGCGGCGTCGTCCTGGCGCTCGACCGCCTCGACCGCGTCCGCGACCTCGACCCCGGGCGCTGGCGCGCGCACGTCGAGGCGGGCGTGACGACGGCGACGCTGCGCCGCCGGGCGCGCGAGTCGGGCCTGGACTTCCCGCCCGACCCGGGCGCCGCCGAGCAGTCCCAGCTCGGCGGGATGGTCGCGACGAACGCGGGCGGGCCGCACACCTTCGGCCACGGGCCGGTGTCGCGCTGGGTCACCGGCCTGGAGGTCGTCCTGGCGCCCGGCGAGCTCGTCACCGTCGGGGGGCCGGTGCGGCGCGACGTCGCGCCCTACGACCTGCGCTCGCTGCTGTGCGGCTCGGAGGGGACGCTCGGCGTGGTGACCGCGGCGTGGCTGCGCCTCGTGCCGGCGCCCGACGCGGAGCTGCCCGTGCTCGCCCGCTTCGCCGACGCGCGCGCGGGGTGCGAGGCGGTGCTCGCCGTGTTCGCGGCGGGGCTGCAGCCGGCGGTGCTCGACTTCGTCGACGGGCGGACGCTGCAGGCGGCGGGGGAGGGCGACGGCGAGGGCTTCGCGCTGCTGGCCGAGGCGGCGGGCGGCCGCGACGAGGCGGCCGCGCTGCGGGCCGGGCTCGTCGAGGTCCTGCGCGAGGCGGGCGCGGTCGACGTCGTGGCGCCCGAGGGCCGGTCGGAGGTCGAGGAGCTGTGGCGCTGGCGCTCCGGGCTGACGTACGCGGTCATCGCGGCGCGCGGCGGCAAGGTCAGCGAGGACCTCGCGGTGCCGGTCGAGCGGCTGGACGAGGCGCTGGCGGGCGCGCGCGCGGTGGCCGACCGCCACGGGCTCGAGTCCTGCGCCTGGGGCCACGCGGGCGACGGCATCGTCCACGCGACGTTCCTCGTCGACCCCGCGGACGCGGCGAAGCTCGAGCGCGCCGCCGCCGCCGCGCACGACGTCGTCGTCCTCGGGTACGCGCTCGGCGGGACGGGCTCGGGCGAGCACGGCGTGGGGCTGGTCAAGCGCGACGCGGTCGCGTCGCGCACGCCGGACGCGCTCCTGACCGCCCAGCGGGCGATCAAGGACGCGCTGGACCCGAAGGGGCTGCTGAACCCGGGCAAGAAGCTGCCCGTCGCCGGGCGCCCGTAGGCTGCCGCCCATGATCGACGTGGGGGCCGCGAAGCGCGCGGCGGCCGAGCAGGCGGCCGAGCTCGTCCAGGACGGCCAGCGCGTGGGCCTCGGCACGGGCTCGACGGTCGAGTTCCTCCTACCGGCGCTCGCCGCGCGGGGGTTGACCACCATCCGCTGCGTGGCCACGTCGCCCCAGACCGAGCGCCAGGCCCGCGAGCTCGGCCTGCACGTCGAGCCCTTCGACGCGCTCGACCGGCTCGACGTCGCCATCGACGGCGCCGACCAGGTCGCGCCCGACGGCTGGCTCGTGAAGGGCGGCGGCGGCGCGCACCTGCGCGAGAAGGTCGTCGCCCAGGCCGCGGCGCACTTCGTCGTCATCGTCGACGAGTCCAAGGTCGTCGACGCGCTCACCCCGCCCGTGCCGCTCGAGCTGCGGCCCTACGGCCTGCAGGCGACGCTCCACCTCGTCGGCGAGCTCGGCAAGGTCGTGCTGCGCGACGCGCCGACCTCGCCCGACGGCGGGCTCATCGCCGACCTCCACGCCGACGTCGCCGACCCGGCGGCGCTGGCCGCGCGGCTCGACGAGCTGGCCGGCGTCAGCGCGCACGGCCTCTTCGCGCCGGCGCCCCGGCAGGACGTCGTCGTCGGCAGGTGAGCGACGCGCTGCTCACGCTGCGCGGCGTGCACCGGGCCTGGCGCGGCAAGCCGGTCCTGGTGGGCGCGGACGCCGACGTCGTCGCGGGCGCCGTCACGTGGCTGGGCGGCGCCAACGGCGCGGGCAAGACGACGCTGCTGCGCATCGCCACGGGCCTGCTGGCGCCCGACGCGGGCGAGGTCTCGCTCGCCGGGCTGGACCCGTGGCGCGACCGCCGCGCCTTCCAGGAGCGCGTCGGCGTCGTCCCGGCGGGCAACGGCGGGCTCTACGCGCGCCTCACCGTCCGCGACAACCTGCTCTTCCAGTGCGGCCTGGCACTCGTGCCCCGGCGCGAGCGCGCGGCGGCCGTCGAGCGCGCCGTCGCGGCGACCGGGCTCGAGTCGCTCTTCCGCCAGCGCGTCGACCGCATGTCGATGGGCCAGCGCCAGCGCGTGCGCCTGGCCCAGGCGCTCCTGCACGACCCCGACGTCCTGCTCCTCGACGAGCCCTACACGAGCCTCGACGAGCCGGGCCTCGAGCGGCTGCAGACGATCATGGACGGGCTGGCGGCGCGCGGCGGCGCGGCGCTGTGGCTCGGCCCGAGCCCGCGGCTGGCGGGCCTGCGCCACGACCGGGCGCTGTGGCTCGAGGACGGCCGGGTGGCGCTGCGCGAGCCCGAGCTCGAGGACGCGGCGCGATGAGGGCCTTCTGGTACGGCGCGGCGGCGACGGTCACCCGCGACGCGAAGCTCTTCGTGAGCTACCGCCTGCGCTTCGTCTCGATCGTCCTGACGTCGATCTTCTCGCTGACGCTCTTCTACTACGTGTCGCGGCTCGTGGGCTCGCAGGCGTTCGAGTCGCCCGACGCGTACTACGCCTTCGTGGTCGTCGGCCTCGTGATCCTGACGGTGCTCAACTCGACGCTCGGCACGCCGGCGATGGCGCTGCGCCAGGAGCTCGTGGCCGGGACGTTCGAGCGCCTCTACCACTCCCCGCTCGGCGCGCTGTCGGCGTCGGTCAGCGCGCTGCTGTTCCCGTTCGTGCAGTCGATGATCACCGCCGGCGTGATGCTCGGCTTCTCGGCGATCGCCTTCGGCATGGACCTGCGCTGGGAGACCATCGCGCTCGCCGTGCCGCTCGGCGCGCTCGGGGCGCTCGCCTTCCTGCCCTTCGGCATCGTCCTGCTCGCCGCGGTCCTGCTGTTCAAGCAGGCGGCCGCGGGGACGACGTGGGTCGTCGCGCTGATCTCGCTGGTCAGCGGCCTCTACGTCCCGCTGCGCTACCTGCCGGAGTGGATGCAGACGCTCTCGGACCTGCAGCCGTTCACGCCGGCCGTCGACCTGCTGCGCAACGTCATCGTGGGCACCGCGCTGCGCCACAGCGTCTGGGAGGACCTCGGCAAGCTCGCGGGCTTCGCGATCCTGGCCCTGCCGCTGTCGCTGTGGCTCCTGCGCGCCGCGATCGGCCGGGCGCGCAAGACGGGCACGATCACCGAGTACTGAGCGTCGGTCCGAGGCGGACGTCGGGCGTGCCCATGCCGGCGCGCTCGAGCGTGCGCCGCGGCTCGTCGCGGTCCTCGAGGTGGCGCAGGAGGCACTCGGCGCCCAGCAGCCGCCAGACCTGCAGCGCCCAGCGCTGGCGCTCGCGGCCGGGCGTGGGCGCGGCGGCCGGGAGGTCGCGCAGCGCGGCCGGGTCGACGTGCGCGGCCAGCCGGGCGTGCCGGGGGTCCAGGAGCGCGCGGGCCAGCGGGAGGTCCGGCCCCGCGAGCGCCTCGTGGAACACCGCGTCGAACGTGCTCTTGGCGGGACGCAGGCGGACCTGGTCGGGGATCGTCCCGGCGACCGCCGCGCGCAGGAGGGGCCGGCTGCGGTGCGGGTCGTGGGCCAGCTCGGGCGCGAGGCCCAGCACGAGCTCGATCGCGTCGACGTCGACGAGCGGGTGGCGGGGCAGGATCCCCGCGAGCGCCGCGCGCCGGCGCTGGTGGTCGTAGCCGATGGACGGCGCGATGCGGGTCACGGCGTCGGCGAGGAACGCCCACCAGCGCGGGCCGTCCAGGCGCTTCCACGCGCCGCCGGGGGCGCTGGCGTCGAAGGCGTCGGCGAGCTGCGGCCCGAGGTACGCGACGGGGCGCGCGCCACCGGGGCGGACACGGCGCGACAGGGCGTGCGTCCAGGCGGGCGCCGCGCCGGCGAGGCCGGGGTCCACCAGCCAGCTCAGCCGCGTGCGGCGCGGGACGCCGCGGTGCGCGCCGGGCACGCCGTCGACGACGCGCGCCGCCCGGAGCAGGCGGCCGCGGCGCAGGTGGTCGCTCACGAGGAACGGGGACAGGCCGTAGAGCTCGTCGCCGCCCTCGCCGTCGAGCAGGACGGTGGTGCCGTCGGCCACCGCGCGGGCCAGCAGCGGGTCCCAGAAGAAGAGGTTGGGCGAGACGGGCGGGGTCGCGAAGCGCTCGAGGTAGGGCAGGACGCCGGGCAGCAGCCGCGGCGCGTGGACCGCGGCGGCGATGCCGTCCAGGCGCAGCTCCTGGCAGAGCGCCCGGATGAGCGGGGTCTCGTCGACCGAGGGGTGCAGCGGGAAGAGCGCGGAGTACGCGCGCCGCGGCGCGTCGCCGGCGGGGACGTCGGCGCGCGCGACGCCCGCGACCGCGCTCGAGTCCAGCCCGCCGCTGAGGAGCACCGCCGTCCGCTCGGCGCCGGCGCTGCGACGCGCCACGGCGGTGGCGAGGGTCTGGCGCAGGCGGGCGGCGGCCGCCTCGGGCGGCGGGCGCTCCGGGCGGGCGTAGCGTGGGGCCCAGTGGCGCCGCGGCGCGCGACGGCCGTCGGCGTCGAGGTCGAGGACCGACGCCGCGGGAAGGCGGTGGACGCCGTCGAGCAGCGTGCGGTCGGGCGGCGGGGCCGAGAGGCCGACCCAGTGCGCGAGCCCCTGGAGGTCCGGGCCGGGCGTCGCGGGCAGCAGGCGCAGGAGGAGGTGCGCCTCGGAGGCGAAGCGCAGCAGCGCGCCGTCGTCGTGGTGGACGAGCCCGCGCAGGCCGAGGTGGTCGCGCGCCAGCGCGCCCCGCCGGCCGTCCCACAGCACGAGCGCCCAGTCGCCGCGCAGGGCGGCGAGCGCCGCGTCGCCGCCGGCGCGCCAGCGGTCCAGCACCGCGCGCTCCGCGCCGGGCGACGGGGTGGCCGCTCCGGCCGCGACGGGTGCGTCGAGGACGCCCTCGAGCAGGCAGAGCGCCTCGCCGTCGCGGGCGGGCGGCGCGCCGCTGCACGCCACGGTGAGCGGGCCGGCACGGACGAGGTGGACGTCGTCGTGGCCCTCGGCGGCGACCGCCGCCCGCAGCGCGTCGGCCAGGCCCGGGCCGCCCGCGCCGGCGCGTCGCTCGAACGCCCCGGCGAAGGCCCTCAGCACGTGGCCTCCTCCACCGCCGCGGCGAGGTCCTGGGGGGCGACGTCGGGCGCCGCGTCGAGCTGGAGCACCGGGACCGTGGCGGCGAGCGCGGCGCAGAGGTCGAGCTGGCGGACGAGGCGCTCGCGCTCCTGCCAGGCCGCGTTGAACGTCGCGCCCAGCAGCTGCGCGGCGGCGGGCCGGACGCGGGCGACCGCGAGCCCGGAGAGCGTGGGGTGGCGGCGCAGCAGCACCAGCGCGCGCAGCGGCAGGGTGCGCTCCTCGCGCGCGACGGCGCGCCACGGCGCCCCGGGGGCGATCGGGTCCCCGAGCGCGACCGGCGCGTCCGGCCGCAGCGAGAGGAGTCCTGGTCCGGGGTGGACGACGACGTCGCCGTCGCACAGCTCGGCGGCGACCACGTCGTCGGCGACGAGCGGCGCGCCGCGCGCCACGAGGGCCCCGAGCAGCGTGCTCTTGCCGCCGTGCGAGGGCGCCGCGACGGCCACGGCTCCGCCGCCGAGCGCGACCGCGCCCGCGTGCAGGACCTCGAGGCCGTGGAGGAGGGCCGCGAAGGGCAGGAGCTGCGCGACGACGTAGCGCTGCCACTGCCATGCCGGACCGCGGGCGGGCAGGCCGCAGTCGGCGCGGCGGGCGCCGGCGTGCAGGCGGTAGGCGCCGTGGCCGTCCATGCGCAGGTGCAGCGTCCCGGTCCCGTCGACCTGCACGAGCGCCGCGGTCCGCCCGGAGGGGGCGCGGCGGCGCGAGACGTCGCGGGCGTCGCCGGGCCAGTCGGCGAGGACGGCGGCGCGGGTGGACGCCGCGAGGTGCAGCGTGCGGTCGGTCGCCATGCCGGCGCCGGCGCCGGCCGCCACGCCCGGCAGCGCGAGGTCGCCCGTCAGCCGCAGACCGAACGCGTGGTGCGTCCCGTGGTCGAGCCCTGCCGCGCCCGCGTCAGCGCTCATCGACGACGACGAGCCCGCGCTCGCGCAGCTGCCCGAGCAGCTGTGCGAGGTCGTGCTCGACGCGCTCGACCGGCACGTCGAACTCGGCGGCCACGCGGCGGGCGCTGTCCTCCGCGTCGCCGGTCGCCTCCAGGGCCTCGAGCATCCGCCCGGCCACCTGGTTGAGGCCGTGGTACTGGCCGGTCTCGAGGTTCAGCAGCACCGTCTCCTCGTCGAAGGAGCGGTGCACCACGTGGTCGGGGATGCGCACGCGCCCGTTCGGCAGCTCGTCCCGCTCCTCGTCCCTGGACCCCACAGCGCTGCGCAGCATCGCAGACCGCGCAGCCGCGCGCGCCTTCAGGGACGGCCGGTCCGGGCCGCCGCGAGGACCCGTTCGGCGAGCGTGCCAGGCGGCGCGTCCGGCGGTGCCTCGAGCACGACGAGCGGCACCTGCGCGGCGAGGTCGGCGGCGAGCTCGAACTGCGCCCGGCGGCGCTCCGGCTCGGGGCCGGAGGGCAGGAAGTGGGACAGGGCGGTCCGGGCGGAGGGCGGTTGCCGTGCGGCGCGCAGGGTGCGGTCCGGACCGCGTTCGAGGCGGACGAGGAGCCCGAGCGCCACCGGCGCGGGGGCGACGGCGCGCGCATGGACCCACAGCTCGCCGTCGAGCTCGGCCAGGACCTCCCCGAGCTCGGGAGGTCCGGCGGCGCCGGCGGGGCGCTCGCGCGCGACGTTGAGGACGGGCGGGGCGGGCGCGACCGCGAACGCCCCGCCGTCGCGGCGCAGGACGCTCACGTCGTCGGCCACGAGGCGCGCGCCGCGGGCCAGCAGGGCGCCCAGGAGCGTCGTCTTGCCGCCGCCCTGCCCGGCCGCGACGGCGATGCCGGCGCCGCCGACCTCGACCGTCCCGGCGTGCAGCGCCTCCGCGCCGTGGAGCAGCGCGACGGGGACGAGCACGGAGTCCAGGAGGAAGCGCCGCCAGCGGGCGTCGGGCTCGCCGTGGGCGAGGACCGTCGCCCCGTGCGCGTCGGCCCGGAAGACCCCGCCCCGCTCCCAGTCCAGGAGGAGGTCGCCGGCCGCGCCGCGCTCGACGTGGACCGCCGCGCCGTCGACCCGCCGGGTGGCGCGGCGGGGCGGGTCGGCCGGCCCGCTGAACGCGGCGAGGACCTCGGCGCGTCCCGCGCGCCGGACGGCCACGTCGGCCGGCGCGCCGGCCGGTGCGGCGACGGCCCCCGGCAGGCCGAGGCCGTCGACGGCCACGCGCAGCCCGTAGGCCGCGAGGCGCTCGCCGGCCACGGGGCTCAGCCGGCCTCGAGCGCCTCGACCAGGTTGAGCCAGAGCTCGTTGCGCGTCGGGAACGCCGGCGTGGCGTGCCACAGCTCCTCGACGGTGAGGCCCGACGTGACCGCGATCGTCGCGGCGTGCAGCAGCTCCTGGACCTCGGCGCCGGTGAACGTCGCGCCCACGACCACGTCGCTGCCGCGCTCGACCACGAGGCGGGAGGTCCCGGGGGCGTCCTTGCCGACGAACGAGCCGCCGGCGTTGGCGCCCGTCCCCACGTCGGCATGGCGGACGTCGAGGCCGGCGGCCTTGGCGGACTCGAGCGTGTGGCCGACCGCGGCGACCTGCGGCTCGGTGAAGACGACGCGCGGCGGCGGCGCGTCGCTCGTGACCGGTCGCAGGCGCACGTCGCGGCCGCGGATGACGTCGGCGGCCACGCGCGCCTGGTACTTGCCCATGTGGGTCAGCAGCTGGCGGCCGTTGACGTCGCCGATCGCGTAGAGCCAGTCGTGGCCGGCCACGCGCAGCTGGTCGTCGGTGCGCAGGTAGCCGCCCGGCTCGAGGCCGAGCGCCTCGAGCCCCAGGTCGTCGGTGCGCGGCGTGCGCCCCGTCGCCACGAGCACCTCGTCGACGTCGAGCGTGCCGTGGTGGCCCTCGAGCTCCAGGTGGACGGTGCCGTCGGCGCGGCGCTCCACCCGCGTCGCGCTCGTCTCGAAGTCCAGGTGCACGCCGGCGTCGCGCAGGCCGTCGGCGACCTGCTGGCAGACGAAGGGCTCCTCGCGCTCGAGCAGCCGGTCCTCGCGCACGAGCATGTGGACCTGGGAGCCGAACGCCGCGTAGGCCTGGGCCATCTCGACCGCCACGACGCCGCCGCCGATGATCGCCAGGCGCGCCGGCACCTGCTTGGCGGTCGTCGCCTCGCGGTTGGTCCACGGCCGCGCCTCGCGCAGCCCCTCGACCGGCGGGATCGCCGCGAGCGACCCGGTCGCCACCACGACGGCCTGGCGCGCCCGCAGCGCCTCGTCGCCGACCTGCAGCTCGCGCTCGCCGGTGAACCGGGCCGCGCCGCGCACCAGCCCGATGCCCTTGTCCTCGAGCCATGGCAGCTGCGCCGCGTCGTCGACGTCGTGGACGACCTCGTCGCGGCGGTCGAGCACCGCCTGGACGTCGAGCGCGCCCGTCACCGCCTGCGCGGCGCCCGGAACGCGCTCGACCTCGGCCAGCAGCCCGGGGGCGCGCAGCAGCGCCTTGGACGGCATGCAGGCCCAGTACGAGCACTCGCCGCCGACGAGCTCGCGCTCGACGACCACGACCTCCAGGCCGGCGTCCGCCAGCCGCCCCGCGCACACCTCCCCTGCGGGGCCGGCACCGACGACGACGACGTCCACCTCGCGCATCGGGCCATCCTGCCACGCCGTCAGCCGAGCACCCGCTGCAGGCGCAGGGCGACGGCCAGCTCCGTGCGCCGCTGCAGCAGCTGCGCGTCGAGCAGCTCCTCGACCTGGCGCAGGCGGTTGCGCACCGTGTGCTCGTGGATGCCCAGCGCCGCCGCGGCGCTGACGTGGCTGCCCGTCTCGAGCCAGGCCGCGATCGTCTCGCGCAGGCGGGCGCTGCGCTCGTCGTCGCCCGCCAGCGGCCCGAGCACGGACCGCACGAAGCCCGTGGCCCGGGCGTCCTCGTCGAGCAGCAGCGCCTCGAGCTGCACGTCGGCGAACCAGGTGGTCGTCGCCTCCAGCGCCTGGCCGATGCGCAGCGCCTGACGCGCCTGGTGCAGCGTCTCGCGCAGGCCCGCGATGCCCGCGGCCGGCTCGCTCACCCCGGCCTGGAGGCCCAGGCCGGCCAGCTCGTGGCGCAGCGCCCGCAGCCGGCGGGGGCTCGCCGCCGCCGTCCGGCCCAGCCACAGCGCCCAGCCGCCGACGCTCTCCTGGTAGAGCAGCGCACCGCTCGCGTCCAGCGCGACGCGCAGGCGCTCGAGGGCACGCTCGGCGGTGCTGCGGTCGGCCGCGGCGAGGACGACCGCGCGGTGGGTCAGCAGGCAGTCGTAGTGCAGGGTCGCGGTGACCGCGGCGGCGGGCGGCTCGTGGCTGCCGTCGAGCACCTGGCGGAGCATGAGCATCCGCTGGTGGGTGCGCTCGCGGTCCAGCTCGCGACGGTGCTCCTCGTAGCGCTCGAGCACCGTCATGAGGATCGAGTCGATGTAGTCGAAGAGCGTCCGCACCGGCTCGACGAGCAGCTCGACCAGCAGCGCGTCGTCGCCGTCGGCCACGCGGGTGGCAGCCACGACCCACTGCTCCCAGATCTCCCACTGGCCGATGCGGTAGCCGCGCTCGACGGCGCTCGTCGGCTCGCCGAGACGCGTGAGGACGTCCATGAGGGCGATCGCCCCGAGGGGCTCGGCGCTGCTGATGCGCAGGCGCCCGGCGATGACGCCGAGGACCGCCTGCACGTTGTCGTGGACGCTGTCGTCGAGCGCGGCGAGGAACTCCTCGTCCTGGGCGCGTGAGGGGAAGACCTCCCGCACGATGCGGTCGAACACGCGCTGGGACATCTCGCGGGCGTCGATGCTGTCCGCGAGCTGGCGGGCGGCGGCGCCCATGGCGCAGACCCTACTCGTGCCGCCGCGCCCAGACCGACGTGTCGAAGGTCCGCAGCACCGGCACGACCATCAGGAGCTTGCGCACCGGCCCGCGGAAGGTGACGTCGCCGTCCATGATCGCCATCTGCAGCGGCCGCTCCCCGCGGGCGCAGCTCAGCAGGACGTCAGGCGCGAGCCACAGCTCCACCTCGGCCACGCCCTCGATCCGCGCGACGGCCTCGACCGGCGTGCGGTCCAGGCGCACGGTGACGCCGGCGTCGTCGCCGACGTGGACGTGCAGGGAGGTGGCGGCGCGGCGGACCCGCGCCCCCAGCTCCTCGTCGCGGGCGGCCTGCAGCACGAACTCCGCCAGCGTCTCGGCCACCCGCCTGGCCTCGGCGGGATCGGCCTCGCGGCCCTCCGGCACGGCGGGGACGTGCTCGGCCCGGGAGCTCACAGCAGGCTGGCCGAGAGGCCGCCGTCGAGGACGTAGCTCGAGCCGGTGGTCCAGGCGGCGCGGTCCGACGCGAGGTAGGCGACGGTCTCGGCCACCTCGGCGACGGTGCCCAGGCGGCCCTGCTTGGCCGCCACCAGGTCCGGGAAGGAGGCGTCGAGCGCCGCCTCGATCGCCACGGCGGCGCGGTCCACCATCGCCGTGTCGACGAAGCCGGGGCAGACCGCGTTGACCCGCACGCCCGCGTCGCGCAGCTCGACCGCGGCCGTGCGGGTGAGCTGGAGGACGGCCGCCTTCGTGCCGCAGTAGGCCCCCAGCAGCGGGCAGCCGTTGAGGCCGGCGACCGAGGCGAGGTTGACGATCGTCCCGCGCGTCTCGGCCAACGCCGGCAGCGCGTGCTTCATCCCGAGGAAGACGCCCGTGACGTTGACCTCGTTGATCTGGCGGAACTCCTCCTCGGTCATCTCGAGCAGCGGCTTGACGATCTCGACCCCGGCGTTGTTGACCAGGACGTCGAGGCCGCCGAGCTCCCGGACGGTCGTGGCCACCGCGGCCGCCACCTGGTCGGTGTCGGTGACGTCGCAGACGGTGGCGTGCGCGGCGTCGCCCAGCGCGTCGGCGGTCGCGGCGACCTCCTTGGCGTTGACGTCGGCCAGCATGACGGTGGCGCCGCGCTGCACGAAGAGCTCGGCGACGGCACGCCCGATGCCGCGGGCGCCGCCGGTGATGAGGGCACGTCGGCCCGCGAGGTCCTGCATGGTCTCCTCCTGTGGTGGGGTCGCCTAGGCGGCGAGGACGTGGACCGCGCACGACGCGGCGGCCCCGTGGACGAAGGCGCCGAGCGTGTGCGTGAGGGCGATGCGGGCGCCGTCGACCTGGCGCGCGCCGGCGTCACCGCGCAGCTGCAGCACGGCCTCGCCGACCTGGGCGCAGCCCGTCGCGCCGATCGGGTGGCCGCGGGCACCGAGCCCGCCCGACGGGTTGACCGCCACGGTGCCGCCGATCGCCGTCGCGCCGGACTCCACGAACGGGCCGCCCTCGCCCTCGCCGCAGAACCCGAGGTCCTCCGTGTGCAGCACCTCGGCGATCGAGAAGCAGTCGTGGACCTCGGCGAGGTCGACGTCGTCGGCGCTGATGCCCGCCTGCGCGTAGGCCTGGCGCGCCGCCTCGCGCGTCAGGGCGAAGCCGGTCATCTCGCCGAACGGCTCGAAGGCGCTGGAGGTCTGCGCGGAGGCGACGATCCGCGGGTCGCCCGGGCGGGCGAGGTGCTCGGCCACGACGAGCACCGCGGCGGCGCCGTCGGAGATCGCGCAGCAGTCCAGGAGCCCGAGCGGTGTCGCCACCCGCCGCGCGGCGAGGACGTCCTCGACCGTCACCGGCTCGTCGAACTGCGCGACGGGGTTGCGCGCGCCGTTGGCCCGGTTCTTCACCGTGACCGCCGCGAGCTGCGCCGGCGTCGTGCCGTGCACGTCCATGTGGCGGCGGGCGATCATCCCGAAGACCCCGGGGAACGTGACCCCGAAGCGGGCTTCGGCCTCCAGGTCGCTGGCACCGGCGAGGACGCCGATGGTGTTCTTCGTGGGTGCGCGGGTCATGTGCTCGGCGCCGAAGGCCAGCGCGACGTCCGCCTCGCCCGAAGCGACCGCCAGGTAGGCCGAGCGCACGGCCACCGACCCGCTCGCGCACGCCGCCTCGACGCGCGTGACGGGCAGCCCGCCGAGACCGAACGGGCGCAGCGCCAGCTGGCCCAGCGCGCACATCTGCCCGCCGAGCTGGCCGCCGGTGACGTTGCCGAGCCACGCGGCGTCGACGGCCGCCGGGTCGAGGTCGGCGTCGCGCAGGGCGAGGTGGACGGCCTCCTCGGCCAGGGAGCGGTCGGTCTCGCCGGGCTGGCGGCCGAACGCGGTCATCCCGACACCGCGCACGGCGACGGTGCGACGGGCGGCGCTCACGCCAGGACCTCCATGTGGAAGGGGACGGGGTCGCCGGCCGGGTGCACGACGAGCGCCAGGCGCGTGCCGGCGGCGAGCGTCGTCTCGGGGTCGGCGGCGGTGGCGATCGGCGCGAGGACCCGCGGCCCGTCGTCGAGGTCCACGTAGCCCAGGGCGTAGGGGACGGGCAGCGGCGGCGTCGCCGTCGCCACGTGGATGACGGTGAACGTGAACAGCGTGCCGGTGGCCGGCAGCGGCTCCTCGCGCAGCGCGTCCCAGCTCCCGCAGGCCGTGCAGCGCCGCTGGCCGGGGTAGAAGCCCGCGCCGCAGCTCTGGCAGCGCACCCACGTGCCGTGGGCGACGGCGACCGCGCTCATGCCACACCCGCCGTGGCGCGGACGAGCTCCTGCACGCGCTCGGGCGATGCCGACGCGTCGATGCGGGGGGAGAAGGCGGGCTGGCCGTGGTCGGCCGGCCAGGGCGCGCCCCATGCCGGCGCCGCGGCGCCGTGGACCACGGCGCTGACCCCCGGGACGTCGCGCAGGACCTCGGCGCCCGCGCCGTCGTCGAGGACCACCAGCGCCGGGCGTCGATGGTGGGCCAGGAGCTTGAGCAGGGGGGACCACAGCACGAGCGCGTCCGGCGACGGCGCGCGGTCGTCCTCCAGCACCACCTCGCCGCCAGCCTGCACGACGGCCTTGGCCGCGTCGCACACCGCCAGCGCGCACACGTCGACGAGCTCCTCGTCGACCTCGCCGCCGCCGGCCGCCGCGAGGTCCGCGGCGAGCCGGCCGGGACCGGTCAGCACGACCCCCACCGGCCCCTCGCCGGCCAGGGCGGCCACCGCGGCGAGCGTCGCGCCGAAGGCGGGCACGCGCTCGGCCTCGGGCAGCTCGAGCGCGCCCCAGTCCTCGGGGTCGGCCACCGGGGCGAGCGCGTCGGGCAGCAGGCGACCGTCGGCCGCGAGCACGGTGAGGTCGGGGCGCAGGAGGTCGCGCTCCTGCCGGGCGGCGACGATCGTGTCGCCGGAGGAGGTCCGCACGGCCTCGGGGTCCAGGCCCAGGAGCCTGGCGCCGAAGCCGCGCGGACGGGGGGCGAAGACGACGCCGCGGGGGAGGAGGTCGGCGAGGGCCACCGGACGTCAGACCATCATCACCGGCATGAGCGCATCTGCCGGCATCGTGATGTCGCGGCCGCCGGCGTGGATCGTGCGCCGGTCGCCCCAGGAGCCGTAGAACGGCAGGCCCTCGGGCGGCAGGTCGGTCGTCCACGACGCCTCGAACTCGTCGAACGGCACGGCGCGGGCCAGCCGCGCCTCGCGCTCGGCGGCCCGCAGGCGCTCGGTCTCCGCCGCGTCGTGCGTCCCTGTCTCCGGGTCGACGGCCACGTGGTAGACGTGGCGCGCCGTCCAGGCGGAGATGAGGTCGCGGCGCAGGTCGGTCACCACCGCCGCCGGGTCGCGCTCGAGCACGTCGCCGTAGCCGCCGCCACCGCCCTGGCTCATCGCGTAGAGCTCGCCCTCGGCGGCGATCTCGAACTGCATGCCGGTGTGGGCGGTCGAGTACTCGGCGCCCTCGAACGGCCGCTCGTTCATCAGCGCGACCGGGTCGTCGACGCGCAGCGAGCCGTCGGCGGCCATCGCCGCGAGGGCGTTGACGCCCTTGACCTTCATCAGCGGCTGGCAGGGCGAGCCGTAGCCGCCGAACAGCCCGAGCGCGAGCGGGAACTTCGAGCCGATGGCGATCGTCATCCAGCCCCACAGCGGCGAGTCCTTGTAGGTCATCACCTGCTGGTGGCCGTGGCCACCGCGGAACCGGCCGAAGCCCTGGTTGTCGCGCATGATCCGCCGGTTGGAGAGGCAGAGGACCGGGAGCTCGTCCTCGACCATCTCGTTCTCGCCCAGGTCGGACATCGAGCAGAAGATGGGCGCGAGCGCGTGCTCGCCGTCGCGGTCCGAGCGGGCGCCGCCGCCCATCCCGTTGATGTCGGTCATGACGTTGCCGACGAAGTAGCCGTGCTGGGTGT
This sequence comes from Conexibacter sp. SYSU D00693, assembly GCF_017084525.1. Taxonomy (GTDB): domain Bacteria; phylum Actinomycetota; class Thermoleophilia; order Solirubrobacterales; family Solirubrobacteraceae; genus Baekduia. The sequence continues at coordinate 3,959,586 of NZ_CP070950.1, forward strand.
AGCCGCCGAAGAGGAAGCCGTTGATCATCGGCCACCACGACGCGTGGACCTCGGTGGCCTTGGCCTCGCCACCGGCGTGCTTGTCGTTGAACAGGAACTTCTGCAGGCAGTGCTCGACCGCCGAGAAGCTCGGGAAGAACGTCATCATCGAGACGGCGTTGGGGACCTCGGCCGAGCAGTCGAAGGCCGAGCCCTGGTCGGTCAGGACGGTCACCGGCTCGAACGCCGCCTGGTTGCGTGGCAGGTCGGGCCAGATGAAGGTCAGGAAGACCTGCGCGATCATCCCCTTCAACGACGCCAGGACGGTGTTGATCGCCCGGTTCATGAGCTCGGGCCCCGATCCGCGCAGGTCGATGATGAGCTCGTCGCCCTTGACCTCGACCGTGCAGTCGATCTTGAGCAGGATCGGCTCGCGCAGGGTGTTGTCGCAGAAGCGCACGACCCGGCGCTTGCCGTCGGGCAGCGCGGCGAGGCGCCGGCGGACCTCGGTGCCGGTGTACTCGAGCGTGCCGCGCACGACGGCGACGACGGCGTCGCGGCCGTACTCCTCGACGGCCTCGAGCAGGCGGGTCCGCAGGCGCATCGTGCCGGCCAGGCGCGAGCGCATGTCCTCGAGCTGGAGCTTCGGGTCGCGGACCGAGTTCTGGAAGTAGGTGACCAGGTCCTCGCGGAGCTTGAAGCCCTCCCCGATCTTGACCGGGCTGATCTTCAGGCCCTCGTCGTAGGGGCTCTCGGCCGCCGACGGCATGCCGCCCGGCTCGGTCGAGCCGTTCTCGCCCTCGTGGATGATGGTCCCCACCCAGGCGATGAGCTCGCCCTCGTGGAAGACCGGCATGAGGCAGCTCTGGTCGGTGTTGTGGACGTTGCCGAACCGCGCGTCGTTGTGCATGAACACATCGCCGTCGCGGACCCCGACCGTCTCCTCGTCCTGCCAGTGCTTGAGGATGTACTTGATCGGCGGCCCGGCCAGGACCGAGAAGATCAGGACGCCGCTGGAGGACGCGACGGCGAGGTCGCCGCGGGCGGTGAAGATGCCCGCGATGAGGTCGCCCCACTTCGCCGACGGCGCGGAGGCGATGTGCATGAGCATGTCCTTGGCCTCGTTGGCCGAGGTCTGCAGGCGGTTGCGGATGATCGTCTTGGTGAGGTCGTCCACATCGGCGGCCATCGCCGCCTCCTCCAGCGGGCTGCGCGGCGCCGGCTTGTGGTCGCGCATGATCTCCGGGTCGGGACCCCGGAAGAGGACCGTCTTGTGGAGGAACTCCTGGACCTCGGCGTCGAGGGCGGCCTCGTCCTCGGTGGCGTCGATCACGATGTCGTCAGTGGCCATGGTCGTGCCTCCTACGCCGTGCGGCGCATCTCGATGAAGTAGCTGTCGAGCTGGCGCAGCTGCCAGCCCGGGTTCACGACGAAGGTCGTGTGCGGGGCCTCGACGATCGCCGGGCCCTCGACGACGTCGTCCGGGCCGATCGCCGCGTGGTCGAAGACCTGCGTCTCGACCATCGCGCCGTCGAACCACGCCTCCCGCGTGCCCTTGGCCTCCAGGCGGGTGGCCAGCGCCGTGGCGCCCTGCGGCCGGGTCCCGTCGGCGCCCGCGGTCTCGGCGGGCGGGGCGGCCGGGGCGACGCCGCTGGCGACCGCGCCCTCGCCGCCGCCGGTGGCGAAGGTCACCTTCTCGAGCGGCACGTAGGCCACCACGCGGATCTGGTTGACCTTGATGCCGGTCTCCGGCGTCTGCGTGCCCTCGCCGAAGCGCTCGCCGTAGGAGGCGTGGTAGCGCTTGATCATCTCGAGCACCTGCCGCGCCGAGGTGAAGCGGTCGAACGGGACGACCATCGACGTGAGCTGCAGCTGGTCGCCGTAGCGCATGTCGAACTCGACGCGGAACTCGACGCTCTCGGGCGGATGGCCCTGGCGGACGATGTCCTTGCGGCCGCGCTCGCGCAGCTCGTCGATGTGCGCGTTGAGGACCTCGTAGTCCGTGAAGAGCTTCTGCGTGAGCGCCTCGTAGAGCGACAGGTAGACCGACCGCTCGTGGATGTGGAGCTGGTCCATGTTCCCCGCCCCGACCGCGGAGAAGATCGCGGAGTTGCGGGGCACCAGCACGCGCTGGACGCCGAGGTCCTCGGCGAAGCCGCACGCGTGCGTCGGCCCGTTGCCGCCGTAGGCGAGGATCGTGAAGCGCCGCGGGTCGTAGCCCTTGAGGGCGACCTCCTTGAAGATCCCCTGGGCCATGTTGTTGTCGACGATGCGCCGCACGGACGCGGCCGCCTCGACGGCGTCGATGCCCAGCGGCTTGCCCAGACGGCTGGCGAAGGCCTGCTCGGCGCGCCGGCGGTTCAGGGCCAGCTCGCCCCCGTGGTAGTAGTCGGGGTCGAGGTAGCCGAGCACGAGGTTCGCGTCGGTCACCGTGGGCTGGCGGCCGCCCATGTCGAAGCAGACCGGCCCCGGGTCCGAGCCCGCGCTGTCGGGCCCGACGGTGATGCTGTCGTGCGTGGAGTCGTAGCGGGCGATCGAGCCTCCGCCGGCGCCGAGCGCGACCATCGACACCATCGGGATCTGCACCCGCCAGCGGTCGACGATCGGGTCGAACTCGTAGAAGCGGATCCCGCCGCCGGTGACGAGGCCGATGTCGAACGACGTGCCGCCCATGTCGACGGTGATGAGCTCGTCGATGCGGAGCTCGTCGGAGACCTGCTCGGCGGCGTTGAGGCCCGCGACCGGGCCGGCGTGGATCGTCTGCAGCGCGTGGGTGCGGTTGAGCTGCGACATGCCGCCCGAGTTGTGGACGATCTGCATCGGTCGCGTGTAGCCGCGCTGGCGCAGCGCGCGCTCGAGCGAGCGCAGGCCGTGCTGCATCTCACGGTGCAGGTAGGCGTCGAGGATCGCCGACATCGACCGCGCGTACTCGCCCTTCTTGAGCGAGACGTCGTGCGAGCAGACGATCGGGAAGGCGCCGAGGTACGAGCCCGGGTACTCCTCGAGCACGACCTGCTCGACGAGGTCCTCGTGCACCGGGTTCATCACCGAGTGCAGGAGCACGACGACGAAGCCGCGCACGCCCTGCTCGACGAGGTGCTGGACCGCGGAGCGGATGTCCTCGACGTCGGCCGGGACGACGACGTTGCCGGCGTGGTCGACGCGCTCGCGGATCCCGACGATGTGCTCGGGGTCGATGAGCGGCTCCGGGCGGTCGGCTCCGGGGAGGTCGGACTTCTCGAGGTCGGTGAGGCCGTCGCCGTACTGCAGGCCGCGGCCGAGGGTGATCGTGTCCTCGTAGCCCAGCGTCGTGATGAGGCCGAGCTTCGGGCCCGAGCGCTGGATGAGCGCGTTGGTCCCGAGCGTCGTGGCGTAGCGGACGGACTCGACGCCGCCCAGGACGGTCTCGACGTCCTCGCCGAGCTCCTGCGCGCCGGCGGCGAGCGCGGCGAGGAAGCCCTCGGACAGGTTGTGGTGGGTCGTCAGCGCCTTGGCCTCGATGCGCTCGTCGTCCCAGACGAGGAAGCAGTCGGTGAAGGTGCCGCCGATGTCCACGCTGATGCGCCTCATGCCTGCGCCTCCTCGTGCTGGTCGGTGGTCGCGGCGGCGGCGCGACGGCGCCGCAGCCAGTCGAGGTCGAGCTCGATGTCGTGGGTGATGGGGTGGCCCGGCGGGAGGTACTCGACCTCGACCATCACCGCGCAGCCGGGGCAGTACCACTCGAGCATCTGGCACCACGCGGCGTCCGGGGCGAACGTGTACTCGTAGGCCTCCGGATCGACGAGGGGGCGGTGGACCTCGGCGGGGTCGCGCCGGTGGACGACCAGGCCGCGCTTGTAGTTCTCGTGGGCGGAGCCGTGCTCGCGCCCGCAGCGCGAGCAGCGCCAGGTCTCGGTGTCGAGGTCGACGTCGAGGGTCTCGGTGATGCGTTCGATCGTGGCCATGGTCTACGCCTCCCGGGTGAGGAACGACTGGTCGTGCTGGTCGCGCTCGAGCGTCCAGCCGGGCGGCACGCAGACGGTCACGATGTCCCCGGCGACGATCGCCGGGCCCGCGATCCGCGCGCGCGTGGCCTCCACCGCCTCGGCGGCGAAGACGGGGGTCGGGGTCGGCCGCTCGCCGTCCCAGAACACCTCGCGGGTGCTGGCGGGCGCCGGCGGCTCGGTCGGGCGCTCCTGCTCGGGGAACCCGATGTGCGGCAGGGCCGCCCGGGCGACGAGCGCCACCTCGACGGTGCCCTCCTCGACGGTCGAGCGGGCCGCGGTGAAGGTGACGTCGTCCAGCGAGAAGCCCTCGCCGCGCATGTCGATGCGGGCGCGGCGGGCGAGCTCCTCCTCGGCCCGCTCGAGACCGGCCTCGTCGCCGGCGGCGACGAGGCGCGTGTAGCGGTGCTCGACGTCGGCGAAGCCGATGCCGAAGGCGCTGCAGACGCTCGCCAGGCCGGGCACCAGGACGCGGTCGATGCCGGCGTGCTCGGCGATGCGCGCCGCGTGGACCGCGCCGCCGCCGCCGAAGGCGATCAGCACCGCCTGGCCGGAGGACGAGCGCTCGTCGAACCCGGCGCGCAGGTGGTCGCCGATGCGCCGCTCGAGCGCCTCGCGGATCGCGTGCGCCGCGGCCTCCGTCGTCAGGCCCAAGGGCGTGGCGACGTGCTCGTCGACGGCCCGCCGCGCCCGGTCGGGGTCGAGCGCCACGCGGCCGGCGAAGCGCTGGCCGGGGTCGAAGACGCCGAGCACGAGGTTGGCGTCGGTGACCGTCGCCTCGGTGCCGCCGAAGCCGAAGGAGGCGGGTCCGGGCGCGGCGCCGGCGCTGCGCGGGCCGAGCTGCAGGACGCCGTCGGCCACCTCCGCGATCGTCCCGCCGCCGCCGCCCAGCGCGTCGATGCGCCGCATGGGCAGCGAGAGCTCGGTGCCGTCGACGGCGCCGCGGCGGCTCTCCTCGATGCCGGCGTCGGCCAGGAAGGCCACGTCGGTGCTCGTGCCGCCGATGTCGATCGTCGCCACGCGGGCGAAGCCGTAGTGGCGGGCCAGCGCCCGGGCCGCCTCGACGCCGCCGGCCGGGCCCGAGTTGTGGGTCTTGAGCGCGGTGACCTTGGCGACGCGGTTCGTGGTCCCGTCGTTGCAGAAGACGAAGAGCGGCTTGTGCAGGCCGCGGGCGCGCAGGACCGACTCGGCCTCGTAGAGGAACGTCTCGAGCTGCGGGTGCAGGTAGGCGTTGAGGACCGCGGTCGCGACGCGGCGGCCGACGTCGGTGTCGGCGTCGAGCTCGGAGGAGAAGAGGACCGGCAGCGCGCCGAGGATGTGGCGCGGGTACTCGCCGAGGACGATGCGGCGCACCGCCTCCTCGCCGGCGCCGCCCTCGTCGGGCAGCACCACGACGAGGCGTTCGGCGCCGCGCTGCAGGAGCTCCTCGACGGCCTGCAGCACCGGCTCGCGGTCGGCGTCGTCGTCGCCGGTGAGCGTGACCTCGCGGACGTGCCACTCGAGCGGGTCCAGGACGTCGGCGACGAGGTCGCCGGGCTGCAGGGCACGGACGGCGCGGGCGGCGGACGGACCGGCGAGGACGCCGATGCGCGGCCCGGAGCGCTCGATGACGGTGTTCGTCCCGAGCGTCGTCGAGTAGCGGATCGACTCGACGCGGCGCAGGAGCTCCTCCTGCTCCACGCCGACGCGGCCGGCGGCCTCGTCGATGAGCTCGCGCAGCGCGACGGTGAGGTCGTGCGGCGTGGTCAGGACCTTGATCGGCCAGGTCTGCCCGTCGGCGTTGACGACGCCGTCGGTGAACGTCCCGCCGGTGTCGATGTCGATCGTGACGCGCTGGTCGGTGGTGGTGGGCACGGCTGGGCTCCTCCTCAGTTGACGGCCCGCGCGAGGCCGGTCCAGTGCTCGGCGCGCAGCGCCTTCTTGTCGGTCTTGCCGACCGGGGTCCGGGCGAGCGCGTCGGTGAACTGCACGCGCTTGGGGGCCTTGACCGACCCGAGGGCGGCCTTGGCGTGGGCGATGACGGCGTCCGCGTCGGCCCAGTCGGGGTCGCGGGGGACGACGACGGCCAGGACGGCCTCGCCCCACTTGTCGTCCGGGACGCCGATCACGGCGCACTCGGCGACCTCGGGGAGGGCGAGGATCGCGGCCTCGACCTCGGCGGGGAACACGTTGAAGCCGCCGGTGATGACCATGTCCTTCTTGCGGTCGACGATGTAGACGTAGCCGTCCTCGTCGAGCTCGCCGACGTCGCCGGTGTGGTGCCAGCCGCCCGCGTGCAGCTCGGCGGTCGCCTCGGGCAGGCCGAGGTAGCCGGGGGTGACCAGGCGCGAGCGCACGACGAGCTCGCCGCGGCCGCCGGGGCCCAGGAGCTGCTGGTCGTCGTCCATGGCGGCGACCTGCACGGCGAAGGTGGGTCGGCCGCAGCTGGCCAGCCGCGCCGGCCGATCGCCGGCGACCGCGGCCGCGACCTCCTCGGGGGAGAGGTAGGTCAGGAGGAAGGGCGCCTCGCCCTGGCCCCAGCACTGGGCCACGCACGGGCCGAACGCCGCGACGCCCTGGCCCAGGCGGTCCGGCGAGACGGGCGCGGCGGCGACGAGCAGCATCGCGAGGCTCGAGAGGTCGCGGGGCCGGCGGCGCTGCGCGTCGAGCATCGCGTAGAAGGCCGTGGGGGGCACGAACATGTGCGTGACGCCGTGGCGCTCGACGTGGTCGAGGGCGTCGTCGGCGTCGAAGCCGGGGCGGATGACGACGGTCGCGCCGACGGACGCCATGAGCGCGCCCATCACGCCGGCGGCGTGGGTGACCGGCGCCACCATGAGGTTCACCGGCTCCGGGACCGTCGGCCAGTGGCGGGTCGTCAGCTCGTTGAGCGTCGCCCACACCTGGTTGGTCCACACGACCGCCTTCGAGCGGCCGGTCGTCCCGCCGGTGGGCCACAGGACGCAGCGCTCGCCGACCGCGCCGAACGGGTCGCCGAGGTCGGGGACGGTGGTCCCGCGGCCCTGCTCGACGAGCTCCTCGAGCGACGCGGCGCCGTCGACCTCGCCGCCGAGGGCGATGACCCGCTCGAGGCCGGGGACCGCGTCGCGGATGGCGTCGAGGCGGTCGGCGAAGCTGCGGTGCAGGAAGAGCCAGCGACAGCCGACGTCGTTCATGAAGTCCGTCGTCGCGGCCAGGGCGTTGAGGTGGTTGAGCGGCGCCCAGACGCCGCCCGCGCGCCACAGACCGAGCATCGCCAGGAAGCCGGTCTCCTCGTTGGGCGCCAGGACCCCGACGGTGTCGCCGGCGCGCAGGCCCGCGGCGTGCAGGCCGGCCGCGACCTCCCACGACCGGGTGCGCGCCTCGGCGAAGGTGACCGTCGCGTCGTCGGTGACGAGGAACGGCCGGTGCGGCGCGCTGGACGCGCCCTTGTCGAAGAAGTCGATGACCCGCATGACGTCCTGCCGGCGACGCTAAGCCGGGCCCGGCGGGCCGGGCTCGGCCCAGATGGACGAAGTCGACGCACGGCTTTCGCCACCTCGGGTGTCGCATCACGTGCTTCCTCCACGCGGGTGCGCGCGGCTAGGACTGGCACATGTCCCTGGTCCTCGCTCCCGAAGCCGGCGTCGCGGGCCGGCTGCACGCCTACGAGGCGCTCATCGCGATCGGCGACCGGCTGCACGGTGCCTCGGCCGACGTCGAAGGCGCCCTGGCGATGGTCGTCGAGCAGGCCCAGGGCCTGCTGCGCACGGACATGGCGTGGCTGACGCTCGCCGACGAGGAGGGCGTGCTGCGGCCGATGCACCTGCGCGGCTTCCGCAGCGACGCGTTCCTGCACGTGAGCCTGCCGGCAGCGATGGGCGTCGGCGGCCGGGCGATCCGGCGTGGCGCGCCGCTCGTCATCGACGACTACGCGACCTTCGAGCACCCGACGAGACCGGCGGTGCGCGACACGATGCTCGCCGAGGGTGCGGTGACCATCGTCTGCGCGCCGATGCACCGCGACGGCGAGCTCGTGGGGACGCTGTACGTCGCCAACCGCCGGGCGACGGTCGTCACGGAGGAGGAGACGTGGCTGCTCGGCGCGCTCGCGGCGCAGGCGTCGATGGCGATCGCCAGCCGCCGGCTGCACCACCGGCTCCTGGTGCAGAACGACGCGCTCGAGCGCCTCTTCGGCATGCACCGGCGCCTCGTGCAGGCCAGCCTCGAGGAGCAGGGCCTCACGGGCCTGGCGGAGGTGCTCGCCGACCTCGTCGGGCGCCCGCTGCTCGTCGAGCAGGACATCTGCGAGCCGCGGACGCTGCGGGTCGCCAGCCGCGGGGTCGACGCGGGCCTCGGACCCGACCCGCGCCCCGTCGACTCGGTCCACCCGATCCAGGCGGGCATGACGCAGCTGGGGTCGATCACGGTCCTCGGCGAGGGCCTGCTCTCGCCGCTCGCGACGAGCGCGCTCGAGCAGGGCGCGACGATGCTCGCCCTCGAGCTGCTCAAGCAGCGCGCGGCGGTCGAGGTCGGCTGGCAGCTCAGCGGCGACCTGCTCGAGGAGCTGCTGGCGGCGCCCCAGCCGGTCCCGGAGGCCCTCGTGCGCCGCGCGCGGCACCTGCACGTCGACGTGACCGCGCCACACCGCGTCATCGCGCTCGGGCTCGTCAACGCCCTGGGCGACCGGCCGACGCGCCTGCTCGAGCTCGCCCGGGGCCTGGTGGCCAAGCGCGCCCTGGGCCACGGCAGCCGGGCCCTGGCGATGCGCCGCGGCACCGAGGTCCTCGTCGCCCTGCCCGACGAGCTCGCGCGCCACACCGACGACGTCCTCGACGCGCTGCGCGACCTCGCGCGGCCGGTCGTCGGGGAGCTGCACGCCGGCGTCGGCTCGCTCGACGTCGACCTGGCCGCCTCGGCGCGCGCGGCGACGTCCTGCCTGCGCCTGGCCCGCAGCGCCGAGGCGCCGGGGGCGGTCGTGCACTACGACGCGTTCGGGTCGCTGCGGTTCCTGCTCGACGCCGCCGACGTGCGCAACGCCGCGCTCATCGCCCGCGAGCCGCTCGTCCCGCTCATCGAGCACGACCGCGCGCACCGCACGCCGCTGCTGGAGACGACCCGCGCGTTCCTCGAGGTGGGCGGCCACCACGGTCGGTGCGCGGCGCGCTGCTACATCGCGTCGAGCACGCTGAAGTACCGGCTGGCCAAGGTCGAGCACGTCCTGGGCGCGCACCCGAGCGACCCGGAGCTCGGCTTCCGGCTCACGCTCGCCTTCAAGGTCCACGACCTGCTCGAGGTGCTCGGCGTCGACCCGGCCTGACGCGTCGCAGACGGCGTGGCGGGCATGCTGCCCGCGATGCGCCGGACGCTCCTGCTGGGCGTCCTCGCCGTCGCCGGCCTCGCGGCCTGCGGCGCCGGGGGCGACGACGACGACGCCACGGCGTCCGCGCCGGCGGCGACGACCGCCCAGGCGCCCGCCGAGACCGCCCAGCGCGGCGCGGGCGTGCGGCTCGCGCGCGTCGGCTCGTTCACGAGCCCGCTCTACGTCACGGCGGCGCCCGGCGACCGCCGCCGCGTCTTCGTCGTCGAGCAGGGCGGGCGGATCGTCGTGGTCCGCGGCGGGCGCAAGCTGCGCACGCCGTTCCTGGACCTGCGCTCGCGCGTCCAGGCGGGCGGGGAGCAGGGGCTGCTCGGCCTCGCCTTCCCGCGCGACTACGCCAAGAGCGGACGCTTCTACGTCTACCACACCCGCAAGGACGGGCGGCAGACCCTCGTCGAGCACCGCCGGGCGACGGCCGACCGCGCCCGGCCCGGCGCCGGCCGGACGGTCTTCGTGCATGCGGACCCGGAGGCCAACCACAACGGCGGCCAGCTCCAGTTCGGCCCCGACGGCCTGCTGTACGTCGGCACGGGCGACGGCGGCGGTGGGGACGACCAGCACGGCGAGCGCGGCAACGCCCAGGACCTCGGCTCGCCGCTGGGCAAGCTCCTGCGCATCGACCCGCGCGCGTCCGGCGGCCGGCGCTTCCGCGTCCCGCCGTCCAACCCGTTCGTCGGGCGCCCCGGGGCGCGGCCGGAGGTCTACGCCTACGGCCTGCGCAACCCGTGGCGCTTCTCGTTCGACCGCCGGACCGGCGACCTCGCGATCGGCGACGTCGGCCAGAACGCGGTCGAGGAGGTCGACTTCGTCACCAAGGGCCTGGGCCGCGGGGCGAACTTCGGCTGGCGCCCGTTCGAGGGCTCGCGGCGCAACTTCGACGAGCCGGCGCCCGGCGCGGTCGGGCCGGTCATCGAGCACGCCCACGGCGACGGCTGGTGCTCCATCACCGGCGGCTACGTCGTCCGCGACCCCGGGCTCCGCGCGCTCGCCGGCCGCTACGTCTACGGCGACTTCTGCCAGGGCGTCATCCGCTCGGCCCGGCTCTCGGCCGGCGGCGCGCAGGACGACCGACCGGTCGCGGGCCTGCCGAAGGTCGAGAGCCTCGCGTCCTTCGGCGAGGACGCCCAGGGCCGGGTCTACGTCGTCTCGCTGAGCGGGACGGTCTGGCGGCTGGCGGCCGGCTGAAGCCGGCTGCCACGGTCGCGCCGCACGCGGGCCCGCGCCTGCCACGGGGGCGGGGCGGGCGCCGGCGCGACGCGCAGCGCGTCGAAGGCCCGCTCGAGGTCGCGCGCGAGCTCGACGGCGTCCGGCATGGCCAGCTCGTCGGCGGCGACGCCGACCTGCAGCCGCCCGGCGTAGGAGATCGCGCCGATCGTCAGCGCCTGCCCGTCGAGCAGCGGGACCATCGGCAGGATCGCGTCGAGCCGGCGGCCGAGGAGCGACAGGTGCTCGGGCGGGCCGGGGACGTTCGAGACGACCAGCGAGAACGACGCCGCCTTGGCGATCGCCCGGGTCAGCGAGCGTCGCGGCGCGGCGGGCAGCAGCTCGGCCGCCTCGGCGAGCGCCGCGAGCGGCCGTGCGTCGCCCCGGCGCTTGGCCGCGGCGGTGCGCCGGCGCAGCGCGGCGAGCGCCCGGGCGGGGTCCTCCTCGCGCACCGGCAGGTCGACGGCGACGAAGGAGATCCGGTTGCCGTCGACGTGCTCGCCCTCGCGCACGTCCACGGGCACAAGCGCCTTGATCGCGGCGGGCCGCTCGCCGCGGCGCTCGAGCGCGGCGCGCATGGCGATGGTGGTCGCCGCGAGCAGGACGTCGTTGATCGTCGCGTCGTGGCGCCGGCCCGCCTCGCGGACGGCGTCGAGCGGCGTGGCCGCCCACGCGACCGCCCGGCGGCGCGTCCGGCCGCCGCGCAGGGCGGTCGGCGGCGCCGGGCGCACGACGGACTCCGCGGCGCGGGTCGCCTCGCGCAGCGCCTCGGAGGCCCGGCCGCCGGCCGCCGCCCGCAGGGCGCCGCGCGCCAGGCCGGCGGCCCCGGCCACCCGGCGGCTCGCGGCCACCGCCGCCTGGCGTCCGACCGCCGGCGGGCGCGCCGGCACCCAGCCGTCGGTGCTCTGCGGCGCGAGCCCGTCGAAGAGCGCCAGCGCCAGCTCGACCGCCGCGACGCCGTCGACCAGCGCGTGGTGGACCTGCCCGACGACCGCCCAGCCGTCGGCGAGCCCGTCGACCAGGTGCAGGCGCCACAGCGGCGCGTCGAGGTCCAGCGGGGTCGAGAGCAGGACCGACGCGGTGGCGCGCAGCTCGGCCGTCCCGCCCGGCGCCGGGACGCGGACGTGGTGGACGTGGCGGGCGACGTCGAACGCCGGGTCGTCGGCCCAGTGCGGGTCGCCCAGGCCGAGCGGCGGGCGCGCGAGGCGCCGGCGGAAGCGCGGCACCGCGTCGAGGCGGCCGTCGAGGTGGCGGCGCAGCGCGCTGAGCGTCGGCGGGGCGCCCTCCAGCCGCAGCGTCCAGCCGACGTGCATCGGCGCGCGGTCGGCGTCGAGGTCGAGGAAGGCGAGGTCGAGGGCGCTGGGGCGGTCCAAGGGGCGGCGCCCATCCTCGCACGTGGCCCCGTGGCCGCGACAGGGGCACATCGCCATGCGGACCGTCGTGCGACGATGCGCCGCGCATGCCCACCGACGGCCACGAGCGCCTCCTCGCCGTCGTGCGCGAGATGGTCCGCGAGCAGCTGCCCGCCGACCGCGCCGACGCGCTGACCGCCCGGATCGACGAGCACGTCGCCGCCATTCGCGACACGTGGCTGCTGCGGGGCGTGAACCCGTCGCGGCCGGATGCCGACCCCGCGTGGGACCTCGCGCGCGCCGAGGCCTACCGGCCGACCGAGCACGTCGGCGCGGTGCACCTCGAGCTGGGGACGTTCACGACGTTCCCCGAGTCCAAGGTCGACGAGATGGTCACCGGCGACGGCCTGAGCGAGTTCATCCGCCTGGACTTCGACCGCGAGTACCGCCCGGACGTCGTCGGCGACGTGACGGCGCTGCCGTTCCGCGAGAGCTCCGTGGACCGCGTCGCCTCGAACAGCCTCTTCGAGCACGTCGCGCACCCGCACCGGATCATCCGCGAGTCCTTCCGGATCCTGAGGCCGGGCGGCGTGATGGTGGTGGTCATGCCGTTCGTGATCCACCGCCACGGCTACCCGCACGACTACGTCCGGCTCACGCCGCAGTTCTTCGAGCGTGCGTGCCGCCAGGCGGGCTTCAGCGAGGTCGTCGTCGACGAGGACGCCTCGAGCGGGCTCTTCAACGTCCTGCACAACTCGTCGAAGATGGGCGCGGCCGACCCGGCGCTACCCGAGGCCGCGGCGGTGCAGGCCGTCCACGAGGCGGTCGTCGGCCTCCTCGGCGCGCTGCTGCCGGTCGACCGCCTGCTCCAGGACCAGTCGCGCACGTGGTTCCACTCCGTCCGCGTGCTGGCGGTCAAGCCCGGCGCCTACGAGCCCTCGCGGCGCCGGCGCGACACGACGCGGCCGATCGCCGAGCGCGTCGCCGACCTCCTCGCCGACCCGGACACCAAGGCCCCGGTCACCTTCGACGGTCGCCGCCTGACGTGCGACTTCGCGGGGCGCTGGTTCCCGGTCGAGCAGGGGATGGCGGTCATGACCGAGCCGCGCGCGCTCGAGGGCCCGGCACGGCCGCTGCGCGAGCGCGCCCGCGAGGTCGCCCGGCGGGTGCGCGGGTGAGCGCGGTGGGCGGCGAGCCGGGCCTGCCGCCCGCGGTCACGCGCCTGCGCGCCGACAACCCCTCGCCGCTCACCCTCGACGGGACGAACACCTGGGTCGTCGGGCGCGACCCCTGCTGGGTCGTGGACCCCGGCCCGCGGCTGCCCGAGCACCTCGACGCGATCGTGCTGGCCTGCGAGGCGCGCGGGGGGTGCGCCGGGGTGCTGACGACGCACGCCCACGCCGACCACGTCGAGGCCCTCGAGGACGTGCTGCGCGCGACGGGAGCACCGCACCTGCGGCCTGCCGACGGCGAGCAGGCCGGGCCGTTCACCGCCGTGGCGACCCCCGGCCATGCGCCCGACCACCTCGCGTTCGTCACCGACGGCGGAGCGTGCTGCACCGGCGACGCGGTGCTCGGCTGGGGGTCGGTGTTCGTGGCGCCCGAGCCCGGCGCGCTGCGCTCGTACCTCGACGCGCTGCGCCGCCTGCGCGCGATGCACCTGCGGATCCTGCTGCCGGGCCACGGCCCGCCGGTCTTCGACCCCGCGGCGAAGATCGACGAGTACCTCGCCCACCGGCTCGAGCGCGAGCGCAAGCTCGTGGCGGCGCTCGACGCCGGCGCGCGGACGGTCGACGCGCTGCTGGACGCCGCGTGGGACGACGTCCCGTCGCAGTTGCGCCCCGCCGCGGCGGTCACCCTGGGGTCGCACCTCCACAAGCTCGCCGAGGACGGTGCCCTGCCCACTGGCGTGCAGTGGCCGCCGGGCGTAGCCTCGGCGGGTGCCTGAGGACCGCGTCACCTTCTGCCGGATCTGCGAGGCGCACTGCGGCATGGTCGCCACGGTGCAGGACGGGCGCGTCACGCGCCTGCGCCCAGACCGCGAGCACCCGCTGAGCCGCGGGTACGCATGCCCGAAGGGCGTCGCGATGCTCGACGTCCAGAACGACCCCGACCGGGTCGTCACGCCGCTGCGCCGCGTCGGTGGGCCGGGCGACTTCGAGCCGGTCTCCTGGGACACCGCGCTGGCCGACATCGCCTCGCGGCTGGGCGCCGTGCGCGACGCCCACGGCGGCGGCGCGGTCGGCTGGTACGCCGGCAACCCGAGCGCCTTCTCGCACTCGCACCCGATCTGGGTCAAGGGCTTCATGGAGGCGCTGGGCTCCCAGCACTTCTACACCGCCTCCTCGCAGGACGTGGCCAACCGCTTCGTGGCCTCCGAGCTGCTCTACGGCTCCCCGGGGCTGCTGCCGATCCCGGACCTGCGGCGCACGCGCTTCCTGCTCGTCGTCGGCGCCAACCCGCTGGTCTCGCACGGCTCGGTGCTCACCGCGCCGCGCATCCGCGAGCAGCTGCGCGACGTCGTCGACCGCGGCGGGCGCGTCGTGGTCGTGGACCCGCGGCGCTCCGAGACGGCGCGGGCCTTCGAGCACCTCCCGGTGCGGCCCGACAGCGACGCGCTGCTGCTGCTCTCCCTGCTGCAGGTCGTCTTCGCGGAGGGCCTGGCCGACGAGGCCGCGATCGACGACCAGACCACGGGCAGCGGCTGGCTGCGCGGCGCGGTCGCGCCGTTCACGCCCGAGTCGACGGCGGCCCGGACCGGCGTCCCCGCCGGCGTGGCCCGGCAGCTCGCCCGCGACTTCGCGGCGGCCGACGGCGCCGCGGCCTACGGGCGCACGGGCTCGTGCCTCGGGCGCTTCGGGACGCTCACCGCGTTCCTGCTCGACGCGCTCACCGCGGTGACCGGGAACTTCGACGCCCCGGGCGGGCTCGTGGTCGGCAAGCCGGCGATCGCGGCCGACGAGCTGCTGGCCGGCGTCGGGCTGGACACCTACGGCACGCGCCGCTCGCGCATCGGCGGCTTCCCCGAGGTGCTCGGTGCGATGCCCGCCTCGCTGCTGGCCGACGAGGTCCAGACCGAGGGGGAGGGGCGGCTGCGGGCGCTGTTCGTCAGCGCCGGCAACCCGGTGCTCAGCGTGCCTGACGGCGCCGCGCTCGAGCGCGCGCTCGCCGACCTCGACCTCATGGTCTCGCTCGACCTCTACGTCAACGAGACCAACCGCCACGCCGACTACGTGCTGCCGGCGACGACGTTCCTCGAGCGCGAGGACCTGCCCGTCGCGTTCCTCGGGCTCTGCACGACCCCGTTCGTGCAGTGGACCGACCCGGTCGTCGAGCCGCGCGGCGAGGCCCGGGACGAGTGGACGGTCGTGCGCGACCTCGCCGACGCGATCGGCGTCAACCCGCTCCCCGGCCCCGCCCGCCGGCTGCCGCGCTGGCTGGCCCGGCGCGTCACGCCCGAGCGCCTCATCGACGCGATCCTGCGCCGTGGCCCGGAGGGCGACCTGTTCGGCCTGCGCCCGCGCGGGCTCAGCGTCCGGGCGCTGCGCCGCGAGCCGCACGGGCGCGTCGTCGCCGAGCACGTCGCCACCGGCGTCCAGCGCGACCGCCTGCACCACCCCGACGGCCGCGTCCACCTCGACCCGGCGCCGATCCGCGGCGAGCTCGATCGCCTCCTCGCGCTCGGCGAGGCCGCGGGCGACGACTTCCCCCTGCGGATGGTCAACCTCCGCGAGCTGCGCTCCCACAACTCGTGGATGCACAACAGCCCGCTGCTCGTCCGCGGCGGCCGCCGCCACGCGGCGCGCATCAACCCCGACGACGCCGCCGCGGCCGGCGTCGTCGACGGCGGCCCGGTCCGCCTCGTCTCGCCGTGGGGCGCGGTGGAGACCGAGGCCATGGTCACCGGCGAGATGTCCCCGGGCGCCGTGGCCGTGCCGCACGGCTGGGGCCACAAGGGCGGCTGGCGCGTCGCCAACGGCCTGGGCGGTCCCAACGTCAACCAGCTCGCCTCCCGCGCGCCCGAGCACCTCGAGCCGCTGTCGGGGATGGCGTGGCTGACGGGGGTGCCGGTGCGGGTGGAGCCGGTCGTGGCGCCGGCGGTTGCCGAGCGCGAGGCGGAGGTGGCCGCGCCGGCCTAGGGGCCGACCACCAGCCGCCGCCGCGCGAGCTCCATCGCCGCCGTCAGCGGCGTGACGTCCCCGCCCGCCGCCGACGCGAAGACCGTGCGCAGCGTCTCGCCGATCCGGCCGACCTCGACCACCGCGACCCCGGCGTCGTAGCCCTCGGGGCGCAGCTCGACGGCGATGTTCGTGATGCCGCCGGCGTTCACGACGAAGTCCGGCGCCCACAGGACGCCGCGGGCGTGGAGGAGGTCGGCGATCGACTCGTCGGCGAGCTGGTTGTTCGCGGCGCCGGCGATCGCGCGGGTGCGCAGGCGGGGGACGAGCTCGTGGTCGAGCACGCCGCCCAGGGCGCAGGGGGCGAGGAGGTCGACCTCCGCGGTGAGGGCGTCCTCCGGCGCCATCCAGGTCGCGCCCAGGCGCTCGGCGTCGGTGCGGCGCTCCTCGCGGATGTCGGCGACGACGAGCTGCGCCCCGCGCTCGGCCAGGAGCTCGGCGAGGCGCAGGCCGACGTGGCCGAGGCCGACGACCGCGATGCGGCGGCCCGCGACGTCGGCGCTGCCGTGGGCCTGCTCGAGCGTCGCCTCGACGCCCGCGAGGACGCCGAGCGCGGTGAATGGGCTCGGGTCGCCCGAGCCGCCGCGCTGCACCGCCAGCCCGCTGACGTGCGAGGTGACCTGCGCGATGACCTCCATCGCCTCGGCCGAGGTCCCGACGTCCTCGGCGGTGACGTAGCGGCCGTCGAGCTGCGCGACGGCGTCGCCGAAGTCCAGGAGCGCGTCGCGGCGGCGAGCGTCGTCGAGCGGGCCGTCGGGCGGCAGCATCACGACGCCCTTGCCGCCGCCCAGCGGCAGCCCGGCGACCGCGGACTTGAAGGT
This sequence comes from Conexibacter sp. SYSU D00693, assembly GCF_017084525.1. Taxonomy (GTDB): domain Bacteria; phylum Actinomycetota; class Thermoleophilia; order Solirubrobacterales; family Solirubrobacteraceae; genus Baekduia. The sequence goes on from NZ_CP070950.1 coordinate 3,976,440, forward strand.
CATGGCGCGGCTCAGGCGCAGCGCGTCGCGCACGCCCGCGCGGGCGTCGTCGTAGGCCCACATCCGGCAGCCGCCGAGCGACGGCCCGCGGACGGTCGAGTGGACCGCGACGACGCAGAACAGCCCCGAGCGCCGGCCCCGCCGGACGTAGAGCTCCTCGTGCTCGAGGGTGGCGAGGTAGCGGTCGATGGCCCGGACGCTAGCGGGTGGAAAGTACCTGGCACCTTTCACCTGGGCGGGTGGAAAGTACCTGGCACGTTCCACCCACGCGCGCTACGGCGCGGCGAACCCGCCCGGGCCCTTGGCCGTGTGCACGTCGTGCGCCGGCTCGGCCGAGGCGGCCTCGGCGGCGGGCGGCGCGGGCGGCGTGGCGGCCGTCGGCGTCGTCGTGCCGGCGGCGCCGACCGGGGCGGCCGCAGTCTCGGTCTCGGCGGCGGGCGCGTCGCCGGGCAGGACCGGCAGCGGCGCACCGTCGGCGGCCTCGTCGGCGCCGGGCGGCGCGGCGATGCCGCCGGAGGCGGTCTCGACCGCGCTGGGCGGCGGGGCGAGCTCCGGGACGGTCAGCGAGTCCTCGTCACCGAGGCCGGACGGGTGGGTGCCCTCGGCGGGACCCTCCTCGCCGACCGGCGCCGGCTCGGCGTCAGCGGCGGCGGGGGCGTCCTTGACGCCGGCCGCGGTGGTCAGCGGCTCGACGACCGCGGCCGCGGCGGCCGCGGAGGCCGACGCGACGAGCGTGTCGCCGCCCCTGGCCGGCGCGGCGGAGGCGGCGCTCCCCGTCCCGGCGCGCGCCTCGCGGTCGCGCCGGACCTCGACGGCTCCGCCGCCGACGACCGCGGCGCAGCACACCACGGCGGCGACCTTCGCGCCGGCCGCGGCCACGCCGCCGCCGACGACCGCGGTCGTCGCGCCGCCGCCGGCGGCCGCGCTGCCACCCGCGGCCGAGGCGCCACCGCCGATCCCGATGAGCTTGGCCAGCGTGCCCAGCAGCCCGTGGCCCGGCGAGAGCGCGGCGAGCGCCTTGTCGTTGCCGCGCAGGACGGTGGCGAAGTCGCGACAGCCCGCGCACTCGCCCATGTGCCGGCGGGCCCGCGCCGGCGTGCGCACGCCGCGGTCGACCGCCTCGGCGAGCTCCTCGCGGATGTCGGCGCAGGCGGCGCCGCGCGCCTCGGCGGCCTCGGCGAGACCCATCCGGGCCCGCACGAGCAGCGACTTCACCGCCGGCACGGTCACGCCGAGCGCCTCGGAGAGGTCGACGTAGGACAGCCCCTCCATCTCGCGCATGAGCAGGGCGGAGCGCTGCTGGTCGGGCAGCCTGCGGACGTCCTGCACGAGGCGGCGCAGGTCCTCGCGGCGCTCGGCCTCGTCGGGCGGGTCGACCACGCGCGTGCGGTTGACGTCGAAGACGTCCTCGGCCGCGGGAGCGGGCCGGCGCAGCTGGTCGATGCAGCGGTTGTGGGCGACGCGGTAGAGCCAGGCGCGCAGCGTCAGCGGCCGGTCGTCGGCGCGCAGGGCGTGGTAGGCGCGCAGGAAGACGTCCTGCAGCGCGTCCTCGGCGTCGCTGCGCGAGCCGCCCAGCATCTGACGCGCGTACGCGAGCAGGCGCGCCTGGTAGCGGTCGTGCATGACGCGGAACGCGTCGTCGTGGCCCGCGCGGAACAGCGCCACGAGCTGCTCGTCGGAGCGCAGCCGCAGCAGAGGGCCAGAGGCCGTGAGGCGGCCGAGACCTGCAGGGGCTCGTAGGGAAGCGGCTTCCACGCGGTCTCCTCTCGGGGATGCTAACGGGCAGTCCGACGACGAAGTTGCGGCTCAGGGTCGCGGAATCCCGTGAGACGCCTCTGAGAGGCCATTCGCACTACCGTGCCGCGCTGTGACTGGCGTCGTCATCTCCTCCGCCGCGCGCACCGCGATCGGCTCCTACGGCAAGTCCCTCGCGGGCGTCGCCCCGACCGACCTGGGGGCCACGGCCGCCACCGCCGCCATCGAGCGCGCGGGGATCGACCCCGAGCAGGTCGACCACGTCGTCTTCGGCAACGTGATCCACACCGCGCCCGAGGACATGTACATGGCCCGCGTGGTGGGCATGAAGGCGGGGATCCCGAAGGAGACCCCGGCGTTCACCGTCAACCGCCTCTGCGGCACGGGCGTGCAGTCGATCGTCAGCGCCTGCCAGGCCATCCAGTCCGGCGACGTCGGCGTCGCGCTTGCCGGCGGCGCCGAGTCCATGAGCCGCGGGCCGTACTGGATCCCGAACGGCCGCTGGGGCGCGCGCATGGGCGAGACGAAGATGGTCGACCCGGTCATGGGCGGCCTGACCGACCCGTTCCACGACATCCTCATGGGCGTCACCGCCGAGAACCTCGCCTCGCGCAAGGGCATCTCCCGCGAGGACCAGGACGCCTTCGCCGTCGAGTCGCACCGCCGCGCGAGCGCCGCCCAGGCCGCCGGCAAGTTCGACGACGAGGTCGTCGGCGTGGAGGTCCGCGTCAAGCGCGACACCGTCGTCTTCGACAAGGACGAGCACATCCGCCACGAGGTCGACCAGGCGGCCATGGCGAAGCTCAAGCCGGTCTTCAAGGGCGACGGCTCGGTCACCGCGGGCAACGCCTCGGGCATGAACGACGCGGGCGCCGCCGTCGTCCTCATGAGCGAGGAGCGCGCGCAGGAGCTCGGCGCCCCCGTCCGGGCGAAGATCCTGTCCTACGCCTCCTGCGGCGTGGACCCCGAGATCATGGGCATCGGCCCCGTCCCGGCGGTCAAGAAGGTCCTCGAGCGCGCGGGCGTGGCGCAGGACGACATCGGGGTCTGGGAGCTCAACGAGGCCTTCGCCGCCCAGGCGCTGGCCGTCATGCGCGACCTCGACCTCGACCCGGCGAAGGTCAACCCGAACGGCGGCGCGATCGCCCTCGGCCACCCGATCGGCGCCTCGGGCACCGCCATCACGGCCAAGCTCCTGAGCGAGATGGACCGCGAGGGCCACCGCTACGGCGTCGTGACCCTCTGCATCGGCGGTGGCCAGGGCATCGCCATGCTCCTCGAGCAGGCCTAGGCATGCGGCTCGCGGCCGGCGCCCTGGCGCTGGCCGCGCTGACCCTCCTCGCCCCCTCGCAGCCCGGCTACGACCCGTGGGCCTGGCTGCTGTGGGGGCGCGAGCTCGCGCACGGGACGCTGTCGACCGCCGAGGGCCCGGCGTTCAAGCCGCTGGCCGTCGCGCTGTGCATCCCGCTCGCGGCGCTGGGCGACGCCGCCCCCGAAGCGTGGCTCGTCCTCGCCCGGGCCGGCGCGATCGCGGCCGTCGCGCTCGCCGCGGCGCTCGCCTGGCGGCTGGCCCCGGACGACCGCCGCGCCCCGGCCGCCGCCCTCGCCGCCGCCGCCGTCCTGCTCGCGGCGGGCTGGTGGTGGCACGCCGCGGTCGGCAACAGCGAGGGCCTGACCCTCGCGCTGCTGCTCGGCGCGGCCCACCGCCTCCTCGACCGCCGCCCCGGCCAGGCGCTCGCCCTCGGCGTGCTCGCCGGCCTGCTGCGCCCGGAGGCCTGGCCGCTGCTCGGCCTCGCCGGGCTGGGGCTCTGGCGGGCGCGGCCGGCCCTGCGCCCGTGGCTCGTGGCGGGCGCCTTGGCGCTGCCGGCGCTCTGGTTCGTCCCGGAGTGGCTGGGCTCGGGGGACCCGCTGCGCTCGGGGGCGCGCGCCCGCGTGCCCAACCCGGGCCAGCCCGCGCTCGCCGACGTCCCCGCGCTGGCCTCCCTCGAGCAGGCGCTGCGCATCCCGCTGCTGCCCGTCCTCGTGCTCGGCCTCGCCGGCCTCGCCGACCGCCGCGCGCGGCTCGTCGTCGCCGCCGCGCTGGCCTGGCTGGTCACCGTGGCGCTCATGGCGCAGGCCGGCTTCTCGGGCGAGCCGCGCTACGCCGTGCCGGGGGCTGCGCTGCTGGCGGTCCCGGCGGCGGTCGTCCTGACGCGCGCCCCCCGCACGGTGCTCGCGGTCGGGGTGGGCGCCCTCGCGGTGGCCGGGGTCCTGCGCGCGGGCGACGTGCGCGGCGAGCTGCGGCGCGCCGCCGACGACGCACGGCTGTGGGCGGCCCTGCCCCCGGCGCTCGAGGCCGCCGGCGGCCGCGACGCGGTGCTGGCCTGCGGGACCCCGGTCACCGGGCGCCTGCGCGGCACCGGCGTCGCGTACGCCCTCGACGTCGAGAAGCGCCGCGTGCTGTTCGACCCCGCCCGCGCCGGGGTCCTGCTGCGCTCGCGGATCCGGCCGGGCGCGGGGGTGCAGCCGCCCGCACCGGCGGGCGCGCCGGCGATCGGCCGCAGCGCCCGCTGGGAGCTGCGCGCCGCCCGCTGCCGGGACACCGGCTAGCCGCACCGAGCGGCGCGCCGGCTGCCCTACCCTCATCCGCCTGATGTGGGCAGGGGGTCGACGATGAGCCTCGACCGGCGGGGCTTCCTCGCCGCGGGCGGCGGCGCGCTGGTCTGCACGCTCGCGGGCCAGAAGGTGCGCGAGGACCGCGAGGCCGACCTCGAGCGCCTGGCGCTCGACGTGCCCGAGCCCGACGCGGTGAGGACCGGGGCGCGGGCTGCGCAGGCGACCGTCAGCGGGCCGCGCCGCGAGTACTGGCTCGTGGCCGAGCCGGTGCGCTGGACGATCGTCCCGAACAAGCGCGACGAGATGATGGACGCGGCGGTGAAGGGGCGCACCACGTTCGGGGCCTACGCCTACGTCGCGTACTCGAAGGACTTCGGACGCCCGCTGGGCAAGGCCACGATCCCGGGGCCGACGCTCGAGGCGGAGGTCGGCGAGACGCTCGTCGTGCACTTCCGCAACCGCACGAAGGTGCCGCTGACGGTGCACCCCCACGGCGTCTTCTACACGCCGGACATGGACGGGGCCTACAAGGGCCGGTTCTCCGACCCCGGCGGCTTCGTCAAGCCGGGCGCGACGTTCACCTACGTCTGGGAGTGCCGCGAGGGCACCGAGGGCGTCTGGCCCTACCACGACCACGGGCCCATGGACCCGCTGCCGGTGTACAAGGGCCTCTTCGGCTTCCTCAACGTCCGCAAGCCCGGCGCGCCCCGACCCGACGTCGAGCACTACATCGCCTTCCACGCGTTCCTGCCGGTGGCGACGGGCCTCAAGACGGCCTACCAGTGCATCAACGGCCGCTCGTTCACCGGGAACACGCCGACGCTCACCGCGAAGGTCGGCCAGCGCGTCGCCCAGCACATCACGGTGATGAGCGACGACTTCCACACCTACCACCTGCACGGGCACCGCTGGCGGGGCCCCGACGGCCGGGTCGTGGACAATGTGACCCTCGGCCCCGCGGACGCCTACTCCCTGGAGTTCGTCGAGGACAACCCGGGCCGCTGGTTCTACCACTGCCACGTCTTCAGCCACCTGCACGAGGGCATGAGCGGCTGGTACGTCGTCGATCCCTGATCGCCGGCGCGCTCGCCGCGGTCCTGCTCGCCGTCCCCGCGCACGCGACCTCGCGCAAGGTCGGCGTCGGCGACTACCGCTGGTCGGTCCCGGAGGTCCGCGTCGACCTCGGCGACACCGTCGCGTGGACCTACGCCGGGCCGGACACGCGCCACTCGATCACGCCCCAGGCGCCCGGCGCGCCGTGGCCGGACACCGATCGCGGCGCAGTGGCCGAGCACGCGATCGGCGAGGTCCACACGCTGCGCTTCGACGCGCCCGGGACCTTCCTCTTCCAGTGCCGCCTGCACGCCGCGGTGCGGGGTGCCGTCGTCGTGTCCGACCGCCCGGGCGACGGCCGGCCGAGCCCGGACCCCGATCCGCCCCTGCGGCTGGACCTGCGCCCGCCGCACCTCGACGGCGTCCGGGTCACCGGACGCACGCTGCACTTCGCGCTCGACGAACGCGCCGAGGTGGTGGTCGACGTCGAGCGCCGGGTGCGCGGGCGCTGGCGGGCCGTGGCGCGCAAGCGCGTCGACGGCCACGTCGGCTTCAACCGCACGCTGCTGCCGCGCCGCGTGCGCGGCGCCGGGCGCTTCCGCGTCCTGCTCGTCGCCACCGACGACGGCGCGAACCGGACCCGCGACATCGTGACGCGGTTCCGCCGGGCGTAAGGGCAGCCGAAGACGCGACTCGCTACCTTGCCGCGCCGATGCGCGCCGTGGCTCTCGCGACAGGCCTCCTGCTCGCGGCCACCGCCACGGCCGCGGCGGGCTGCGCCGCCGATGCGGTGGACGAGCCCGACGGCGCGACGGCCGCCCGCCCGGCGGCGCGCACCTCGACGCTGCCGCTGTGGCGCCAGCCGCCCGACAAGCCGCCGGGCCCGGCGCCCGCGCCGGTCGTCGGCGACCGCCGGTCCTTCGCCCTGCGCGAGGTCGCGCGCGGCCTGCGCCAGCCCAACCAGCTCGTCGCCCGGCCCGGCGACGACCGCCTGTACGTCGTGGAGCAGCGCGGCGTCGTCCGGGTCCTGGGCGCCGGCGGCGCGGTGCGCGACGAGCCGTTCCTCGACCTGCGCGCGCGGACCAGGGCGCTGGGCGAGCAGGGGCTGCTGTCGCTCGCCTTCGCCGACGAGGGACGCACCGCCGTCGTCCTGCACACGACGCGCCGCGGCGGCCACAGCCGCGTGCTGGCCATCCCCGCCGGCGAGCACCGCGCAGCGCTCGACCGGGCCCGGACGCTGCTCGCGGTCCGCCAGCCCTTCGAGAACCACAAGGGCGGCACGGTCCTCGTCGACGAGCGCGGCCGGGTCGTGGTCGGCCTCGGCGACGGCGGCAGCGCCTTCGACCCGGGCCAGCGCGCCCAGGACCCGCGCACGCAGCTCGGCAAGCTCCTGCGCCGCGGCCTGGACGGCCGTTGGGAGGTCGTCGCCACCGGCCTGCGCAACCCGTTTCGCATGAGCTTCGACCGGGAGACCGGCCGCCTCTGGCTGGGCGACGTCGGCCAGGACCGCGTCGAGGAGGTCGACGCGCTCTTCCTGCCAGAGACCGGCGCGCCGGTCCCGAACCTCGGCTGGGCCGCCTACGAGGGCGACCTGCCGCTGGGCCGCAAGCGCCTGGCGTCCCGCGCGCAGCTCACGTGGCCCGTCGCCTCCTACCGCCACCGCGACGGCCACTGCTCGGTCACGGGCGGCTTCGTCTCGCGCGGGCCGCGCCTCGACGCGTTGCGCGGCCGCTACGTCTTCGGCGACTTCTGCCGCGGGACGATGTGGTCGCTGGACGCCGCCGGCGCCGAGGACCCAGCGCGCCTGGACCTGCGCCGCGAGGCCGAGCGCCTGCCCGGCCTGGTCTCCTTCGGCGAGGACGGCCGCGGCGAGCTCTACGCCCTGACGATCGACGGCGTGGTGCACCGCCTCGTGGCACCCGGGTCCGGCGCGCAGGGCCGTCGTTAGGATCCCCGAACTCCATGGCCACCGTCCTCGTCGACGACGTCTCGAAGCGCTTCGGTGCGACCGTCGCCGTGGACGGCGCGCGGCTCGACGTGGCCAGCGGCGAGGTCGTCGCCCTCCTCGGGCCCTCGGGCTGCGGCAAGACGACGCTGCTGCGCCTGGTCGCGGGCTTCGAGGAGCCGGACACCGGCAGGGTCTCGATCGCCGGCCGTGCCGTGGCGGGTCCGGCCGTCGCGACCGTCCCGCCCGAGCGCCGGCGGGTCGGCATGGTCTTCCAGGACTACGCGCTGTTCCCGCACCTCACCGTCGCGGAGAACGTCGGCTTCGGCGTCGAGCGCCGCCGGCGCGCCGCCCGCGGCGCGGAGGTCCTCGAGCTCGTCGGCCTGCCGCAGCTCGGCGCCCGCTACCCGCACGAGCTCTCGGGCGGCCAGCAGCAGCGCGTCGCCCTGGCCCGCGCGCTGGCGCCCGACCCCGACGTCGTCCTGCTGGACGAGCCGTGGAGCGCGATCGACCCGGTGCTGCGCGCGTCGATGCGCGCGGAGCTCGCCGCGATCCTGCGCGCCGCCGGCACCACCGTCCTGCTCGTCACCCACGACCAGGAGGAGGCGCTGGCCCTCGCCGACCGCGTCGCGCTCATGCGCGACGGGCGGATCGTCCAGGTCGACGCGCCCGAGCGCCTCTACCACGCGCCGGTCGACCGCTGGTCGGCCGAGTTCGTCGGCGCCGCCAACGTCCTCGACGGCGCGCATGCCCTGACGCTCGGCATCACGTGCGAGCCGACCGCCCAGGAGGTCGTCGTGCGCCCCGAGCGCATCGAGCTCGCGCCGCGCGCGGACGGCGACGCCGAGGTCGTCGGCCGGGAGTTCCGCGGCCACGACGTCCTGTACCGCGTCCGCCTGGCCGACGGCACCGTGCTCGTCGCCCAGCGGCCGTCCACCGAGCTCGTCGCCCTCGGCGACCGGGTGGCGGTCGCCGTCCAGGCCGGTCCCGCCGCCGTCCTCCGCTGACCCCGCCCCAAGGAGCCCCCCGTGAAGCGCACCCTCCTCGCGATCCTCGCGCTCGCCCTGCCCGCCGCCGTCGCCGGCTGCGGGGACGACGAGCCGTCCTCGTCGTCGTCGGCCGGCGGCGGCGACGGGCAGCGCCTGACCGTCTACTCCGGCCGCAACGAGCGGCTGGTCGGCGACCTGTTCAAGCAGTTCACCAAGGCCACCGGCGTGCAGGTCCAGGTCCGCTACGGCGACTCGGCCGAGCTCGCCGCCACGATCGCCGAGGAGGGCGACGCCTCGCCGGCCGACGTCTTCTTCTCCCAGGACGCCGGCGCGCTGGGCGCCGTCCAGCAGGCCGGCCTGCTCGCGCCCGTCCCCGCGGCCGCGGCGGCGAAGGTCCCCGAGCGCTTCCGGACCGACCGCTGGATCGGCACGAGCGGCCGCGCGCGCGTCGTGGCCTACTCGACCGAGCGCCTGAAGGCCTCGCAGCTGCCGTCCTCGATCCTCGACTTCTGCGACGACCGCTGGGAGGGGAAGATCGGCTTCCCGCCGCCCAACGCCTCGTTCCAGTCGTTCGTCAGCGCGATGCGCATCGCCCTGGGCGAGGAGCGCGCGCGGGACTGGCTGGAGTGCATGGAGCGCCAGGACCCGACGCTGCTGGAGAACAACATCCAGACCGAGGAGGCGATCGCCGACGGCGAGATCGACGTCGGGTTCGTCAACCACTACTACCTGCCCGAGCTCAAGGCCGAGCGCCCGGGCTTCCCGGTCGCCAACCACTTCCTGAAGGCGGGTGACCCGGGCTCGCTGGTGAACGTCGCGGGCGTGGGCCTCCTCGCGTCGTCCGAGCGCCAGGACGCGGCGCGCCGCTTCCTCGACCACCTGCTCTCGCCCGCCGGCCAGCGCTACTTCTCGACGAGGACCTTCGAGTACCCGCTCGTCGCCGGGATCCCGCGGCCCAGGGAGACGCGGCCGCTCGAGGACGTCCACGGTCCCGACATCGCGCTCAGCGAGCTCGGCGAGAAGCTGCCCTCGACGCTCGAGCTCCTGCAGGACGTCGGCCTCGTGAAGTGAGGCTCGTCGCCGCCGCCGCGACGCTCGTCGCGGCGGCCGCCGTCCTCCCGCTGGTCTACCTGCTCGTCCGTGCGGGTGGCGCGTCGGCGGACGCCTGGGACACGCTCCTGGACGACCGCACCGCGCTGCTGGTCTGGCGCACCGCGCTGCTCGTCGCGGTCGTCACGGCGGGCGCGGTGCTCCTCGGCGTCGGCCTGGCGTGGCTCGTCGAGCGCACCGACGTCCCGGGGCGCCGGGTGCTGGCCGTGGCGGCGGCGCTGCCGCTCGTGGTCCCGAGCTACGTCACGGCGCTCGCGCTGCTCGCCGCGTTCGGGCCGGGCGGGCTGGTCAGCGCCGGCGACTGGGTCTTCGGCCTGCCGGGCGCCGCGCTCGCGCTCGTCCTGGCGACCTACCCCTACGTCTACCTGCTGTGCGCCGCGGGGCTGCGGCGGATGGACCCGGCGCTCGAGGAGGCCGCGCGGACCCTCGGGCGGACGCGCGCGGCGGTCTTCCGCCAGGTGACGTTGCCCGTGCTGCGCCCGTCGATCGCCGGTGGTGCGGTGCTCGTCGCGCTCTACGCGCTGTCGGACTTCGGCGTCGTGTCGCTCATGCGCTACGACGCACTGACCCGCGCCGTCTTCACGCAGTACCGCTCGCTCTTCGACCGCACGCCGGCCGCGCTGCTCGGGCTGGTCCTCGTGGCGCTGACGGTCGTCGTGCTGGTGCTCGAGGCGCGCTCGCGCGGGCGGGGGCGGGTGCGCCGCAGCGCCGCGGGCGCCGACCGCCCGGCCCAGCGGGTGGCGCTCGGCCGCTGGCGCTGGCCGGCGGCCGTCGCGGGTTGGGGTGCGGTGGCGGTCGCGCTGCTCGTCCCGGTCGGCGTCCTGCTCGGGTGGTCGCTGCGCGACGCGGCCGAGCACCCGTCCTTCGGCGACCTGGCGGGCTGGACCGGCAGCTCGCTCCTGGGCTCGGGCCTGGCGGCGGTCGTCGCGATGGCGGCCGCGCTGCCGGTGGCCGTCCTGGCGACGCGGCGCCCCGGGCGGGTCAGCGCGGTGCTCGAACGGGCGACGTACGCGTCCAACGCGCTGCCGGGGATCGTCATCGCCCTCTCGCTGGTCTTCTTCGCCACGCGCGTCGCCGAGCCGGTCTACCAGACGCTCGCGCTGCTGGTCTTCGCCTACGTGGTGCGCTTCCTGCCCCAGGCGCTGGCGGGCGCGCACGGCGCGCTCGTGCGCGTCGACCCGGAGCTCGAGCGGGCGGCGCGCGGGCTGGGCGCGTCGCCGGCGCGGGTGCTCGCGCGGGTGACGGCGCCGCTCATGGCGCCGGGCCTGCTGGCGGGCGCGACGCTCGTCTTCCTGTCGACGATGAAGGAGCTGCCGGTGACCCTGCTCCTGCGGCCGATCGGGTTCGACACGCTCGCGACCGAGGTGTGGACGGCGACCGGCGTGTCGGCCTACGGGACCGCCGCGTACCCCGCTCTGGCGCTCATCGCCATCAGCATCCCGGTCGTCTGGACGCTGCAGGTCCGACCGCGGGGCGATGCGCGCACGGACCTGCAAGAGTGAGGCGTCCCATGGCGCAGTTCGCGACCGCCGAGGACGTCCACGAGCAGCTGGGCAAGCTGCTGCGCAGCATCGCCGCCGACCCGGAGCTCTCGGGGCAGGCGCAGCGTCTCGACGCCGTCGTCCAGCTGCAGCTCACCGACCCCGAGGCGCAGCTGGCGCTGCGCGCCCGCGAGGGCCAGCCGGTGGCGGCGCTCGTCGGCGAGACCGCGGGCGACGCGGACGTCGTGCTCGAGCTCGAGGCCGACGTGGCGCACGCGCTCTTCCTCGGCCAGCTCGAGCTGACGGGCGCGCTGGCCGGTGGCCGGCTGCGCACGAAGGGCCCGGCCGCGAAGGTCCTGCGCGTCTTCCCGCTGGCCAAGGCCGCTGCGCCGCGCTACCAGCAGGTGCTGGACGGCGAGGACGTGCCGCTCGGCGAGGCGCCGGCGCCGGCCGAGGAGGCGCCGGGCGCCGAGGCGCCGGAGGCGCAGGCCGCCGAGGCGCCGGCCGAGGGCGCCGCGCCCGAGGCCGTCGAGGGGGCCGAGGCCGACGTCGCCGAAGGCGACGCCCGGGCCGCCGAGACGCCCGCCGAGGTCGCCGAGACGCCCGCCGAGGGCGACGACGCGCCCTCCGCCGCCTAGGCGCCGCTCAACCGGACGTCCGTCCGCGGGCACGCCGGGTACAGGCCTGGTGCGGGGCGGTCGATGCTGCCCGCAGACCTCCTGGGGAGGAGGACGGGGCGGCGCACGCGCCGCCCGGCACGGCTAGGCCACCGCGCGCCGCTCGCGCGCGGTGGCCAGCAGCCGCCGCAGCGCCTCGGCGCTCTGCGCGCCCTGGACCGCGACCCGTTCGCCGGCCAGGAAGAACGGCACCGCGTCGATCCCGATGCGCTGGGCGACCAGCACGTCCTGCGCGACCTCCTGCTCGCCGGCGCCCTCGTCGGCGATCGCCCGCAGGACCTCGGGCTTGAGTCGTGCCGCGGCGGCCACGAGCGGCACCGCGACGTCCGGGTCGCTGACGTCCCGCCCCTCGTCGAGGTGGGCGGCGAAGAGCGCCTCGAGAGCCGCCGTGCCCGCTGCCGGCCCGGCCGCGTGCGCGGCGACCTTCACCAGCCGGTGGGCCAGCCGCGTCGACGGCCCGTCGCCGCCGAGCTCGAAGGCCCGATGCACGACGACGACGCTCCCGTCCGGCTCGCCCGCCACGACCTCCGCGAGCTGCTCGTGGCCCTTGCGGCACCACGGGCACGCGACGTCGGACCACACCTGCACCACCAGGGGCTCGTCGGCCATGGCCCGGGGGATGCTCACCCGGCAGGCGTCGGACACCTGCTGCTTGGGCGGCGAGGTGCCGGGGTACGGATGCGGACATGCGGCTCCTCGTAGTGGCGACCGACCCGGTCGAGGCCGACGACGTGCGCTCGGCCGTCGACGACGACCTCGACGGGGCGGAGGTCCTCGTCGTGAGCCCCGCGGTCCACGAGTCCGCCGTCGCCTTCTGGATGAGCGACAGCGACCAGGCCATCGAGGACGCCGAGCAGGCGGCGCGCAAGACGGCCGAGGCGCTGCGCGACGCCGGCGCAAGCGCGCGCAGCGAGACCGGCGAGGCCGACCCGCTGCTCGCGCTGCAGGACGCGCTGGCGACCTACCCCGCCGACCGCGTCCTCGTCTTCGCGCGCGGCGACGAGGAGGCCCAGCGCTACCGCGAGGACGAGCTGGCCGAGGAGGCGCAGCGACGCTTCTCGGTGCCCGTCGCCGTCGTCGAGCGCTAGTCGTCGTAGCCCGGCTCGCCGGGCAGCAGCACACGGGCGGTCTCGCCGCTCACCACGACCTTCGGCTGCACCGGCACGACCTCGCGGCCCCGGGCGAAGGCCAGCAGCTCCTCGGCGCTGGCGAAGCCCGACAGCTGCTCGAGGTGCTTGATGGTCGGGAAGACCAGCATGATGCGGCCCTCCTGGTGGGCGTCCAGCGCGCCCTGCGGCGTGAACCAGCCGAGGTCGACGCACTCCTCGCCGTCGACGCGCGGCTCGATCCCGTCCGGGGCCTGCGCGAGGAAGAAGTGCGTGTCGAAGCGGACCGAGACCTGCTCGGGCGTGATCCACCGCGAGAACTTCACGAGGCCGGCGGGGTCGACCCCGCCGACCGCCGCCTCCTCCTCGAGCTCGCGCACGGCGCAGACGCGGTGGGCCTCGTCGCCCTCGCCCTCGCCCGCGTCCACCGCGCCGCCGGGGAAGACCCAGACGCCGCCCATGAACCGCGCCTCGGGCGTGCGCTGCACGAGCAGCAGCTCGAGCGCGTCGGCGCCGCCGCGCAGCAGGATCACCGAGGCCGACTGCCGCGGCGTGACCGGGGCGCCCTCGTTGAGCGTGGTCCCGGGCTCGGGACCGTCGACCTCGGTCATCGACCGGCTAGTCCGCGAAGACCTCGAAGTCCTTCTTGCGGGCGCCGCAGACGGGGCAGAACCACGAGTCGGGGATGTCCTCGAACGCGGTTCCGGGCGGGATGCCGCCGTCGGGGTCACCCTCCTCAGGGTCGTAGATGAACCCGCAGGAGACGCAGATCCACTTCTGCGCCGTCGCCGTCTCGCTCATGCCCCGCAACCTACCCGCCCGGCGGCCGCGGCGGCGGTCACGGCGTCGGTGACCTGCGCCAGCTCGTCGTCGGTCGTGACGTAGGGCGGCATGACGTAGACGAGGTCGCGGAACGGCCGGATCCAGACACCGCGCTCGACGGCCGCCGCGGTCGCCGCCGGGACGTCGACCGGGCCGTCGAGCTGGACCACGCCGATGGCGCCCAGGACCCGGACGTCGGCCACGCCGTCGAGGCCGCGCGCGCCCGCGAGCCCCTCCCGCAGCCCGGCCTCGATGCGGGCGACGTCGTCCCGCCAGGCGCCGTCGAGCAGCAGGCCGGTCGACGCGAGGCCCGCTGCGCAGGCCAGCGGGTTGGCCATGAACGTCGGCCCGTGCATGAGCGCGCCGCCGTCGCCGCCCGAGATGGCCCGCGCGACGGCCGGCGTGCAGAGCGTCGCGGCCAGGGTGAGGGCCCCACCCGTCAGCGCCTTGCCGACGCACAGGACGTCGGGCGCGACGCCCGCGTGCTCGCAGGCGAACAGCGCACCGGTGCGCCCGAACCCGGTGGCGATCTCGTCCAGCACGAGCAGCAGCCCGTGGTGGTCGGCCAGCGCGCGCAGGTGGCGCACGCACGCCGGGCTGTGGAAGCGCATGCCGCCCGCGCCCTGCACGACGGGCTCGACGACGATCGCCGCCAGCTCTCCGGCGTGGCGCTCGGCCAGCGCGTCGAGCTCCGCGGCCCACGCGTCGTCCAGCGGGCTGTCGAGGCCACCCGGCGGCGGCGTCGGGCCGAAGCGGTGGACCGTCAGCGCGCCCGTGAAGAGCGAGTGCATCCCACCGACCGGGTCGCAGATCGCCATCGCCTCGAACGTGTCGCCGTGGTAGCCGCCGCGCACGGTGAGGACCTTCGTTCGGCCCTCGCCGTGCGTCGCGCGCGCCGCCTGCAGCGCCATCTTCAGCGCGACCTCGACGGCGACCGACCCGGAGTCCGCGAAGAAGACGTGCTCGAGCCCCGGCGGCGTCAGGTCGACCAGGCGCTGGGCCAGGCGGATCGCGGGCTCGTGCGTCAGGCCGCCGAACATCACGTGGGGCAGGACGTCGAGCTGCGCGTGCATCGCCGCGTCGATCGCGGGATGGCGGTGGCCGTGCAGGGCGCACCACCACGAGCTCATGGCGTCGAGCAGCTCGCGGCCGTCGGCGAGGCGCAGCCGCGTGCCCTGGGCCGCGACCACGGGCAGCTGCGTGGTCGCCGCGGGCATCGGCCCGTAGGGGTGCCAGACGTGCTCGCGATCCGCGGCGAGCAGGGCGTCCCAGTCAGGGGCCGTCGTCACGCGGGCGCACGGTACCCTCGCCCGCGGATGCCCGCCTCGGACCGCGCGATCCGGCTCATCGCGTTCGTGGTGGGGGCCTCCTCGCTGGGCGCGGAGATCGCCGCCGCCCGCCTCCTGGCGCCGTTCTTCGGCGACTCGACGGTCATCTGGGCCAACACGATCGCCACGGTCCTCGTCGCGCTGAGCGCCGGCTACGCCGTCGGCGGCCGCTGGGCCGACCGCGACCCGACGCTGCGCGGCCTGTGCCGCATCGTCCTCGCAGCGGCGGTGCTCCTCGCCGCGGTCCCCTTCGTCGCCGGGCCGTTCCTGCGCGTCTCCGTCGACGCGCTGGACAGCGTCGAGGCGGGCGCGTTCGTCGGCTCGCTCATCGGCGTGCTCGTGCTGGTCGCGACGCCGGTCTTCCTGCTGGGCATGGTCTCGCCGTTCGCGGTGCGCCTCAGCGTCGCCGCGGTCGACGAGGCGGGTCGCGTCGCGGGGCGGCTCTCGGCGATCTCGACGCTCGGGTCGCTCACCGGCACCTTCGCCAGCGCCCTGGTGCTCGTGCCGTTCCTCGGCACGCGCCGGACGTTCCTGGTCTACGCGCTGGCGCTCGCCGTCGTCGCCGTGCTCGGGCTGCGCGACCGCCGCGTCCTGCTCGCCCCCGCCGCGGTCCTCGCGCTCATCGCCCTGCCGGTCGGCACGGTCAAGGACGAGGTCGGCGACGGCGCGCGGGTCGTGTGGGAGCGCGAGACCGAGTACCAGTACGCGCGCGTCGTCGAGGCCAGCGACGGCGAGCGCACGCTCGAGCTCAACGAGGGGCAGGCGATCCACTCGATCTACCGCCCGGGACGATGGTTGACGGGCAACTACTGGGACGAGCCGCTGGTCCTCCCGTTCGCGACGCGCGCCCAGCCGCCGCGGTCGATCGCCATCCTGGGCGGCGCCGCCGGGACGGTCGCGCGCTCCTACGGGCGCTTCTTCCCGCGCACGCGCGTGGACCTCGTGGAGATCGACGGCGAGCTGCTCGAGGCCGGCAGGGAGCTCTTCGACCTGCGCGGGCCCGACCTCCACCTGCACAGCGACGACGCGCGGCCGTGGCTGCGGCGGACCGACCGCGACTTCGACGTGCTCTTCGTCGACGCCTACCGCCAGCCCTACATCCCGTTCTACCTGACCACGACGGAGTTCTTCGAGCTCTGCCAGGACCGGCTGGCGCCGGGCGGGATGGTGGTCATCAACGTCGGCCACCCGGAGGAGAGCGACGAGCTCGAGCGGGTGCTGACGCGGACGATGGGCTCGGTGTTCCGGACCGTCCTGCGCGACCCGAGCCGGCCGACCAACACGCAGCTCGTGGCGACCGACGCGCCGGCGAGCGCGGCGGGCATCGAGCGCGCGGCCGCGTCCCTGCCGCCGGACCTCGCCGCGACCGCGCGGGCGACCGCCGCGCGCCTGGCCCCCGGCCTCGACGGCGGCACCGTCTACACCGACGACAAGGCGCCGGTGGAGTGGCTCGTGGACTCGTCCATCGTCGACGTGGCGGCCGAGGGTGAGCGCTGAGCCCGAGCCCGTCGGCTTCGCGCTCGCAACGCGTCTTGCGGCCTCGCCCGACGCCGTGTGGGAGCGTGTCGCCTCCTTCGAGGGCATCAACCACGAGCTCGGCCCCTGGCTGCGGATGACGGCGCCCCGCGGCACGGAGCTGACGCCCGAGGCGGTGCCGCTCGGCCGGCGGTGGTTCCGCTCCTGGCTGCTGCTCGGCGGCGTGCTGCCGGTGGACTACGACGACCTCACGGTCTGGCGGGTCGAGCCGGGCCGGGGCTTCCACGAGCGCGGCGCGCTGGGCTCGGTGAAGGTCTGGGAGCACGAGCGCACGCTCGAGCCCGTCCCGGGAGGGACCCTGGTCGTCGACCGCCTCGCCCTCGTCCCGCGGGTGCCGGGCACCGCCCGGGTCGCGCTGGCGATCGTGCGGCTCGTCTTCCGCTGGCGCCACCACCGCCTGGCCGAGCACTTCGGGCGGCTCTGAGGGTGCAACGTGCCTGGCAGGTCCCACCTGCGACGCTTCGTGCATGGACGGCATCGACCACCTCGACCTCGTCGTCTCCGACCTCGAGCGCAGCCTCGCCTGGTACCGCGGGCTGCTCGGGCCGCTCGGGTGGATCCGCACCGCGGAGATCGAGGGCGAGCGGGGAGAGCGGGTGGTCTACCTCGGCCGGGTCGGCGGGCGTGGGTCGGTGAGCCTGCGCCAGCAGCAGTCCGACGCGCACGAGGTGCCCTACGACCGCTACGGGATCGGCCTGCACCACCTGGCGTTCGCGGCGACGTCGCGGGCGGCGGTCGACGCGACCGCGGCGTGGCTGCGCGAGCAGGGCGCGGAGGTCGAGTCCGGACCCGAGGAGAAGGGCTACACGCCCGGCTACTACGCGGTCTTCTTCCGCGACCCGGACGGGATCAAGCTCGAGGTCCTGCACCGCCCGGAGGAGGCGGACCTCATGCGGGCGGTGCAGTCCCTCGGCGAGCGCCTCGCGGCGCTCGAGCAGCGGCTGTCCGGCTAGGCCGCGGACTTCTCGGGGTCCGGGACGATCCGCAGCCAGGGGCGCGGCGCCTCGAAGCCCTCGGGGTACTTCTCCTTGGCCTGCTCGTCGCTGACCGAGCCGGCGATGATCACGTCGTCGCCGCGCTGCCACTGGGCGGGCGTGGCGACCGCGTGCTTGGCCGTGAGCTGCAGCGAGTCGAGGACGCGCAGGACCTCGTCGAAGTTGCGGCCCGTGGTCATGGGGTAGATGAGCACGAGCTTGACCTTCTTGTCGGGCCCGATGACGAAGACGTTGCGCAGCGTCGCGTTCTGGGCGGGCGTGCGCTGCGTCGGGTCGCCCTCGACGTCCTTGGGCAGCATCCCGTAGAGCTTGGACACGGTGAAGTCGTGGTCCGAGATCAGCGGGTAGTTCGGCGCGGTGCCCTGGGTCTCGCCGATGTCCTGCGCCCACGTCTCGTGGTTCTCGAGCGGGTCGACGGAGAGCCCGATGATCTTCGCGCCGCGCTTGTCGAACTCCGGCTTGATGGAGGCCATGTAGCCGAGCTCCGTCGTGCAGACGGGCGTGAAGTTCCGCGGGTGGGAGAACAGGACGGCCCAGCTGTCGCCGATCCAGTCGTGGAACTTGATGCGGCCCTCGGTGGTGTCGGCCTCGAAGTCCGGCGCGGTGTCGCCGATGGTCAGAGTCACGGTTGCGTCTCTCCTGGAGGTGGGTGGGACGTCCTCGAACGTAGCACCGAACCGCCATAACCTCTGAATGCCTCCGGGTTATGACGAGAAGTGGCGCAGGGGACAGAACGTCGCGCGCGCAGAACCCTCGAGCGGCGCCTCAGGGCCGGCGTGCCCGACGCGCCTCGCCCGGGGCACGGTCACCGCGACCCTCGACCCGGGGCCGAGAGGTCACGTAACCCCCTGGCCGAGCCAGCCGTCGACGGGCAGCTCGGCCGCTGCGGCGGCCAGGGCGGCGGGCTCGAGCGCCGTCTCCCGCAGGACGTGGACCTCGAGCCCCGTCCGCGTGGCGATCGTCGCGCGGTTCGAGCCCTCCATCGCGCTCGGCGCCGCCGGCCAGGGCGTGAGGACGACGGCCCGGACGTCGAGCCCGGCGGCCCGCGCCGCCTCGACCGTCAGCAGCGTGTGGTTGATCGTCCCGAGCCCCGCACGGGCCGCCACGACGACCGGCAGCCCCAGCGCCGCGACGAGGTCGCGGACCGTCGCGCGGTCCGAGAACGGCACGAGCAGGCCGCCGACGCCCTCGACCACGAGCGCCTCGGCGTCCTCGCCCGCCCGCCGGGCCGCGGCGACGAGGTCCTCCAGCTCGAGCGTCACGCCGGCCTGCTGCGCCGCCAGGTGCGGGGAGACCGCAGGGCCGAAGGTCGTCGCGGTCACCTCGTCGGGGCGCTGGCCGGTGCAGGCGGCCAGCAGCTCGTGGTCCAGCGGCACGCCCGGCTCGGGCTCGTCCAGGCCGGTCACGACCGGCTTGGCCGCCGCGACCCGCACCCCGCGCTCCCGGAGCGCCGCGCAGAGCGCCGCCGCCAGGACGGTCTTGCCGACGCCCGTGTCGGTCGCGGTGACGAAGAGCCCGCGTACGCCGGGAAGTCCCTGCAAACCGCGGCCTTCTAGGCCGCCTGGCGACGGTCCCAGGACCGGGGCCCGGCCGGCTGCGCGGCGGCGACCGGGACGCCGGCGCCCGGCCGGAAGCCCGCGCGCAGCGCGGCACGGCCGAGCGTCCGCGCCGCCTCGCGCAGGTCGTCCTTGGTGTGCGACGCCATGACCGCCAGGCGCAGGCGCGAGGTGCCCTCGGGGACCGTCGGAGGCCGGATCGCCTGAGCGAAGACCCCGCCCTCGATCGCCGCCTCGCAGAACGCCATGGCCTGCTCGGCGTCGCCGACCACGAGCGGCACGACCTGGGTCGTCGAGCCCGCGACCTCGAAGCCCTCGCGCGCCAGCGCGTCGCGCAGCGCGCCCGCGTTGGCCTGCAGCTGTGCCGGGCGGTCAGGCTGGGCCTCGACCAGCTCGAGGGCCGCGCAGGCGGCGGCAACCGCGGGCGGCGGCGGCGCCGTGGAGAAGATGAGCGACCGCGCGGTGTTCACCAGGAGGTCGCGCATCGCCGACGAGCACGCGGCGAACGCGCCGTAGGAGCCCAGCGCCTTGCCCAGCGTCCCGACGACGACGTCGACCTGGCCCTCGAGCCCCGCCTCGGCCACCGCGCCGCGGCCGCCCGGCCCGACGCAGCCCGTGCCGTGCGCGTCGTCGACGACCGTCCGCGCCCCGAAGCGCTGCGCGAGCTCGACGAGCTCGGTCAGGGGCGCCACGTCGCCGTCCATCGAGAACACCGAGTCGGTCACCACGACGGCCCCGCGCCCGCGGTGGCGCTCGAGCAGCCAGCCGAGGTGCTCGACGTCGCAGTGGTCGTAGACCGCGACCTCGGCGCGCGCGAGCCGGCAGCCGTCGATGATCGACGCGTGGTTGAGCGCGTCGCTGAAGACGACCGGGTCGCGGCCCGCGACCTGGGCGACCGCCCCGAGCACCCCGACGTTGGCCAGGTAGCCGGCGCCGAAGAGCACCGCCGCCTCGGTGCCCTTGAACGCCGCGAGGCGCTCCTCGAGCTTGCGGTGGACGGTCATCGTCCCGCTGACCAGGCGCGACGCGCCCGCGCCGGCGCCCCAGCGCATGGCCGCGTCGGCCGCCGCCTCGCGGACCTGCGGGTGGTCGGCCAGCCCGAGGTAGTCGTTCGAGCACAGCAGCAGGACCGGCTTGCCGTCCAGGACGACGCGCGGGCCCTGCGGCCCGCTCACGACCCGCATGCGGCGCTCGAGCCCCGCCGCGCGCAGCCGCGTGAGGTGCTCGTGGACGGCGGCGTCCACGCCGGCCCCGAGGGGCAGCGCGTCACCCGGGTCCGGCTCGGCGTCCACCGCCTAGTGCCCGAAGGGCATGCCGGTGAGCTGCGCGGGCTCCGCGGGCGGCGGCGCGCTGCCGGGCCAGCGGTTGGGCGCGCCGTCGGGCCGCGGCGGGACCTTCGTCTTCTTCTGGTAGCGCAGCGCGGTCGACGGGTCCCAGAGCGAGATCTCGATGCCCGCGGCCTCGGCCTGCTCCGGGGTGTCGAGGAAGTCGCCGATGACGTCCGGCGTCTCACCCTCGAGGACGCCCGAGCGGTTGTCGGGGCGCGGGTTGGAGCCGTTGTCCTCCCAACGCCCGACGTTCAGGCCCAGGTCGGTGAACATCTTGCGGTCGTAGTCGGGCGTCGTGCCCAGCGTGGTGAGGAAGTTGCCCATCATCACGCCGTTGAGGCCGGCCTTGACCGCCAGCGGCTGGAGCTCGCCGAGGTTCTCGACACGCCCGCCGCAGAGGCGGAACAGCGCGCGCGGGAGGATCAGCCGGAAGATGGCGATCCACTTCACCGCCTCCCACGGGTCCAGGTAGTCGCGGTCGCCGAACTTCGTGCCCGGACGCGGGTTGAGCAGGTTGATCGGCACCGAGGTCGGGTCGATCTTCGACAGCTCGAAGGCCATCTCGACGCGCTGGGCGCGCGACTCGCCGAGGTTGAGGATGCCGCCGACGCACGTCTCGAGCCCGGCCTCGCGGACCGCGTCGATCGTGCGCAGCCGGCCCTCGTAGCGGACCGTCGTCGAGACCTCGGGGTAGTAGGACTCGGCGGTCTCGACGTTGTGGTGGACGCGCTGGATGCCCGCGTCCTTCAGCGCCTTGGCCCGGGACACGCTCATGTGGCCGATCGAGGCGCAGCGCTTGAGGTTCGTGTGCTGCGCGACCAGGCGGGCGCCCTCGAGGACCTTCTCGAAGTCGCGCTTGGACAGGCCCTGGCCCTGGGTGACCATGCAGAAGCGGTGGGCGCCGGCGGCCTCGGCGGCCTTGGCGTGCTCGAGCATCTGCTCGGGCTCCATGAGCGCGTGCATCGGCGTCTCGGCCTCGGCGAAGCGCGACTGGGCGCAGAAGCCGCAGTCCTCGGCGCAGCCGCCGGACTTCGCGTTGACCAGCGAGCAGAGGTCCGTCGAGTCGCCGTGGTGCTCCTGACGCGCCTGCCACGCCCGCTCCACGAGCGCCAGGATGTCGTCGTGGTCCTCGAGCTCCCCGAGGCGATGGGCCTCCTCGGGCGTGATCAGCGGCGGCATGGCCCGGCAGCCTGCCACTCGCCGCGGATGGACGTCGTCCGGGTCACGGACGGCCGAGCTCGACGAGCACCGGCGCGTGGTCGGAGGGCTTGGAGCCCTTGCGGAAGTCGCGCAGCATCGCGTAGTCGCGGACCTCGAGCCCGCCGGCCAGGACGTAGTCGATGCGCAGCCCGAGCCCCTTGTGGAAGTGCCCGGCGCGGTAGTCCCACCAGGTGAAGAGCTGCCCGTCGGGGTCGACGTCGCGGTAGGCGTCGACGAGCCCGCCGGCGTCGAGCAGCGCCTCGAGGCGCTCGCGCTCCTGCGCGGTGACGTGCGTCGAGCCGGCGAACGCCGCCGGGTCGTAGACGTCGCGGTCGTCACGGCAGACGTTGAGGTCGCCGGCGAGCACGACGGGCTGGTCGGGGCGCGCCTCGCGCAGCGCGCGCACGCGCGCGGCCATCGCATCGAGGAACGCGAGCTTCTCGGCGAACCACGGCGAGTCGACCTCGCGGCCGTTGACGACGTAGGTCGAGATCACGCGCACGCCGTCGACCTCGGCCTCGACCCACCGCGCCTCCTCGGGGCGCGCCTCGCCCGGCAGCCCGTGGACCTCCTCGCCCCGGGCCCGGCCGGAGCGCGCCAGCACCGCCACGCCGGCCCAGCGCCCGCCGCTGTGGTGTGCGGCCTCGTACCCGGCCTCGGCGAGCTCGTCGGCGGGGAACGCCGCGGCCTCGGCCTTGGTCTCCTGGAGGCAGACGACGTCGGGCCCGACCTCCTCGAGGAGCTGGAGCACACGCGGCATCCGCGCCTTGAGGGAGTTGACGTTCCAGGTGACCAGGCGCACGCGCGCCGGACACTAGCCCGCGGGCTCCTCGCGCCGCGCGAGCGCCGCGAGCCACGCCAGGCCCGCGGTCAGGCCGGCGAGGAGCACGAGGTCCAGCGGCCCGACGCCGTCGGCGTTGGCGTCGCTGACGTCGGCGAGGTGGTTGACCGCGTGCAGCCCGAACCACAGCGCCGCGAAGGCCAGGACCGGCGCGCGCCAGCTCGGGCGCGACACGGCGGCGAGCGCGACCCCTCCGAGCGCCAGCGTGGGCGTGGCGGCGTCGCGCACGTAGTGGTCGTTGCGCGCGCCGAACGCCCCGAGGGTGTCGAAGAACGAGCCGGGGTCGACCGCCATCCACAGCCCCTGCAGGAGCTGCAGGACGCCGAGGGCCAGCAGGCCGGTCGCCACCGGGGACGAGGTGCGGGACATGGGGCGACCGTCGCCCACCCGACCGCCGCTGTCCAGGGCCGGTTGGCGGCCGGCGCGCAGGACCGCCTACTGCGGGGTCTCCGGCTCGGGCACGGGCGGCGCCGGTCCGGGTCCGGCGACGTCGCGCGCCCGCTTCACGCCCGTCCAGACCACGGCGGCCACGGGCACGGCGACCGCCGCGCCCGCGATGCCCCCGAGCACGCCCCCGCCCGTGACGGCCAGCAGCGTGGCGACGGGGTGCAGGTCGATCGAGCGGCCCACGACGACGGGGTACAGCAGGTCGCCCTCGAGCTGCTGCACCGCGGTCACGATCACGACGACGAGCACCGCGTCGACCACGCCCTCGGTCACGAGCGCCACCAGCGCGGCGACCGCACCCGCGGTCACGGCACCCACGAGCGGGACGAACGCGGCGACGAACGTGAGCACCGCCAGGGGCAGGACGAGCGGCACCCCGAGCACGGCCAGGCCGATGCCGATGAACGTCGCGTCGACCAGCGCGACGAAGATCACGCCCCGCAGGTAGCCGCCGAGCGCCGCGAGCGCGTCGTGGCCGAAGCCGTCGACCTGGCGGCGGTGGCGCTGGGGGACGAGGGACAGGATCCAGCGCCAGATCCGATCGCCGTCGTGCAGGAAGAAGAACGTCAGCACCAGCGCGATGAGGAAGCCGGCCACGACCTCCGCGGCGATCGTCGCGCCGCCGATGACCCCGCGCCCGATCCCGCCCAGGTTGTCGCGCAGCGCGTCGACCGCCTGGTCCGTGGCCCGGTCGACGTCGGCCGGGTCGATGGCCAGCGGCCCGTCGCTGAGCCACTGCGTCACCTCGTCCAGGCCCTCACGGGCGCTCGACCCGACCTGCCCGACCTCGTCGACCACCGGCGGCACGAGCAGGACGAGCGCGATGGCCAGGACCCCGAGGGTCGCCAGCATCGCGAGCCCGGCGGCCGCGGCGCTGGGCACCCCGAGCCCGTCGCGCAGGCGCCGCACCAGCGGCAGGAGGAGCGTGGTCAGCAGCAGGGCCACGAACGTCGGCAGGACCACGAGCCGCAGCCGCCACAGCGCGAGCGTCACCCCGATCGCCACGGCCGCGACGAGCAGGAGCTCGAGGCACGTCCGGGCGAGCGGGCGCAGCACGGGCTGGTCCTGGCGAGCGGCCATCGACGCAAGCCTCTACCCGCGGTCCGCGAAGTGCCACCGGGACTCGCCGGGTCGTTCACACCGAAAACGTGACGGACCCGTCACCTTCGCTGCTACGCTGACCGCATGGACACCGTGTCGAACGGCGCCTTCGACGCCGACTGGGTCGTCGTCGGCTCCGGCTTCGGCGGCAGCGTCTCCGCGCTGCGCCTGGCCGAGAAGGGCTACGACGTCACGGTGCTCGAGCAGGGCCGGCGCATCGACGAGGCCGACATGCCCAGGTCCACGTGGGACCTGCGCCGCTACTTCTTCGCCCCGTCGCTCGGCATGCGCGGCCTCCTGCGCATGAGGTTCTTCCGCGACGTCACGGTCGCGGCGGGCGCCGGGGTCGGCGGCGGGTCGCTGGGCTACGCCAACACGCTCTACGTCCCGCCCGCGCGCTTCTTCGAGGACCCGCAGTGGGCCGACCTCGGCGACTGGGAGCGCGACCTCGCCCCGCACTACGCCGAGGCCGAGCGGATGCTCGGGGTCGTCGACTACGACGAGGACGACCCGGCCGACGCGCTGCTCCAGCGCCTGGGCGAGCACCTCGAGGTCTCGGGGACCTGGAAGCGCGCCCGCGTCGGGGTCTTCCTCGGCGAGGCGGGCACGACCGTCGCCGATCCCTACTTCGGCGGCGACGGGCCGGCCCGCACCGGCTGCACGCGCTGCGGGCGCTGCATGGTCGGCTGCCCCGTCGGCGCGAAGAACACGCTGCGCAAGAACTACCTGTGGTTCGCCGAGCGCCTCGGCGTCGACGTCCGCCCCGACGCGCAGGTCGTCGAGGTCCGCCCGCTCGGCGCTGCCGACGGCTCCGACGGCTACGCGGTGACCTACCGGCGCCCCGGCCTGCTGGGCCGCCGCCGCACCACCACGCTGCACGCCCGCGGCGTCGTCCTGGCCGGCGGGGCGCTGGGCACGAACGAGCTGCTCCAGCGCTGCCGGCTGGACGGCGCGCTGCCGCGCGTCTCGCCCCGCCTCGGCGAGCTCGTGCGCACGAACTCGGAGGCCATCCTCGGCGTCACGGTGCCGGAGGGGACCCTCGGCGACCTCACCCACCGCGTCGCCATCACCTCCTCGATCTACCCCGACCCCGACACGCACATCGAGACGGTGACCTACGGCCACGCGGGCGGCGCGATGAAGGCGCTGTTCACCGTCCTGGTCGGCAAGGGCACGCGCACCACGCGACCGCTGAAGTGGCTGGCCGCCATGGCCCGCCACCCGCGCCGGACCATGCGCTTCCTGACCATGCGGGGCTGGTCGCGCAACACGATCATCGTCCTGGTCATGCAGACGCTCGACAACGCCATCGCGCTGCGGGCCACCCGCACGCGCTTCGGCCGCCTGCGCCTGCAGACCGAGCAGGACCCCGAGCGTCCGAACCCGACGTTCATCCCGGTCGCCAACCAGGCGGCGGAGTGGATGGCCGAGCAGACCGGCGGCATCGCCCAGAGCTCGATCATGGAAGCCGTCGCCGACATCCCGTCGACGGCCCACATCCTCGGCGGCGCCGTCATCGCGCGCTCGCCGCAGGAGGGCGTGGTCGACCGCCACCAGCGGGTCTTCGGCTACCACGACCTGCTCGTCTGCGACGGCTCGGCGGTGCCGGCCAACCCGGGCGTCAACCCGTCGCTGACCATCACGGCGCTGGCCGAGCACGCCATGAGCCACGTGCCGCCCAAGGGCATCCCGGCGTCGCTGCTCGACGTGCTCGGGCCGGCCGACGTCGTCGCGGCGGTCGAGCCGGAGCCCGAGCCGCCGCTCGCCACGGCCTAGCGGCCCTGCCAGTCGGCGGGGCGCCGCTCGCCGAAGGCGCGCACGCCCTCGCGGAAGTCCTCGGAGGCGAAGCACGCGCGGCGCAGCGCGATGAGCTGCTCCTCGACCTCCGTCGTCAGCTCGCCCTGGGCGGCCAGCAGCTCGCGGATGACGCGCTTGTTGCCCGAGAGCGACAACGGGGCGTTGGCCACGAGCTCGCCCGCCAGCGCCAGCGCCGCGGACTCCACCTCGTCGGGGGCGACGACCTCGGTCACGAGCGCCCACTCGTGCGCCTCGCGGGCGTCGACGTAGCGCCCGCGCAGGAACAGCTCGCGGGTGCGTGGCACGCCGACGGTGTCGATGAACCGCCGCAGCCCGGTGTGCGAGTAGACGAGGCCGAGCCTGGCCGGCGGCATGCCGAGCCTGATGCCGTCGCCGGCGACGCGGAAGTCGCAGGTGACCGCCAGCTCGAGCCCGCCGCCGATCGTGTGGCCCGTGAGCGCGGCGACGGTCGGGACGTCGCAGGCCTCGAGCGCGTCGAGCGCCGCGGTGAACGGGTGGGCCACGAGCTTCTCGGCCTCGACCTCGAAGACGTCGTCGGGGATGTCGCCGATGTCGTAGCCGCTGGAGAACTGCCCGTCGGCGCCCTGGAGCACGACGACGCGCGCGCGGCGCTCGACGCCGTCGAGCGCCTGCGCGATCCCGTCGAGGATCGCGTGGTCCAGCGCGCCGCGCTTGGCGGGGTTGGCGATCGTGAGCCGGAGGACCCCCTCCGCCGGCTCGTCGACCCGGAGCTCGCCCGGCAACCAGCTAGTCCAGGCGCACGAGGACGTCGCCCTCGTTGACCGCCTGGCCCTCCTCGCAGAGGATCTCCTTGACGGTGCCCTCGTCCTCGGCCTCGACCGGCATCTCCATCTTCATGGACTCGAGGATGACGACCGTGTCGCCCTCGGAGATCGTGTCGCCGACCTCGCACTCGATCTTCCACACGGTGCCCGTGATGTGGGCCTCGACGTCCGGCATGGGCGCTCCTCCTGAGGGGCAGCTCGTGAGCAGGGGCCTGGCACCCTAGTCCTCCACATGGACGTCGTGGTGCTCGTGACCGCCTTCGAGGAGGGACCGCGTCTGCCCGCCACCCTCGAGGCGCTGCGCGGGGCGTTCCCGGGCGCCCACGTGGTGGTCGCCGACGACGCGTCGACCGACAGCACGCCCGACGCGGCGCGGGCCGGCGGCGCCGAGCTCGTGCGCGCCGAGCGCAACCTCGGCAAGGGCGGGATCGCCACGCTGGCCGCCCAGCGCCTCCTGCCGCTCGTGCGCGTCGAGGACCCGCCGGTGGTCCTGCTGTGCGACGGCGACCTCGGCGCCAGCGCCGTCGAGCTCGTCCCGCTCGTGGACGCCGTGCGCCGCGGCGACGCGGACCTCGCCGTGGCGGTCTTCGCGCGGAAGGTCGGCGGCGGGTTCGGCGTCGCCGTCGGCGCCGCCCACGACGCGATCCTCGAGGCCACGGGCCTGGACCTGCGTGCGCCCATCTCCGGCCAGCGGGCGCTGCGCGGCGACGCCCTCGAGCGCCTGCTGCCCTTCGCGCCGCGCTTCGGCATGGAGGTCGGGATGACGATCGACGCCCACCGCGCCGGCCTGCGCATCGCCGAGGTGGAGCTCGACCTCGCCCACCGGGCGACCGGCCGGACGCTGCGGGGCTTCTGGCACCGCCTGCGCCAGCTGCGCGACATCCGCGCGGCCGCCCGCGCGCGCGAGGGCTGCTAGGGGCTGTCCGACCGACCTCGACCGTCGGGCGGTCGGGACGGGGAGAACTTCCGACCGGCGGGCGATCCCGCGGGCCGCGGCCGTGGCGCAGACTGTCGCCACGTGATCAGCAGCGGAACAGCACACCAGGCCTCCTCCGTCTCCTCCTGCGACGAACGGCCTGCTGCTCCGTCTGGTCATCCCGCCGGAACGGCCTGACCCACTGGGCCGGCGGGGGAGAGGAGAGGCGCTGGGGCCGAGGGGCTCCGCCGCGGGACGGGACAGCCCGCGGCGGAGTGGCCCCGGCGGCCTCCTCTCACACGCGCGCGCGGCGTGCGTAGGCTGCGCCGATGCTCCTGGCGCTCGACGAGGGCACGACCGGCGTCACGGCGCTGGTCTTCGACACCGAGGGCGAGCTGGTGGGCCGCGGCTACCGCGAGTTCACCCAGCACTTCCCGCGGCCCGGCTGGGTCGAGCACGACGCGAACGAGGTCTGGGAGACCACGCACGCCGTGGCCGGCGAGGCGCTCGAGGACGCGGGCGTCGTGGAGGGGGAGCTGCTGGCCGTCGGCATCACCAACCAGCGCGAGACGGTCTGCGCCTGGGACCCGTCGACGGGCGAGCCCCTCCATCGGGCGCTGGTCTGGCAGGACCGCCGCACGGCGGACCGCTGCGCGCAGCTGCGCACGGCCGGGCACGAGTCGATGGTGCGCACCCGCACCGGCCTCGTCCTCGACCCGTACTTCTCCGGCACGAAGGTCGAGTGGCTGCTGCGCAACGTCGACGGCCTCGAGCAGCGCGCCCGGGAGGGCCGCGCGGTCTTCGGGACGATGGACTCGTGGCTGGTCTTCAAGCTCTGCGGCGAGCATGTGACCGACACGACCAACGCGTCGCGGACCCTGCTCTTCGACATCGGCCGCTGCGTGTGGGACGAGGAGCTGTGCGACCTGCTCGGGGTGCCGGTCCGGGCGCTGCCCGAGGTGCGGCCCTCCATCGGCGAGTTCGGCCGCACGAGGCCCGAGGCGCTGCACGGCCACGCCGTCCCGGTCTCCGGGATCGCGGGCGACCAGCAGGCCGCGCTCTACGGCCAGGCCTGCCTGGACCCCGGCCAGGGCAAGAACACCTACGGCACGGGCTCCTTCGTCCTGCTCAACAGCGGCGTGCACCCGCCGACCGCGCCGCCCGGCCTGCTGACGACCGTCGCCTGGGGCATCGGCCAGCGCACGCAGTACGCCCTGGAGGCGTCGATCTTCGTCACCGGGGCGGCGGTGCAGTGGCTGCGCGACGGCCTCGGGATCATCGAGCAGGCCTCCGACACCGAGCCGCTCGCCGCGTCGCTCGCGTCCAACGACGGCGTGTACTTCGTCCCGGCGCTCACCGGGCTGGGCTCGCCGCACTGGGACCCGCACGCGCGCGGGACGATCGTCGGGCTCACCCGCGGCGCGGGCAGGGCGCATCTGGCTCGCGCGACGCTCGAGGCCATCGCCTACCAGACGCTCGACGCGGTCCGCGCGATGGAGGCGGCCAGCGGGCAGCCGCTCGTCGAGCTGCGCGCCGACGGCGGCGCGTCGGTCAACCGCTGGCTCATGCAGTTCCAGGCCGACGTGCTCGGCGTGCCGGTCGTCGTGCCCGAGGTGAGCGAGACGACGGCGCTCGGCGCGGCCTTCCTCGCGGGGGTCGGCTGCGGGGCGTGGACGCAGGACCAGGTGAGCCGCGTCTGGCGGGAGAAGAGCCGCTACGAGCCGGTCATGGGCGACGACGAGCGCGAGGTCCTGGTCGCCGGCTGGCGTGACGCGCTGACACGCGCGAAGGCCGGGTAGGATCGCCTCCGCATGGCGGAGGAGCTGGCACCGATGAAGGCGCAGGTCTACAAGGACCCGCGGCCCAAGGAGTACTTCGACCGGTTCCACGAGCGCTCGCGCACGCGCGAGCCCGACCCGATGTACGAGCTCGTCCACATGACGACGTTCGCGTACGCCACGACGGTCTTCCGCGCCCGCTGCATCGGCTCGGACAACGTGCCGTTGTCGGGCCCGGTGATCCTCGCGCCCAACCACTTCTCGTTCATGGACCACTTCTTCGCCGGGGCGTTCATCCGGCGCAAGGTGCGCTTCATGGCCAAGTCGCAGATGTTCAAGCCGCCGCTGCAGTTCGTCTACACGCACGGCGGCGTCTTCCCGGTGCGCCGCGGCCACCGCGACGAGGACGCGTTCCT
Source organism: Conexibacter sp. SYSU D00693 (assembly GCF_017084525.1). GTDB lineage: Bacteria > Actinomycetota > Thermoleophilia > Solirubrobacterales > Solirubrobacteraceae > Baekduia. Next base: position 4,006,018 of record NZ_CP070950.1, read on the forward strand.
CACCGCCGAGACGATCCTCGAGCGCGACGGCCTGATCTGCATGTACTGCGAGGGCGGGCGCTCGCGCTCGGGCAAGCTCGCCGAGCAGGCCAAGCCGGGCATCGGACGCCTGGCGCTGCGCACCGGCGCGACGGTCGTCCCGGTCGCGATCCACGGCTCCTCGAAGGTGCGCAACTGGAAGCGCCTCGAGTTCCCGAAGGTCACCGTCCAGTACGGCGAGCCCTTCCGCTACGAGCGCCTCGAGGACCCGACGCGCGAGCAGTCCCAGCTCGTGGCCAACGAGGTCTTCAGCGAGATCCGCGGCCTCTACGCCCAGCTCGACGCGCTCGGGCGCGCGGGCGTGCGCTCGCGCGTGCGCGCGGAGCGCCGGGCCAAGCGGCGCGCCGCGACGGCCTAGTCCAGGTCCTCGGCCACGAGGCCGAACAGGAGGCCGTCGTGCCACTGGCCGTCGCGCCACCAGGCGCGCCGGCGGACGCCGTCCAGGCGGAAGCCCGCGGCGAGGAACGTGCGGCGGGCCGCCTCGTTGGAGCCGTAGCTCTCGGCCTGGAGGCGGTGCAGCGGGCCGTCGCGCAGCAGCGCGTCGGCGAGGGCGCGCAGGGCAGCGACGGCGATGCCGCGGCGGGCGAGCGACGGGTCGACCATGACGGTGCGCACGTCGGCCAGCCGGCTGTGCTCGCTGACGAGGACGACGCGCAGGGCGCCCGCGAGGCGGCCGTCCACCTCGATCACGCGCACCTCTCCGGCGTCGAGCGCCGTGGCGAGGCCGTCGGCGCTGCGCGGCGCGAGGTGCGGCTCGACGGCGGCGTGGCGGGCCAGCGCCTCGAGCGCCGGGAGGTCCCCGGCGCCCGCGGCGCGCAGCGTGACCGGCGGGGTCAGCGCCGGACGTCCTCGCAGTCGGCGGCCACGACGTCCTGCACGTCGGCGAAGACGACGTCGTTGCCGGGCCCGCAGGCGATGCGGTCGGTGCCGCCGGCCACGGCCTGGATGCGGTCGTCGCCCTCGCCGCCGTCGACCACGTCGTCGTCGAGGTTGCCGTTGAGCGTGTCGTTGCCCGGCCCGCCGTTGAGCGTGTCCCGGCCGCGGTCGCCCGTCAGGTCGTCGTCGCCCTCGTTGCCCAGGACGACGTCGTCGTCGTGGCGGCCGTGGAGCTCGTCGTTGCCGGCGCCGCCGTGGAGCTCGTCGTTGCCGTTCTCGCCGTCGACGTAGTCGTCGCCGCCGTTGCCGAAGAGCACGTCGTTGCCGTCGGAGCCGAACAGCGAGTCGATGGCCTCGGTGCCCACGAGCGTGTCGTTGCCGGCGGTGCCGAAGACGTTGTTCGAGGTCGGCGGGGCGTCGGTCGAGGGCTCGGCCGGGACGGGCACGACCTTCTCGCAGCTCTTGAGGCTGTCGCGCGTCGGGGCGTCCTGCTCCACGTAGGCGGTGTCGCGGCCGGTGCCGCAGTCGACGGTGTCGGCGTCGCCGTCGGCCACGCGGACCTCGTCGTTGCCGCTGCCGGCGTTGACGCGGTCGGCACCGGGCCCGGCGACGATCGTGTCGGCGCCGTCGGAGCCGCTGACCTCGTCGTCGCCGGAGCCGGCGTCGACGGTGTCGTTGCCGGCGGAGCCGTAGATGCGGTCGCGCCCGGCGTCGCCCCGGACGTTGTCGTCGCCGTCGCGGCCGTAGAGGCGGTCGCCCGCGGTGCCGCCGTCGATCGTGTCGTTGCCGGGGCCGCCGTCGACCATCTCGGAGCCGGGGCCGCCGAGGAGCGTGTCGTCGCCCTCGCCGCCGTCGATCTCGGCGTCGCTGCCGCGGTTGCCGTCGATGAAGTCGGCGCCCGGGCCACCGTCGAGGAGCTTGTCGTTGCCCAGGCCGGCCTCGACGATGCGGTCGTCGCCCAGGCCGCCGAGGATCGTGTCGTCCCCGTCGCCGCCGTCGAGGGCGTCGTTGCCGTCGCCGCCGTCGAGCTTGTCGTTGCCGGTGCCGCCGTTGGCGCCGTCGTCGCCGGCGCCGCCGGCGATCTGGTCGTCGCCGGCCTCGGTGCTGGCGAAGTCGTTCCCGTCGCCGCCGTCGGCGACGTCGTTGCCCGAGCTGGCGAAGAGGCGGTCGTTGCCGGCGCCGCCGCGCAGGACGTCGTTGTCGCGGCCGCCGCTGAGCAGGTCGTCGCCGCCGAGGCCCTCGAGGAGGTCGGCCAGGCGCGTGCCGCGCAGCTCGTCGTTGCCCTCGGTGCCGCGCTGGAGGGCGAGGCCGCCCTGGACGACCGCGGCGACGGGCCGGGCGCCGCGCTTCACGCTGCGGGCGCTGAGGCGCTTGAAGGAGAGCCCGGAGAGGACCGAGAGGCTGCCGGCGCCCTCGTCGGCGACGTAGATCCGGGTGCCGTCGCCGGAGACGGCCGGGTGGCCGGGCCCGCGCCCGGCGGCGACGCGGGCGACCGTGCGGCCCGTGGCGAGGTCGACGACGGCGGTCACGCGCGAGCGGCTCGACGCGGCGCCGATGACCGCGCGGCGCCCGTCGCCGGTGAGCGCGATGCCGCCGCCGGGACCCTGGCGCAGGCGGGCGATGCCGCGCAGCCGGCCGCTGGCGGTGTCGAGGCTCACCAGGCGCGCGCCCTTGCTCTTGGTGATGGACGGCAGGTAGGCGACCTGGCCGCTGGCGCCGAACGTGATGCTGCTGGCGCCGGCGAGCTGGCGGCGCTTGACGCTGGCGGTGGCGACGTCGACGACGCCGACGCGCTTGCCGTCGAGGACCGCGACGGCCTTGCGCCCGTCGGCGGAGACCGCGAGCGCCCGCGGCGTGCTCGACCCGAGGCGGATCGAGCGCAGGAGCTGGAGGCTGGCGGCGTCGATGACGTCGAGCGCGCCCCGCCGGGTGGCGAGGAGGCGGCTGCCGTCGGCGGTGATGGCCAGCGCGGTCAGCGTCCCGGGCCGGTCGGCGCGCCCGGCGACGCGCCGGCCGTCGAGGTCGACGGCGACGACCGAGCGGCCCGCGGCGACGAACCCCCGTCGCCCGTCGGGCGTGACCGCCACGGCGCGCGTCCGCCCGCCCACCGGCACCCGGGCCTCGACCTTGCCGGTCGAGACGCCGACGAGCGTGGCGTTGCCGTCGCCGGCGGCGACGAGGACGACCCGCGCCTCGGCGGCGGCCGGGAGCACCGCGGTGGCGGCGAGCGAGCACAGGAGGGCAGAGCGCAGGCGCATCACGTCCACAACACCACCACGACGCCGGAGGTTGCGCCTCGGGGTGCTCCCTGATCCCGGCAGGTGGAAGGTGCCAGGCACCTTCCACGACACGGGCGGTGGAACGTGCCAGGTACGTCCCATGCTCGGTACGGTGGCGCGGTGCTGCGGCCGGGGGTCCTGGAGGGCGTGCGCGTGGTCGTCGCGGGCGGCGGCGCGGGCGTGCGGTCGCGGTGCGCGGACCTGGGTGCGCAGGCGGTGGCGCTGGAGGCCGACCTGCTCGACGAGGCGGCGGTCGCGGCGGCGATCGGCGGGCTCGGGCGCATCGACGTCCTCGTCTGCGCCGGCGGCGACCTGTTCGCGGCCGCGGGCGGCGGCCTGGCCGGGCTGCGCCACGCCGTGGACGCGTCGTGGAACGCCGTGCGCGCCGTGGTGAACGCCGGGTGGACCGGGGACGAGCCGGGTGGGAAGGTCGTGCTCGTCGCGCCGGCGCACGGCGAGCACGCGAGCGCCGTCGGCGCCGCGCTCGAGAACACCGCGCGGACGACCTCGGTCGAGTGGGCGCGCTTCGGCATCCGCGTGAGCGCCGTGCGGCCGGGGCCCCACGCCACGCCGGACCAGGTGGACGAGCTCGTCGCGGTCCTCGCGTCGCCCGCCGGCGACTACGTCTCGGGGACGGCGATCTCGCCGGGGACGCTGTCCCTCGCCTGAGCCAGGTGCGCGCGCACGCCGCGCACGAAGGCGTCGCTGACCATCACGCCGTAGTGGTTCTCGGCCACCTCGAGGACCTGGAGCTGCGCGGCCGCCGCCTGCAGCCCGTCGCGCTCGATCTCCGGCACGAGCAGGCCGCCCCCGAGCGGGACGGTGCAGCGCACGAGCAGTGACGGCATGGTGAGCGCGGGCCACCGCGCGCGGTGGTCGTCGTGGGCGGCCTCGAGGTCCTCGAGCGCCGCGGCCTTGCTCGTCCGCGCGCGCCAGCGGCCGTCGTCGCCCTGCGCGAGCTCGTAGGCGAAGTAGGTCTCCCACAGCGCGTGCCACGGCGTCACCGCGCCGACGGCGCGGATCGCCTCGACGTACTGCGCCGGGTCGTCGACCACCGCGTCGAGGCGGTCCAGCCCCGCCCGGACCGCGACCACGGCGTCCTCCTCCATGGCACCCGCGGCGTCGACGAGGACGGCGCCCGTGAGGCGCTGGCGGGCGGCGTGGGCGACCTCCAGCGTGATCAGCGCGCCCATCGACCAGCCGACGAGCGCGAAGCGCTGGTGGCCGAGGGCGTCGGCCGCGGCCAGGACGTCGGCGGCGTGCGACGGCAGGCCGTAGGTGCCGGGACCGGTGTCGGGCGAGGCGCCGCGGCCGCGCAGGTCCAGCGCGACGACCTGGTGGCCGTCCTCGACGAGCGCCGGCGCGAGGAGGTCGAACGCGTGGTGGTTGGCCGACAGCCCGTGGACGGCGAGCACCAGCGGCGCCGATGGGTCGCCGTGACGCACGGCGTGCAGGCGGCCGGCGGGCAGATGGAGGTCGAGCTCCTCGGGCATCGCGGCCGACCCTACGCGGCGACGTCGTGCCCGTCAGCCCGCAGCGCCGCGACGGCGTCGTCCAGCCGCGCCTCGCCGACCAGGATCCAGTCCGTGTCGAACGTGGAGATGGCGAAGATCGGGATCTCGGCCCGGGCCAGCGGCGCGGTCAGCGCCGCGAGGACGCCCGTGAGCGAGAAGTCCATCGGCCCGGCCACGCGCAGCACCCGCCACCCCGCCTCGACCTTCGCGCCCTCCGGGGCATGCACCTCCGGGACGACGACCGACAGCTCCTCGCGCGTGCGCGCGACGCACGCCAGCTCGACACCCGGGGGCAGGGCCGGCACCGGCGCGTCGGGCGCCAGGCGGCAGACCGCCCAGCGCCCGTCGAGCAGCGCCAGCTCCATGCTCAGCAGCCGACGCCGGTGACGTCGCCGCTCTGCAGGACCTGGCTGCCCGTGCGGTCGCGGAAGGCGTAGGCCGAGCAGTGGTAGAAGCTCAGCAGCGGGTCGCGCTGCAGGGTGACGGGCGACCAGCGCCCGACCGCCGTCGGCTCGAGGTAGGTGAAGGACGTCGCGAGCAGCGGGTCCTCGCCCGCCGGCGCGGCCTGGCGGCGCTTGGCCTTCGTGCTCCTCCCGGCCTTCCTCGCCTTGCGCGCCGCCCGCTTCTTGGCCTTCTTCGTCGCGACGGTCGGCAGCGCGACGCCCTCGTGCTTGACGTAGCGGTCCAGCCACCGCTGCACGTAGACGCTCGTGAGCGCCTGGCCGTAGCGGCTGGCCGGCAGCGCGAGCGGGATGTCCGTGTACTCGAGGTGCGTCGAGGCCCGCGGGACGACGAGCATCGCGTCGACCCCCGCCTTCTGCCACGCGTCGAAGCCCGTCGCGCGCTCGCGCCGCGGGTCGGGGGCCTTGGACGGGTCGTTGAGGCCCGGCAGCAGCCCGGAGCCGTTGAGGAAGTAGGGCTGGACCGTGAAGCCGTACTCGGACTGGACCGCCAGCGCAGGCACCGTCGGCTTGACGCCCTTGCCGTCCAGCGGCCCGCTCGCCCCCGGACCGCTGAGCTTGTCCAGCGCGACGACCGCCGCGACGCGGTCGTCCGTCCCCTGCACCCGCGACACCGCGGCGGCGCCGAGCGAGTGGCCGACGATCGCCAGCCGCGTCGTGCGCCCCGGCGTGGCGGGGTGCGGGTCGGGGCTGCGGTCCCACAGGCGCCAGTACGGGTTGAACGCGTTGACGTCGGCGCTGCCCCTGGCCTTGCTGACGTACGGCGCGTCGGGCGTCGAGACGAAGAAGTCCATCGCGTCGACGGTGCCCTTCGTGAAGTTCGCGATCTGCTGGAACGGGACGCCCGGGCAGCCGTTCATCTCCTCCTCCTCGGGCGGGGCGAAGGGGTTGCAGAACGGCAGGTCGCCGGAGGGATGGGGCAGCGTCTCGCTCGTCCCCTGGCCCTGGACGTCGTAGGTCAGGACGACGTACCCGCGCTCGGCGAGGTCCTGCGCCAGCCACCAGTACATCCGCTCGGAGCCCTGGACGGAGCCCGTCGTGAGGACGACGCCCGGGTACGGGGGCTCGAGCGCCGCGCCGGTGTAGGGGTCCTTCGCGCCCGGGAGCGGGGCGAAGACGTCGCCGCGGATGAGCGCGCCGTAGCGGTTGGTGTAGGCGACGCGCTGGCGGATGCCGCGCTTGCCCGCCCAGCCGCGGCGCAGCGGGTTGCCGACGTTCCATCCGGGGACGACCATCGCCGGGGTGAGGACCGGCCGCGTCGGCGTGGCCGCCTGCTCGGCGAGCTGGGAGAGGTTGACGTCGGTGCCCTCGGCGACGAGCGCCGGCAGGTAGTTCGGGTTCTGCAGCTGGCCGCCCTGGCCGATGATGCGGCCGTAGGCGTCCGTGACGTTCTGCAGGTCGCGCGCGAGGAACTCGGGGCTGCCCGGCGGCGGGCCCGCCGCCACGGCGGGGGCCGCGATCGCGATCGACAACGCGGCGCCGGCGAGCGCCACGGCCTTCCTCCCGAGAGACCCCATCGGAACGTGACCGTACCGACGGAGCTCTCGGAAGGCGCCGGCGGGCGCTAGGAGGTCATGCCCCCGAACTGCCCGCCCGTGATGTTCAGCACCTGGCCGTGCACGTAGTTCGACCACGGCGAGCACAGGAAGAAGACGCCGCCGGCGGCCTCCTCCGGGGTGCCGGCGCGGCCGAGCGGGATGAGGATCGACGCCATCGAGCGCAGCTGGTCCGGGATGCCGAGCTGGACCTTCTCGCCGTCGATCTCCATCTGGTTGCTCTCGTCCTTCGAGGCGGTCAGGCGGGTCTCGATGTAGCCGAAGGCCACGGCGTTGACGTTGATCTTGAACTGGCCCCACTCCTTGGCCAGCGTGCGGGTGAGGCCCACGACGCCGTTCTTGCCCGCGGAGTAGTTCGCCTGGCCGGCGTTGCCCATCGTCCCCGAGATCGACGAGACGTTGACGACCTTGCGGAAGACCTCCTCGCCGCGCTCCTTCTCGGCCTTGGCCGGCTCGCGCAGGTGCGGAGCGGCGGCGCGCAGCACCTTGAACGGGACGGTGAGGTGGATGTCGATCATCCGGTCCCACCAGTCGTCGCTCATCTTGTGGATCGGCGCGTCGAGCGTGTAGCCCGCGTTGTTCACGAGGATGTCGAGCTTGCCGAAGCTGTCGATCGCCGTCTGGATCAGCTTCTCGGGCGCGTCGCCCTTGGTCAGGTCACCGCCGAAGACGGCGGTGTCGCCCTGGATCTCGCTGGCGGTCTGCTCGGCCACATCGGCGTCGAGGTCGTTGATGACGACCGACGCGCCCTGCTCGGCGAGCAGCTCCGCGGTCGCGCGACCGATCCCGCGCGCCGACCCGGTGACGACTGCGACCTTCCCGTCGAGGACTCCCATGCCTGCTCTCCTTCGTTCTCTGCTGGGGACCGGCGGGATCCTATGGACCCGTCGTCCATGGGCGGTTGCCCGTACGCGGACGACGCCTGGTGGCCACCGGGACCTCCTTCTCGGCGCGTCGTTCAGAGGGCATGAACGCCACCACCAAGAAGCTCACCACCATCGCCGTGGCCGCCGCCCTCACCGTCGGTGGCGCCGCCCCCTCGGTCGCCGGCGCGAAGGCCACCGCCCCCGGCAAGCACACCGTCACGAAGCAGACCTACGTCTACAAGCAGGCGGGCAAGATCTTCGACGGGACGATGTTCAAGAAGGACACGTTCAAGGTCGAGCGCCTCTCGAAGTCCGGCAAGTGGGCGTACGGCATGGCCTACGGCCACGTCAACCGCCACGCCTGGATCCCGGCCGCGGTCCTGTCCCCGAAGAAGTAGCCGTCACCCTCGCCGCCGCTCGGCGGGCGGGACGGGCTAGATCGCGAGCGCCTTGCCCAGGATCTCCTTCATGATCTCGTCCGTCCCGCCCCCGATCGGCCCGAGCCGCGCGTCGCGCGCCATCCGCTCGATCTCGTACTCGCGCATGTAGCCGGCGCCGCCATGGAGCTGGAGGCAGTCGTCCATGACCTCGAACGCCGTGCGCTGCGTGACGAGCTTGGCCATCGTGACCTCCTTGACCGCGTCCTCGCCCTCGGCGAAGCGGCGCAGCGCGTCGTAGGTCACGCAGCGCGAGGCGTGGATGCGCGTCGCGATGTCGGCGAGCTTGTGGCGGACGACCTGGAAGCCGGAGACCGACCGGCCGAAGGCCTGGCGCTCCTGCACGTAGCTCACCGTCCGCTCCCACGCGACCTGCATCCCGGCCACCGCGCCGAGCGACATCAGCAGCCGCTCCCACTGGAAGTTGGCCATGATCAGGCCGAAGCCCTCGTTCTCGCGGCCGAGGAGGTTCTCGTCCGGGACGAACGCGTCCTCGAAGGCGATCTCGCCGGTGTCCGACGCGTGCCAGCCCATCTTCTCCAGGGCGCTGGCCCGCACCGCGTCCTGCTTGTCGACGATGAGGAAGCTGATGCCGTGGTGGCCGCCCTCGCCCGTGGTCTTCACCGCGGTGACGTAGAAGTCCGCGCGCACGCCGTTGGTGATGAACGTCTTGGAGCCGTTGACGGCCCAGCCGCCGTCGACCTTCGTGGCCTGGGTGCGCAGGCTGGCGACGTCCGAGCCCGCGTCGGGCTCGGTGATCGCCAGCGCCGCGATCTTCTCGCCCCTGATCGCGGGGCGCAGGTAGCGCTCGTGCTGGTCGTCGGTGCCGAACTTGAAGACCGGGGGCGTCGCGATGCCGATGTGCGCGCCGATGCCCGCCGCCAGCCCGCCCGAGCCGCAGCGCGCGAGCTCCTCGGTGAAGACCGCGTCGTGCAGGTGGTCGCCGCCCTGGCCGCCGAGCGCCTCCGGGTACTTCAGGCCGAGGAAGCCGTGCTCGGCGAGCTCGCCGAAGACGCTGTCCGGGAAGTGGTGGGCGGCCTCCCACGCGTCGGCGTGGGGGCGCAGGCGCTCGGTGACGAAGCGCCGGACGCTCTCGCGCAGCTCCTCGTGCTCCTCGGTGAACGGCGGGGTCGGGACGGCCATCGGCCGACCCTAGACGGCGCAGGCGTCAGGCGGCGCTGGCCGCCGGCGCGGGCTCGGCGAGCAGTTCGCCGACGCGCTCGGCGGCCGCCGCGCGTCGGGCCTCGTGGAGGTCGAGGCGCAGCCGGCGGTCGAGCACGTCCTCGGCGGTGAGCGCCAGCTCCCGCTCGCGTGCCCAGAGCACCTCGACGCCCAGCGCGGGGACGCCCGGGGCCAGCGGCTCGAGCAGCGCCGGGCGCTCGGCGGCAAGCGCCGCGACGGCCCCGGCCTCGGTCCCGAAGCGGCGCAGCAGCCGCTCGTGCGCGGCGTCGCGGGCGGCGGTGGGCCGCGGGCCGGCGGCACCGAGCAGCGGCAGCGTCGCCGTGCGGCACGGCACGTCGGTCAGCCGGTCGACGGCGTCCTGCGCCATGCGCCGGTAGGTCGTCAGCTTGCCGCCGACGAGGGTGAGCGCGCCGGTGGCGGCGTCCTGGAGGATCGCGTGCCTGCGGGAGACGTCGTGCGTCGCGCCCTCGGCGTGCAGCAGCGGGCGCAGGCCGGCGTAGCGGCCGACGACCGCGTCGTCCGGGATGCCGCCGGCGAACGCCGGGGCGAGCGCCTCGCGCAGGAACGCCTCGTCGGCCGCGGTGGGCCGCGGGGCGTCCTCGGGCGGGCCGTCGTGCTCGTCGTCGGTGATGCCGGCCACGACGAGGCCGTCCGAGGCCGGGATCGCGAAGACCCAGCGGCCGCGCAGGCCCGGGACGGGGACGTTGACGGCGGCGCGGGGGTGGCCCAGCGCGGCGGCGTCCAGGACGAGGTGCGCGCCGCGGCTCGGGCGCAGCTGCACGTCGGGCGCCAGGCTCTGGGCCCACACGCCGGTGGCGTTGACGACGTGCCGCGCGCGGACCTGGAACGCCGTCCCCGTCAGCTCGTCGACCGCCGCCGCGCCGTCCCCGTGGAGCGCCGTCACGCGCGCGCGGGTGACGACCCGCGCGCCGAGCGCCTCCGCGGTGCGGGCGACGGCCACGACGAGCCGCGCGTCGTCCTCCAGGCGCCCGTCCCACTGCAGCAACGCGCCGCGCAGCGTCCCGGTGCGCAGCCCGGGCACGAGCGCCCGCGCCTCGTGGGCGCTGATGCGCCCGGTGCGTGGCAGGTCGCGGCCCGAGACGCCTGACGCCGCCCGCAGGCCGTCGCCGAGGGCGAGGCCGACGCGGGTCTCGGCGCCCTTGCGGTGGTTGAGCCGCTCGCCGAGCGGGATGACGAAGGGCAGCGGGCTGACGAGGTGCGGGGCGATGCGGCGCAGCAGCAGGCCGCGCTCGCGGGCCGACTCCCACGCCACGCCGACCTGCCCCGTGGCGAGGTAGCGCAGGCCGCCGTGGACGAGCTTGGAGGACCAGCGGCTCGTGCCGGTCGCGAGGTCGCCGCGCTCGAGCAGCGCGACCGAGAGGCCGCGCGAGGCGGCGTCCAGGGCGACGCCGGCGCCGGTGATGCCACCGCCGACGACGAGCACGTCGACCTGCGCGCCACCGGCGAGCGCCTCGAGGTCGCGGCTGCGCTGGGCGGCGTTCACGGCGCGAGGTAGCGGTCGACGACGGTGCCGAGCTCCTCGCGCGCGACCGCGGCGGGCAGCGCCCGGTCGTGGGCGTTCGCGGCGAGGACGTGGCCGCGCACGACGAGCTCCAGGGCCGCCGCGAGCCGGGCCGGCTCGCCGAGGCGGACCGAGCCGTCGCCCATCCCGGCGCGCAGCTCGCCCTCGAGCTGGGCCAGGGCCGCGCGCTGGAACGTGCCGAGGCGCTCGACGACGTAGGGGAGCATCAGCTCCGGGTCGACGTCGAGGATGCGGTGCAGCACCTCGTCCTCGTCGAGCAGCTGGAGCATGCGCACCGTGGTGGCGACGATGCGCTGGCGCGCCGTGGCGCGGTCCTGGCTCTCGGCGTGCGCGCGCGCGAGGAGGCCGCCGAACTGCCGGGTCATGAGCGCCTGGACGACGGAGGCCGCGTCCGGGAAGCGGCGGTAGAGCGTCATCCGGCTGATCCCGGCGCGCCGCGCGATGTCCGCGGCGGTCGTGCGCCGCACGCCGACCGCCATCACGCACGCGCGCGCGGCGTCGAGGATCGCCTCGTCGCGCGGATCCGCTGCCTCGTGACGATGTGACAGCATGCGTCGAGATGTAACACACGGGCGGACCCGGTGCAACCGAACGGCCGCCGGGCCGCGACGAACGGCCTGCAGCGGCGCAGAAGTGCGGGTACCGGTCGAACTTCGTCAAGTGATCTGCGACACGGTCGACCAAGCGTGCATGCAGACCGTCCGGCTGCCCAAGCCCCGACTACGCGCGACGATCGCCGGCCTCCTGACCCTCACGGCGCTCGCCGTGGCCGCCGTCGTCGGCACGATCGGGGTCCGGGCCGCCTCCGGCGCCCTCCGCGACACCGCGGAGGCCCGCACCTCCGAGGTCGCCGTCAACGCCCTCGACAAGCTCGACCGCAACCTCTTCGAGCGCTACGGCGACGTCCAGGCCTACGCGCAGAGCGATCCGGCGACGTCGATGCAGGCCGAGCGCATCCGCGTGTGGATGGACACGATGATGGCCACCTACACGCCGATCTACCGGCTCATGGTGGTCGCCGACCGGCGGGGCCGGGTCATCGCCGCCAACACCGTCGGGCTCGACGGCAAGCCGCGCGACACGTCGAAGGTCGTCGGGCGCGACGTCTCGGGCGAGCGCTGGTTCCGCACCGCGATCGCGGGCCGGCTCAAGGCGGGCGAGACGCTCGTCGAGGACCTGCACCGCGACCCGCTGCAGGCGCTCGTCCCGGGCGAGCCCGCCGAGGCGATGAGCTTCACGTACCCCATCCGCGACGACGCCGGCCGGATCGTCGGCGTGTGGTCCAACCGGTTCAACTGGTCGGTGGCGACCGACATCCTCGTCGCCGAGGCCAAGCGCGCCGCCGCCAACGGCCACCCGGAGGCCGGGCTGACGCTGACCGACAGCGAGGGTCGCGCGCTGCGCCGCGCCGGCGCCCGCGACGCCGCGAAGGGCGACGCGCTGCGCGAGACCGCGCGGTCGAAGGGCTTCTCGCTGTACCCCGGGCTGGGCTGGCGGGTCACGGCCGCCGAGCCGCGGGCGGCCGCGCTGGCCGCCGCGAGCGACCTGCGCACGAGCGTGCTCGTCGTCGCCGCCATCGCGCTGCTGCTCGCCGCCGGCGCGGGCGTCCTGCTGGCGCGTTCGATCGTGCGCCGCATCGACCGCGTGCTCGAGACGCTCCAGAGCCTGCGCGACGCCTGCATCTCCGGCCTCGAGCAGGGCCTGGCGGCCTTCGCCCGCGGCGACCTGCGCCAGGACGTGGTCCCGCGGACGCCCGAGCTCGAGCGCCAGGGCCACGACGAGATCGGCGAGGTCTCGGCGGCCGTCGAGGACATCCGCGGCGCGACGGTCCGCGCCATCGGGGCCTACGGCACGTCGCGCGAGCAGCTCGGCCAGATGCTCGGCGAGGTCTCGACCGCCGCGTCCACGCTGACCGACGCCTCGCGCCAGGTCGCCGCCACCTCCGAGGAGGCCGGCCGCGCCGTCGCCGAGATCGCCGCGTCCGCGGGGGAGGTCGCCGAGGGCGCCCAGCGCCAGCTCGCGTCGGTCGACGCGACGCGCGAGCTCGCGGCCGACGTCTCCGAGACCATGGGCCGCTCGAGCGCCGACGCCACGGCGACCGGCGACGCCGCCGCCCGCGCCCGCGAGGACGTCGCCGCCGGCGTCCAGGCGGCCGAGGCCGCCAGCGCCGCCATGGCCGCCGTGCAGGCGGCGTCGTCCCAGGCGACCGAGGCGATCCGCGACCTCGGCGAGCGCTCCGAGCGCATCGGCGCGATCGTCGACACGATCACCGGCATCGCCGAGCAGACCAACCTCCTCGCGCTGAACGCCGCGATCGAGGCGGCGCGCGCCGGCGAGCAGGGCCGCGGCTTCGCCGTCGTGGCCGAGGAGGTCCGCAAGCTCGCCGAGGGCAGCCAGCAGGCCGCCGCCTCCATCGGCGACCTCGTCGCCGAGATGCAGGCCCAGACCGGCCGCGCCGTCGACGTCGTCGAGCGGGGCGCGGCGCGCAGCGACGAGGGCGTGTCGACCGTCGAGGAGGCGCGCGGCGCCTTCACCCGCATCAGCGCGTCCGTCGAGGACGTGGCGACGCGCATCGCCGAGATCGCCGGCGCCATCCAGGACGTCTCGACGTCGGCGGGCCGGGTGCACGAGGGCCTCGGCGAGGTCTCCGACGTCGCCGAGCACAGCGGCGCGATGACCGAGCGCGTGTCGGCCGGCACGGAGCAGACGTCGGCCTCGACGCAGGAGATCGCGGCCTCCGCCGCCGACCTCGCCCGCACCGCCGAGCGCCTCGACGCGCTGGTGCGGCGCTTCGAGCTCGCCTAGCCAACGGTCAGGGCCGCGACGTTTGGTCAGGGGCCCGGCATCGCCTAGCGTGCCGGGCCGCCCGTGGACCACGTCGAGCTCGTCATCCTGTTCCTGCTCGTCGCGGTGGCGGCGGTCGGCGCCCTCGCCCGCATCATCGGCGTGCCGTACCCGATCCTCCTGGTCGTCGGCGGCTGCCTGGCGGGCTTCGTGCCCGGCGTCCCGGACGTCGAGCTCGAGCCGGACCTCGTCCTGCTCATCTTCCTGCCGCCGCTGCTGTTCAACGCGGCGTACTTCTCGTCGGCGCGCGACCTGCGGCGCAACGCGCGGACGATCACGCTCAACGCCGTCGGGCTCGTCCTGCTCACCGCCGCGCTGGTGGCGGTCGCGGCGCACGCGACGATCGACGGGCTGTCGTGGGCGGCGGCGTTCGCGCTGGGGGCGATCGTCTCGCCGACCGACCCGCTCGCCGCCACCGCGATCGCCAGCCGGCTCGGCGTGCCCCAGCGGCTCATCGCCGCGATCGAGGGCGAGAGCCTGGTCAACGACGGCACCGCGCTCGTGGCCTACCGCGTGGCGGTCGCGGCGGCCGTGGGCGGCTCGTTCGACCTGCTCGACGCGAGCTCCGACTTCGTGGTCAACGCGCTCGGCGGCATCGCCGTCGGGTTCGTGGTCGGCAAGCTCATGGTGCTCGTCTTCCGCCACATCGTCGAGGACGACGTCGTCGGCGTCACCACGTCGCTGGCCGCGGGCTACGTCGGCTACCTGCCGGCCGAGCACCTCGGCGTGTCCGGCGTGCTGGCGGCGGTCTTCGTCGGGCTCGTCGTGGGTCGCCGGTCGCCCGAGATCGTCACGCCGAGCGCGCGCCTGCGCGGCTACGCGTTCTGGGAGGTCCTCGTCTTCCTGCTCAACGCGACGCTGTTCCTGCTCGTCGGCATGCAGCTGCCGGGGATCCTCGAGGACCAGGACCGCTCCGCCGGCACGCTCATCGGCCTCGGCGTGCTCATCAGCGTCACGGTGATCGGGTCGCGCCTGCTGTGGCTCAACACCGTCCCGTACGTCATCCGCGCCATCGACCGCCGGCCCGAGCAGCGCCTGCGGCGCATCGGCTGGCGTCCGCGCCTGGTGGCGGCGTGGAGCGGCCTGCGCGGCGCGGTCTCCCTCGCCGCGGCCCTCGCCCTGCCCGAGGACTTCCCGGAGCGCGACCTCCTCGTCTTCCTGACGCTGTGCGTGATCTTCTCGACGCTGGTCTTCCAGGGCCTCACGCTGCCGTGGGTCATCCGGATGCTCGGCGTGGAGGACGACGGCGAGGGCGAGCGCGAGGAGCTCCTGGCCCGCCGCGAGGCCGCCGAGGCCGCCATCGTCCACCTCGAGCGCCTCGCCGAGGAGGAGTGGACGCGCACCCGCACCGTCGAGCGCATGGCCGGCATGTACCGCTTCCGCCGCGCCCGCATCGCCCAGCGCATCGGCGAGGAGGGCGACTGGTACGTCCCGGACGACGGCGAGGACGACGACGACCGCTGGGCCGACCTCGACGGCCGCTCCAACGCCTACCAGCGCGTCGTCCGGGAGGCGCTGGAGGCCCAGCGCCGCCGGATCATCGAGCTGCGCGACGCCGGCGAGATCTCCGACTCCGTCCTGCACGTCCTGGAGCGCGAGCTGGACCTGGAGGACCAGCGGCTGGAGATCTAGGGGGCGCGGCGCGGTCGGCGCGGCGCGGTCGGCGGCGGCGTTCCGCTCGGGCGTCCGCGGGGTACGGACGGTCGTCGGTCGGCAGTGAGGGAGGGAGGCCTCTCGCGCCTGCGTCCTCCGTGGGCGGTCGTCGGGGTCCGGGCCCCGCGAGCCTGGAGTTCGCCGCCTATGTGGCGGTCAACATCAGGCTCACGCCCGAGCGCCCGAGAGGCCGTCGCTCGAGCGGGGCTCGCCCCCGCGCGGAGCTCCGCCCGCCCGGACGGTCCTACAGCCCGTACGACCGCCCGATGACGTCCAGCATGATCTCGTCGGTCCCCGCGCCGATGCGGTTCAGGCGCAGGTCGCGCCACGCCCGCTCGACGCCGTACTCCTTCATGTAGCCGGCGCCACCGTGGATCTGGATGCACTCGTCGGCGACCTCGACGGCGATGCGCGAGGCGTGGAGCTTGGCCATCGAGATCTCGCGGACGGGGTACTCGCCGTTGCCGAAGCGCCAGGCGGTCGAGTAGACCATCTGGCGGGCGGACTCGATCTTCGTGGCCATCTCCGCGAACTTGTGGCGGATGACCTGGAAGTGGCCGATCTGGCGGCCGAAGGCGGTGCGCTCCTGGGCGTACTTCAGCGTCTGGTCGAACACGTGCTGGGCGCCGGCGACGGAACCGGCGGCGCCGATGAGGCGTTCGCCCTGGAGCTCCCACATGATGTGGTAGAAGCCCTTGCCGACCTGGCCGAGGACGGCGGACGCGGGGACGCGGACGTCCTGGAAGGCCAGGAGCGCCGTGTCGCTCGCGTGCATCCCGAGCTTCTCGAGCTTCTTCTCGCGGATGACGCCCGGCGTGTCCATCGGGACGAGGAACAGCGTGAAGCCGTCGTAGCCGGCGCTGTCGTCGGTCTTCGTGACGAGGACGATCACGTCGGCGCGGTGGCCGTTGGTGATGTAGGTCTTCGACCCGTTGATGACGTACTCGTCGCCGTCCTTCACGGCGCGGGTCTTGATGCCGGCGACGTCGGAGCCCGCGTCGGGCTCGGTGATGCCGAGGCAGAGGATCTTCGTGCCCTGGATCGCCGGGACGAGCCACTGCTGCTTCTGCTCCTCGGTCCCGAAGAGGTGGATCGGCGGCATCGCCATGTCGGTGTGGACCGCAACGCCCATGGCCAGGCCGCCCGAGCCGGCGTAGGCCATCTCCTCGGCGAGGACGAGGTTGGCGAAGTAGTCGCCGCCCTGCCCGCCGTACTCCTCGGGCATCGAGAGCCCCAGGAAGCCGAGCTCGCCCATGCGCTCCAGGACCGAGTTGGGGAAGGTCGTCTCCTCCCACTCGTCCGCGTGCGGCGCGAGCTCCTTGACCACGAAGGCGTGGATCGACTCGCGGAGGCGGTCGTGCTCCTCCGTGAAGATCATGTGCTTGCGCTGGGCCCCGAAGTCGGGCTTCAGGACGTCTCCGGTCGTGGCGGCCATGGGGAGGACGGTACTGGTGGGAAGTGGGAAGTGCCACTTCCTACTCGTGGGCGAGCGGGCGGACACGCGCCAGCCCGACCGGATAGAACCCCGGCGTGCCCTCGTTCGAGACCGTCCGCTACGAGGTCGCCGACGGTGTGGCGACGATCGCGCTGGACCAGCCCGAGACGCGCAACGCGCTCTCCGACGACGTCCTCGACGACCTCCTCGGAGCGTTCGCCGCGGCCAAGGACGACGACGCCGTCCGCTGCGTCGTGCTCACGAGCACCCACGAGAAGGTCTTCTCGAGCGGCGGCAACCTCGCCGGCTTCGCGGCTGACGTCCCGCTGGTGCACAAGCACTTCGCGACCGACCGCTTCCCGCGCCTCTTCCTGCTCGTCGCCCAGCTCGGCAAGCCGTCGATCTGCGCCGCCAACGGCCACGTGCTCGCCGGTGCGCTCGGCGTCGCGCTCGCCTGCGACCTGGTGATCGCGAAGGAGGGCGTGACCTTCGGGACGCCCGAGATCAACGTCGGGGTCTTCCCCTTCATGATCATGGCGCTCATCTACCGCAACGTCGGGCGCAAGAAGACCAACGAGCTGCTGCTCCTGGGCGACCGCATCTCCGCCGAGGAGGCCGAGCGGGTCGGCATCGTCAACAAGGTCGTCCCCGCCGACGAGTTCGACGCCGCCGTCGCCGACTGGGCCTCGCGGCTGGCGGCGAAGTCGCCGCTGATGATGCGCCTGGGCAAGGACGCGATGGCCCGCCAGATGGACATGCCGTTCGCGGAGGCGCTCGAGCTCCTGCACCACAACCTCGTGCTCGCGTTCTCGACCGAGGACATCCAGGAGGGCGTCAAGGCGTTCTTCGAGAAGCGGGAGCCGCAGTGGACGGGGCGGTGAGGATCAGCGCGCTGCTGTGCCGCACCTCGGACCGGGCGGCCGGCGGCGCGGGAGGGGCGCAGGCGCTGGCGAAGGAGCTCGGTGACCGCCTGGGCGTCGAGCCGCGGCTCATCGGCACGCCCGGGGAACCGCGCGACGGCACGTGGGAGGACGACCTGCGCGGCTCGCGCGGCTGCATCCTCGAGGCCGGCGGCCAGGTCGACGACGCGCTGGCCGACGGCGTCGCGCCGATCCTGCTGGCCGGCGACTGCACCGTGTCGCTGACGACGATCCCCGCCGTCCTGCGCCACGAGCCCGACGTCCGCGTCCTGTGGCTCGACGCCCACGGCGACTTCAACACCCCCGACACGACGGTCTCGAAGTTCCTGGGCGGCATGTGCCTGAGTGGCGCGTGCGGGATCTGGGACGCCGGGATGCCGGGCCCGCAGCTCGACCCGTCGCGCGTGGTGACCTACGGCGTGCGCGACCTCGAGGGCCCCGAGCAGGTGCTGCTCGAGACCAACGGCGTGGGCCGCGCGACCCGCCCGTCGACGCTCGCCGAGAGCCTGCGCGGGCACAAGGTCTTCGTCCACCTGGACTGCGACGTGCTCGACCCGGAGCTGCTGCCCGGATCGCTCTTCCCGGCGCCGGGCGGGCTGCGCGACGGCGAGCTCGCGCAGGTCCTCGGGCAGGTCGCCGGCGAGGCCGAGGTCGTCGGCCTCGAGGTGACCGCGCTGGCCTCCGCGGAGCACGCGCCGCTCGTCGCGGACTGCCTCGACCCCCTCTTCGGCCTCTAGCCGGTCGGGCCAGCAGTCGCGGGTGCGTGACGCCTCGAGCATGCCTGACATGCACGAGGCGTCACGCAGTCCCGCACGGAGCTCCGTCCCTCGCCGCCGAGCCCGCAGCGGCCTGCGGTCATCGGTGGCGTCTGGACGTCGCCCCATGACCTCGAAGCGCCACGCGATGCACAGCGGCGCCGCGGACGACGAACCGCGCTGGCGCCCTCGACCCCTCCTCCTCGGAGCCGACCGGCGACCGCTCGGTCGGCCGGGAGCGCCGGGGAGCGGAGCTCCGTCCCGCCTCGAGCTGGGGGCGGTAGCGTGCCGCGGCCATGAGCACGTCCGAGGCGCCGCCGTCCATCCTCCGCCCGCTCGTGGAGGAGCTGCACGAGAAGCGGGCGCTGGCGCGCCTCGGTGGCGGCGAGGAGAAGATCGCCAAGCAGCACGACAAGGGCGCGCTCACCGCCCGCGAGCGGCTCGACCTGCTCTTCGACGACGGCGACTACACCGAGCTCGGGATCCACGGCGGGATCCACTACTCCGTGCGCGGCCTGGAGGGCAAGGAGGCGCCCGCCGACGGCGTCGTGACGTGCTTCGGCCGCGTCGACGGCAGGATGGTCGCGGCCTGCGCCTACGACTTCACCGTCATGGCCGGCTCGATGGGCATGACCGGCGAGGCGAAGGTCGCGCGGCTGCGCGAGCTCGCGCTCACCAAGCGCATGCCGATGGTGTGGCTGCTGGACTCCGCGGGCGCGCGCATCCAGGAGGCCGTCGGCTCGCTCTTCGCCGGCACCGGCCAGCTCTTCCGTGAGGAGGTCGTCGCCTCCGGCGTCATCCCGCAGGTCGCCGCGCTCATGGGCCCGTGCGCCGCGGGCACCGCCTACATCCCGGGCCTCGCCGACTTCGTGCCGATGGTCAAGGGCCGCGGCTCGATGGCCCTCGCCGGCCCGCACCTCGTGCGCGCCGCGGTGGGGGAGGACGTCACCCAGGAGGAGCTCGGCGGCTCGCGCGTGCACTGTCGCAAGTCCGGCGTCGGCGACCTGGAGGTCCCCGACGACGAGACGTGCATCTCCTCGATCAAGCAGTACCTCTCGTTCATGCCGTCCCACAACCGGGACACCGCGCCGGTCGTCCCGTGCGACGACCCGATCGACCGCATGGACGAGGAGCTGCTCGACGTCCTGCCGGACTCCAACCGCAAGCCCTACGACATCCACACGGTCATCGACCGGATCGTCGACCGTGACTCGTTCTTCGAGCTCAAGCCGCAGTGGGCCAAGACGCTCGTCACCGGCTTCGCCCGGTTCGGCGGGCGCCCCGCGGGCATCGTCGCCAACCAGCCCAAGCAGCTCGGCGGCATCCTCGACAACGACTCCGCCGACAAGGCCGCGCGCTTCGTCAACCTCTGCAACGCGTACGGCATCCCGCTCGTCTTCCTCATGGACGTCCCGGGCTTCATGGTCGGCACGAAGGTCGAGCAGGCGGGGATCATCCGCCACGGCGCGAAGATGCTGCACGCCGTGGCCAACGCGACGGTCCCGAAGGTCACCGTCGTCCTGCGCAAGGCCTACGGCGCCGGCTACTACGTCATGAACGGCCGTGCCTACGAGCCCGACCTCATCGTCGCCTGGCCGACCGCCGAGATCTCCGTCATGGGCGCCGAGGGCGCGGTGGAGATCGTCATGCGCAAGCAGGTCGAGGCGGCCGACGACCCGGCCGCCAAGAAGCAGGAGCTCATCGAGGCCTACCGCAAGGTCATCGACGTCCAGATCCCCGCGAAGAACGCCATGATCGACGACGTCATCGACCCCCGCGAGACGCGCCCCGTGATCTGCAAGGCGCTCGAGATGGCCGAGGGCAAGGTCGTCGAGCGCCCCTGGAAGCGCAACGGGGTCGTCCCGGTCTAGTCCGCCGCTGACGGTGGAACGTGCCAGGCACGTTCCACCCGGGGCAGGTGGAAAGTACCTGGCACGTTCCACCCGGCGCAGGTGAAAGGTGCCTGGCACCTTCCACCTCGGCGCTCAACCGCAGGAGCGCCCGAGCGGGACGGGCAGGCGCAGGGCCAGGCGCTCGCCCTGCGTCCGCACCAGGAGCGTCGCGCAGCGGGGCCGGTCCGTCACGATCCCGCCGCCGAAGCCGGTGCGCGGGCTCTCGCCGCCGCGCGGGCAGGCGACGAAGCGCATGACCGACGAGGCCGCGCGGATCCCGTCGCGCAGGACTCGCCGCTGGACGCCCAGGTCGTACACGAGCCCGACCTTCCCGCGCAGCTGCCGCGGCACGGTCACCTCGGCCTCCTCGCCGTCGGCGACGGTGATCGGCAGCTTGTAGCCCAGCCCGTCGAAGGCGTCGCGGCTTGTGGCGATGGTGCCGCGCGCCCCGAGGACGGCCAAGGGACCGCCCGCGACGTCGCCGCGCGCCGGGTCGATCGTCCGGGCGGTCTCCTCGGCGAAGCGCGGGTCGCAGCTCGCGGTGCGCGTGGAGTTGGAGACGAGGCCCGTCGTGCGGTCGGCGCCGGCGAGGACGACGACGTCGGCGTCGCGCCCGGCGATCGCGGCGGTCGTGGTCCTCAGCGGGGAGACCCGGTCGACCCCGAGCACCCGGGCGACCCTCGCCGCGGCCTCGCGGTGGCCCTCGCGGAAGACGACCGCCGTGCGCTGGCGCGTCTGGTTCGGTCCGCTCGTGACCGTCCGCAGGTCGGCGCCGTGGTGCTCGAGGCGCTCGCCGACCGCGCGGGCCAGGCCGGTGGTCGTGGTCTCGTTCAGGACGGCGACCCGCACGCCGGCGAGCAGCGTGCGGTCCTCCACGTCGACCGCGCCGCCGGGGACCGTCAGCGCCGGGGTGGTCGACGTCGCCGCCGGCACCCCGGCCCCCTCGTCCTCCCCGTCGCCGCCGAGCACGCCCGTCAGCGCCACGCCGAGGGCCACCGCCGCGAGCACGCCCACCACCGCCGGCGCCCGTCGCACCGCCGCACCCACCGCCGCCCGCCGCCGCGCCGCACGGCGCCGCGGATGGGCGTCGCGCAGCTCGCGCTCGAGGTCGTCCAGGAAGTCGTTCATCACTCGTGCTCCTCGGGGCTGGCGGACAGGCGGCGGCGCAGGCCCGCGAGCCCGCGCGAGACGCGCTGGCGCACGGCGGCCTCGGACGAGCCCGAGCCCGCGGCGATCTCCGCGTACTCGAGCTCCTGCACGACGCGGGCGCGGACGGCGTCCCGCTGGTCGTCGGGCAGCTCGTCGAGTGCCGCGTCGATCTCGGGGCGCCGGGCGAGGGCGTCGAGCCGGGCGAGGTCGGCCTCGCCCAGCGCGGGACGCTCGACGCCCAGGCGCCTGCGCGCCCGGGCCTCGACCGCCCCGCGCTCGTGCAGCCGCGCGCACTGGATGCGGGCGATCCCGTAGAGCCACCCGGCCGCCGGCCCGCGGTCGGACCGGAAGCGGTGGCAGCCCTCGAGGGCGAGGGCGAAGGTCTCGGCGACGAGGTCGGCGGCCGTCTCGGGGTCGCGCGTGCGCCGCAGGCAGAACGCCAGGACGCCCGCGGCGTGGCGGCGGTAGAACGCCGCGAACGCCTCGGGGTCCCGGTCGGCCGCCTGGAGCAGCTCGTCGTCGGAGGGCACCCGCACACCCTCCCTTGCGGGAGGGCCCGGGTGCTGTGACAGCGGCGCCCGCTAGGCGCCCGAGGTCACTGGTTCCAGTTCTCGGCCGTCACCTTGCCGTGACGGCTGCTCTTGTGGCGCGCGTCGACGTCCTGGCCGCGCGTGGCCTCGTCGAGCTGGCCGGCGTGGTCGCTGGCGCTCGTGGCCTTCGACGCCTCCTCGGCCTCGGATGCCTTGTCGTCGACGACGCGCTTGAAGCGGTCCAGCTGCTCGTCCTTGCTCATGCTCGGGCAGTACCCGGGTAGGCCGCGGCCATGAGCACCCAAGAGGATCCGCAGCCCGTCGACGCCGAGGAGCGCGCCGACCAGCCGGCCGCCGAGCCCGACGAGGGCCTGCAGCCCGACGACGGCTCGCGCACGGCGCCCCACGGTGACGACAAGCCGCCCTCGCCTGCGCACGGCGCGTAGGCGACGGGATAGGGTGGGAAGTGGCACGTCCCACTTCCCACAGGAGTCCTCGTGGCCCTCGACGATCCCGTCGTCATCACCTGCGCGATCTCGGGCGCGCTCGCCAACCGCGACCAGTGCCCGGCCATCCCCTACACGCCGGAGGAGTACGCCGCCGAGGCGCGCCGCATCGTCGACGAGGGCGGGGTGCACATCCACATCCACGCCCGCAAGCCCGACGGCACGCCGAGCTACGAGGTCGAGGACTTCCAGGCCATCCACGACGCGATCCGCGCCGAGGTCGGCGACGCCGCGATCCTGAACTTCTCGACCGGGACGGTCGGCGTGTCCGTGGAGAAGCGCGTGGCCTACCTCGAGGCCGTCCGGCCCGAGGTCGCCGCCCTGAACATGGGCTCGATGAACTACGCGAAGTACTCGGCGTCGCGCAAGGACTTCGTGTTCAAGATGGTCTTCGCGAACCCGTTCGACGAGATCGTCGCGCTGCTGCAGGCGATGAACGACCTGGGCATCAAGCCCGAGCACGAGTGCTTCGACCTCGGCCACGTCGGCTCGCTCGCACCGCTCATCGACATGGGTGTCCTCAGGACCCCGCTGCACGTCGACTTCGTCATGGGCGTCACCGGCGGCATCCCGCCGACCGCCCGCAACCTCGCCGCGATGGCCGACAACCTCGCCGAGACGCCGGGCGGCCCGCACCACTGGGGCGTCATCGGGATCTCGCGCCGGCAGTGGATGCTCGTCACCGCGGCCCTGTCGCTGGGCGGCTCGATCCGCGTCGGCCTCGAGGACAACCTCTACCTCCCCGACGGGGAGATGGCCCGCTCCAACGGCGACCTCATCGCCAAGGCCCGCGAGATGACGCTCAACGCCGGCCGGCGCCCCGCGACGGTCGACGAGGCGCGCAGCATGCTCGGCGTCCCCAAGCCGCAGCTCTCGCGCCGCGACGTCCTGACGGGCGACGTCGCCTGAGCCGGTCTTGAACGACGCTGGGCTCCTCAAGATGGCGGAGCTGGCCGAGCGCTCGGGCGTCTCGGCCGGCACGATCAAGCACTACCTGCGCGAGGGGCTGCTCGGCGCGGGCACCGACATCGTGCGCACCTCGCGCAACATGGCCTGGTACCCGCCCGTCTACGTCGAGCGCATCCGGCTCATCAAGCGGCTGCAGGAGGACCGCTTCATGCCGCTCAAGGCGATCAAGGGCGTGCTCGACGAGGACCCCGCCCGCGCCGAGGCGCTCGTCGAGGTGGAGGACCGCATCCTCCAGCAGGCCCTGGAACGCCAGGGCGCGACGGGTGACCGCGTGTCGAAGGCCGAGGTCCGCCGCCGCTACGACCTGCCGGCCAACGTCCTGGACCGCCTGACCGAGCTCGGCGTGCTGACCCCGAACTCGCGCGGCTTCGACGAGGAGGACCTCAAGATCATCCAGGCCTTCGTGCGCTTCCGCGCCGGCGGCTTCGACGAGACGCTGGGCTTCACGGTCTACGACGCGCTGCGCTACCGCGAGGCGCTCGAGCCGCTGGTGGAGGAGGAGGTGCGCACGCTGCGCGACCGCCTGGTCGGCGAGGTCCCGCCCGAGCGCGCGGCCGAGATCATCGCCGCGGGCGCCGAGCCGCTGCGCGACCTCGTCGGCGCGCTGCACACGAAGATGGTCGTCGAGGAGCTGCGCCGTCAGCTCGGCGGCGCGTCGTCGACCGCCGGGTCCGGCGGCGGCGCCAGGAGCCCGTCGTAGGCCGAGCCGTCGAACGGCGGCGGCTCGACGCCCGCGGCGCGCGCCTCGGCGCGCTTGCGGAAGAAGTCGAACGGGGGCTGGGTGGGGAGGCGGTCGACCGGCTTGCACACCAGCTCGGTGAACCACGGCGAGGAGTGGTTCTCGATGCGCTCGACGACCTCGAAGCACGCGGTGCGCACCATCGCCTCCAGCGCGCTGGGCGTGATGCCCCACCAGAAGTTGTTGTGCCCGAGCATCGGCGCGTCGATGAACGGCCCGCCGATCGAGCCCGCGCCGCTGCCCGCGGCCTGCCAGTGCGGGGACTCGTGCACCCGCCGCGAGCCCTCCGGCAGGTAGGGGTAGAAGACGCACGCCTGCTTGACGCCCGGCACCTCGGCCATCGTGTGCGAGCCGAGGTAGAGCGTCTCGCGGCAGATCCGGCGCAGGTGGATGAGCTGCTGGACCGGGTTGGGCGTGTGGTAGACGACGCCCGAGCACCAGACGACGTCGTGCGCGCCGATGCGCTCGACGCTCAGCGGGTCCTCGAGGTCGCCCTGGACGATGCGCACGTCGAGGCCGGTCGAGGCGCGGCGCTCGAGGAACTCCGGCGTCGGGTCGCCGGCGTCGAAGCACGTGACCGGCGAGGCGCCGGCCGCGGCGGCCTGGAAGGCGATGTCGCCGTTGATGCCGTACAGGCCGCCGACGTCGACGAAGGACCTGCCGGGGACGTGCGCGCGGATCCACGCCGAGCGTGCGGCGTGGTCGTCCTCGCGCGAGGTGCGCCCGCGCAGCTTGCGGCGCACGCGGGCGGCGGTGATCCAGGTCCACTCGGCCAGGGACACCGGCAGGAGCCTAGGGCTCCGTCACCAGCGCACGTCGTGGCGCTCCATCACGCCCGCGCCGCGCGCGAGGACGACGCCGCCCGGCAGCGTGCCGGTGAACGCCCCGAACGGCTGGCGGTAGGCGCTGTCGAGCAGGACCAGCCGGTCGTGGCGAGCGCGCTGGGCCTCGGCGGCGAAGCGCAGGACCTCGTCGCCCGGGCCGTGCACCGCGTCGAGGCCGTCGAAGCGCACGGGGCCGGCCTCCACCGCGACGCCGTCGACCCAGACGGTGCACTCGCCGGCGGCGGGGTCGTCGTGCACGCCGTCGCAGAGGTTCCACAGGACCTGGCGGCCCGCCTCGTCCACGCCGGCGCCCGCCGACCACGACCAGCGCGTCTCGCGCGCGTGGAAGCCGGCGGAGTCGTCGATGAGGGCGGGGCCGTCGACGGCGATCCGGCGGCCGTCGAGCACGAGCGTCCCGTGCACGCGCGCGCCCTGCTTGCGCGTCCAGATCCACGACGGGCCGTGGGGGCTGACCACCTCGACCGCCTCCCCCCGGGGCTCGAGCGCGAGGTCGGCGCGCACGCCTCGGCCGCCGAAGCGCACGCGGTCGCCGACCTCGACGCCGCCGGGGACGAAGCGGGTGCGCTCCCGCAGGGTGCGCGAGCCGCGGTCCCACACGGCCCAGAAGGTCTGGGGCGCGCCGCCGAGCGAGACGCGCCCGGCGCAGAGCAGGACGTCCTGCGCGTAGAGGCCGACGTAGCGCCAGGACTTGCGCGGCCGGCGGGCGCGCAGCAGCGGCATGCGGCCGGGCGGCAGCGGCAGCGGCGGGCGTGCCAGGCTCCCGGAGCCGTCGTCGACCCCGCGCCACGGCAGCGCGACGCCGTCACGGGCGGTGGCGCCGGGCGCCGCTGAGGGCTCCACGGCCGTCATCGCGGGTATCCTGCCGGACGTCCGGTTGACTGACCAGTCAATCTGGGTGAGAGGCCTGTCCCGCCACCATGCGCGCCGCCGCGATCCAGCTCACCGCGACCGCTGACGCGGACCGCAACCTCGAGACCGCCGACCGGCTGGTCCGGGCCGCCGCGGGCGCGGGCGCGCAGCTCGTCGTCCTGCCGGAGAAGTGGTCGGTGCTCGGGCCGACGGACGTCGTCCGCGCCGGGGCCCAGCCGCTCGACGGCCCGGCGCTCACGTGGGCCCGCGCGGTCGCCCGCGAGCTGGGCATCGACCTCGTCGCGGGGTCGATCGCCGAGGCGGCGCCGGCGGGCGACGCCGACGGCCGCGGGCGCAACACCTCCGTCCACGTCGGGCCCGACGGGGAGGACCGCGGCGTCTACCGCAAGGTCCACCTCTTCGACGTCGAGGTCGAGGGGACGACCTACCGGGAGTCCGAGGCCGAGCAGCCGGGCGACGAGCTCGTCGTCTCGTCGCTGGCGGACGGCACCGGCCTCGGGATGGCGGTCTGCTACGACCTGCGCTTCCCCGAGCTCTTCCGCGAGCTCGCCGTCCGCGGCGCCCGCGTCCTCGCGCTGCCCAGCGCGTTCACGCTCGCGACGACCCGCGACCACTGGGACGTCCTGGTGCGCGCGCGGGCGATCGAGGACGCGTGCTTCGTCGTGGCCGCCAACCAGGTCGGCGAGCACGCGCCCGGGCTGCGCTCGGGCGGGCGCTCGATGGTCGTCGACCCGTGGGGGGTCGTCCTCGCGACCGCGCCGGACACCGAGACCTTCGTCGTCGCCGACCTCGACCTGGCCCAGCAGGACGCGGTGCGCCGCCGCCTGCCGGTGCTCGAGCACCGCCGTCCCGACGTCTACGCCGCGGGCCGGGTGCGCGCCTGATGGCCACCGCCCGCAGCGCCGCGGCCGCCGCCGAGCGCCGCCGCCAGATCCTCGACGCAGCCGTGCGCGTCTTCGCCCGCCAGGGCTTCCACACCTGCCGCGTCAGCGACATCGCCGACGAGGCGGGCGTCGCCTACGGGCTCGTCTACCACTACTTCCGCTCGAAGGACGAGGTGCTCGACACCCTGTTCCTCGAGCGCTGGGACGTGATGCTCGAGGCGATCCGCGAGGTCGACGGCCGGGAGCTGCCGGTCCGCGACAAGCTCGGGGCGATCGCCGGGTTCATCATCGACTCCTACCGCCACGACCCCGACCTGATGAAGGTCATCATCGTCGAGGTCACGCGGGCGGCGAACACCTTCGGCCAGACGCACATCGCGAAGATCCACGAGGCCTACGACCTCATCGCCCAGGTCGTCGCGGGCGCGCAGGGGCGGGGCGAGCTGCGCACCGACATCTCGCCGCAGTTCGCGGCCATGGCGTTCTACGGCGCGATCGAGCAGGTCCTCACCGGGTGGATCCTCGACGCGCTGCCCCACGTGGAGCAGGACTTCGACGAGGCCAAGCGCCTCATCGTCGAGACCATCTGCGGAGGGCTGGACCGCCGTGCCGTCGGGTAGGGTCGACGCCCGATGACCGAGAACGACCTCGTGAAGCGGCTGGCCTGGTCGGCCATGCTCGCCGGCTTCGGGGCGCTGGCGTCCATCGTCACGACGCGCGTCGCCGCAGTGGCCTACCGCCGCGTCTTCGGAGAGGACCCGCCGGAGTGAGCGCCCAGGACGAGCAGGGCGGCACCGGGCCCGAGGAGGCCCGGCCCGACCAGGTCGACGAGGTCGCCGCGACCGGCGGCGCCGAGACCGCCGACGCCGAGGGCGTCAGCGAGGCGCCCTCCCCGGGCGGCAGCCCGAGCCCGGAGCCTTCGAGCCCGGACCCCGAGCCGACCCCGGTGGTCGACCC
This sequence comes from Conexibacter sp. SYSU D00693, assembly GCF_017084525.1. Lineage (GTDB taxonomy): Bacteria > Actinomycetota > Thermoleophilia > Solirubrobacterales > Solirubrobacteraceae > Baekduia. The sequence continues at coordinate 4,033,719 of NZ_CP070950.1, forward strand.
GTCGGCGTCCTCCTACAGCACCCCGCCCGGCAGCGCGGCCCCGACGGGCGCGACGGGCGGCGGCTCGATCACCGACCGGCCCGAGGCGATCGTCGGCCTCGCCTTCCTGGGCGGTGCCGTCGTGGCCCTCCTGCTGAAGGCGCTGCGCCGATGAGCCCGGACCAGCAGCAGCCCCAGCTCGCCCAGGCCATCCAGGACGTCACCGAGAAGGTGCAGCTCCTGGTGCGCGAGGAGATCGAGCTCGCCAAGACCGAGGTCGAGCTGAAGATGAAGAAGCTCGCCCGCGGCGTCGTGATCGCCGTCGCCGCCGGCGTCTTCGTCCTCGGCGCCCTGATCCTGCTGCTCCACGGCTTCGCGCTGCTGGCGTGGTGGGCGATCCCGTTCGGCGACACCCAGATCTGGGGCGGCTACTTCGTCGTGGCCGGCATCCTGCTGCTCCTCGCGGGGCTCGCGGGGTTCCTCGCCGCCAAGGCGTTCAAGGCCGGCGCGCCGCCCGCGCCGGAGCTGGCGATCCAGGAGGCCAAGCTCATCCGCGAGACCGTGACGTCCTCGGAGCCGCAGACCACGGTGGGGGGCCGGTAGGTGGCGACCCGCTCGCCGGAGGAGATCCGGCGCTCCATCGAGGCCAACCGGACCGAGCTCGCCCAGTCGCTCGAGCGGCTCCGCGGCGAGGTCGCCCAGGCCACCGACTGGCGCAGCGCGCTCGCGCGCAACCAGCAGAACGTGATGATCGGCGCCGCCGTCGCGGGCTTCGTGCTCGCGGGCGGGATCGGCGCGACCGTCGGGCTCTTCCGCCGCCGCCGGCGTTAGGTGAGCGCCGGCGCGCCCGGTGCCCTCCGACGCCCCCGCTAGCTTGCCGCCCATGTCCCGGGAGCTGACGACCCGCACCATCCTGCGGGTCGTCTTCATCCTGGTGGCGACGGCGCTCGCGCTCTACGTCGTCTACCTCCTGCGCCAGCCGATCGGCTGGCTCTTCCTGGCCGCCTTCATCGCGATGGCGGTCAGCAAGCCGGTCGGCCGCCTGTCGCGCTCGATGCCGCGCGGTGCGGCGATCGCGGTGGTCTACCTCGGGCTGCTGTTCGTCCCGATCGTCATCGGGTCGCTCGTCATCCCGACGCTCGTCACCGAGGCGACCGAGCTGGCCGACGACGTCCCGCGCTACGCCCGCGAGGCGTCGGAGTTCATCCAGGAGAACGACCGGCTGCGCGAGCTCGACGAGAAGTACGACCTCGGCGCGCAGCTCGAGGAGCAGGCGGCGAAGCTCCCCGCCAAGGCCGGCGATGCGGCGGGCGTGCTGTCGGACATCAGCCTCTCGCTCGTCAACTCGATCTTCGCGCTGGTCAACATCATCATCCTGAGCATCTTCATGGTCGCCTCCGGCGGCCGGTGGGTGCACGCGCTGCTCAAGCTCCGACCACCCGACGAGCGCGAGCGCCTCGAACGCGCGCTCACCCGCGTCGTCGGTGCCGTCGGCGGCTACGTCCAGGGCGCGCTGACCGTCGCGTTCATCGCGGGCATCGCGGCGTACGTCGTCCTGCTCATCCTGGGCGTGCCGTTCCGCGCCCCGCTGGCCGTCATGGTCGGCCTGTTCGCGCTGATCCCGCTGATCGGCGCGACGATCGCCGCGGTGCTGGTCGGCATCGTCACGCTCTTCCACGACTTCCCGACGACCACGATCATCTGGGTGATCTGGTCGATCGTCTACCAGCAGCTCGAGAACAACATCGTCCAGCCGCAGGTCCAGCGCCGCACCGTCCAGGTCGCGCCGTTCGTGGTCCTCGTCGCGGTCCTGTTCGGCAGCGCGCTGCTCGGCGTCGTCGGCGCGCTCCTGGCCATCCCGGTCGCGGCCTCCCTGCAGATCGGCCTCCAGGAGTACCTCGAGTACCGCCGCGAGAAGGGCCAGTGGGCCCCGCCCGCCGACGACGGCGGCGACTCCCCGGGCGACCCGCCGGTCGACCCGCCGCCGGACGCGGACCCGGCGTTGGCGCCGGCGTAGGGCGCGGCGCTCGGCGCGCGGCGCCGCTGGAGCATCGAGTGGCGGATTGTCCGTCTCAGGAGCGGAGAAGACGCCAACGGATGACCCCGCGCGGGGTGGCGCCGCGCGCAGCGACCGCGCTGCGCCCAGCGACCGCGACGACGGAGCTCAGCGCCGCAGCTCCGCGACCAGCCGCCCCGGGATCCCGCCGACGCCCAGCAGCCCCGGGCCCACATGGGTCCCGATGACGGGGCCGATCTCGGAGACCGCGATGGGCGGGCCGCCCAGGACCTCCTGGCAGCGCTCGGCGAGGCGGGCGGCCTCGTCGGGGGCCTGGATGTGCTGGACGGCCCAGCAGTCGGCCTGCTCCTCCTTGAGCGTCGTCGCGAAGTCGACCATGCGCTCGAAGGCGCGTCGGGCGGTGCGGACGCGCTCGATCGGGACGATCTCGCCGTCGACGGTCAGGATCGGCTTGATCTTCAGCGCGCCGCCGACCCAGGCCTGGGCGGTGCCGATGCGCCCGCCGCGACGCAGGTACTCGAGCGTGTCGACCGCGAACCAGATGCGTGCGTGAGTCAGCGCCTCCTCGACACGCGCCTTGACGCCGTCGACGTCGGCCCCGCCCTCGGCCGCGGCGGCACCGGCGAGGACGATCATGCCCATGCCCCCGCAGGCGCTGCGGGAGTCGACGACCTCGACGCGGCGGCCGGGATGGCGCTCCATCGCCTCGGCCGCGGCCTGGCGGCCGGACTCGACGGTGCCGGAGATCCCACCCGCGAGGTGGACGGAGACGATGTCGCGACCCTCGGCCAGCAGCGGCTCGAAGACCGCGAGGAAGTCGCCGATCGACGGCTGGGACGTCGTGGGCAGCGCGCCGTCCATCGTCCGCAGGCGCTCGTAGAACGCGGTGAAGTCCGGCATCTCGGACTCGCGCTCGTGGCGGTCGCCGTCGTTGACGTAGAGGCTGACCGTCGCCACGTCGTGCTCGCGCAGCAGCTCGCGCGGCAGGTACTGCGTGGTGTCCGTGACGACCGCGACCCGGGAGGACATCGCAGCCACCCTATAGGCGGGTCGACGCGGCGCGAGCGCGGACACCGCGGACCCTGGCAGGATCGGCGCGTGGGCAAGACGCTCGTCACCGGCGGCGCCGGGCTGGTCGGCTCGCACGTCGTGCGGGCGCTGCTCGAGCGCGGCGACGACGTGCGCGTGACGGTGCGCGAGCGCACCCGCACGGAGAACCTCGAGGGCCTCGACGTCGAGCGCGTCACGTGCGACCTGCTCGACGCCCGGCGGGTGCGCCGGGCGATGCGCGACGTCGACCGCCTCTTCCACGTCGCCGGCTCGACCCGCCTGCGCGCGCCCGCGCGCGACCTGTTCCGCGACAACGTCGACGTCACCCGCGTCGTCCTGGGCGAGGCGCTGCGCGCGGGCGTCGAGCGCGTCGTGCACACCTCGTCGATGGCCGCCGTCGGCCCGGCCCCGCGGGGCTCGACCGCCGACGAGACGCAGGTCTTCCGCGCCGGCCGCCACGGGCTGCCCTACGTCAACGCCCAGCACGAGGCGGAGGCCGAGGCGCTGCGCCACTGCGCCGCGGGCCTGCCCGTCGTCATCGTCAACCCCGGCCACGTCCTCGGCCGCGGCGACGTCAACCGCTCGTCGACCGAGGTCGTCCGGCGCTTCCTGCGTCGCGAGCTGCCCGCCTACGTCGACGGCGCGCTGTGCGTCGTCTCCCCGCAGGACGTCGCGCGCGGCCACCTCCTGGCCGAGGAGCGCGGGACGGTCGGCGAGCGCTACATCCTCGGGGGCCGCAACTTCACGCTGGACCGCCTCTTCGCGGACCTCGGCCGCCTCAGCGGCGTCGAGCCGCCCGCGGTCAAGCTGCCGCTGCCGGCGGCCATCGCCCTGGCCCGCGGCCTCGAGGCGGTGCCCGGACGGCCGGCCATCACCGAGGTCGAGGTGAAGGTCGCGGCGCAGTGGTGGGCCTTCCGCTCGACGAAGGCCAAGCGCGAGCTGGGGTGGAGCACCGGCCACCACGAGGAGCCGCTCACCCAGGCGATCGCCTGGTACCGCGAGCGCGACCGCGACGGCCTCGCCGCGCCGGGCGCCCGCCAGCCGCTCGCCCTGCGCGCGGCGGGCCTGGGGCTGCGCACCGCCGGAGCGGCGTTCCGCAGGGTCGTCCCGGGCTAGCCTGACCAACGACATGACGACCACGCTCTTGCGCTGCCGCACCCCGACCGACTGGCTGTGCCCGTGCGGGCGCGTCGCGCGCGAGCTGCGCAAGCACGGCGAGGAGGTCGAGGAGGTCCGGGTGCCGTTCAGCAAGCGCGACCGCGACCGGGTCGTGCAGGCCTCGGGCCAGGCGAAGGTCCCCGTCGCGGTGATCGACGGCGAGGCGATCTGCGACTCGCTGCGGATCGTCGAGCACCTGCGCTGGCGCGCGGGCGACCGGCGCTAGCGACGACCGTCGCGGCTAGCGTCCCCCGGATGCGGGGGACGTGGGGTGGCCTGACGCTGGGCGCGCTGGCGGCGATGGCGCTGGGCGCGGCGCCGGCGTCGGCCACGCCGGCGCTCACGAGCTACGTCGAGACGCGCATGGGCACCGACGAGGGCGCCGCGGACTTCGGGACCGGCGGCGGCGCCGGCGCGACGTTCCCGGGGGCCGTCGCCCCGTTCGGGATGCTCCAGGTCAGCCCGGACACCGACCCCTCCCTGCGCAACCCCGCCGGCGGCTACACCTACAGCGACCAGCGCATCAAGGGCTTCAGCCTCACGCACATCTCCGGGGCGGGGTGCGCGGGCCTGGGCGACGTCCCGCTGCTGCCGACGACCGCGGCGATCGACCGCTCGCCGGCCAAGCTCGCCTCCTACGACGTCGAGCCGAAGTACGTCGCGGGCTTCACCCACGAGGGCGAGGTCGCCGGACCGGGCGACTACCGCGTCCGGCTCGACCCGGGACCTCAGGAGATGCGCGCCGAGCTCACCGCGAACGTCCGCGCCGGCGCGCTGCGCTTCACGTTCCCCAAGGGCTCCAACGGCTCGGTGCTGGTCAACCCCGGCGGCAGCCAGATGGGCAACGAGCTCGCCGAGGTCCACGTCGACCCCGAACGCCGGGAGATCAGCGGCGTCGTCGTCAGCGGCGCGTTCTGCTCGGCCTACAACCGCTACCGCCTGCACTTCGTCGCGCGCTTCGACCGCCCGTTCACCGCTTCGGGGACCTGGAAGCGCCAGGACCTGCGCCGCGGCGGGCGCGACGTGCGCGACGTCTCGCTCACCCCGCAGGTCGCCATCGTCACCAACCAGTACAAGCGCGTCGCCGGCCTGCCCGACCAGCTGCCGGGCAACCCCAGCACCGGCGCGCAGGCCGGCGGCTACGCGACCTTCGACACCCGCGAGGGCGAGGCGGTGACCGCCCGCGTGGCGATCTCGTCGGTGAGCATCGACGGCGCGCGGCGCAACCTCGACGCGGGCGCGAGCGAGCCGTTCGACGCGCTGCGGGCCGCCGCGCGTCGCGCCTGGGAGCGCCAGCTGGGCAAGGTCCGCGTGGGCGGCGGCACGGACGAGCAGCGCCGGCTGCTCTACACCTCGCTCTACCACGCGATGGTCATGCCGAGCGTCTTCAGCGACGTGGACGGCCGCTACCGCGGGATGGACGGGCGCATCCACCAGGCCGAGGGCTTCACGAAGATGGCCAACGTCTCGGGGTGGGACACCTACCGCGCGCAGATGCCGCTCATGGCGCTGCTCGCGCCGCGCCAGGCGTCGGACCTCGTCTCGAGCCTCCTGGCCGACCACCGCGAGAGCGGCCACCTGCCGAAGTGGTCGCTGCGCGAGGGCCACACGAACGTCATGGTCGGCGACCCGGCGGACCTCCTCATCGCCGGCGCGCACGCCTTCGGCGCACGCGACTTCGACGCGCGTGCGGCGCTCAGGGCGATGGTCGACGGCGCCACGACGTACGGCATCGCGAGGAACGGCCGCTACGTCCAGCGGGCCGGGCTGGCCGACTACCTGCGCCTGGGCTACGTCGGCTACGAGCGCAACACGAGCACGATCGTCCAGACGATCGCGCCCGAGACGGTGTGGGGGACCAGCGCGACGACGCTCGAGTACGCCCTGGCCGACTTCGGCATCGCGCGCCTGGCCAAGGCGCTCGGCGACGGCGAGACGTGCGCGACGTTCGCGAGGCGCTCGGCGAACTGGCGCAACGTCCTGGACCCCGTCAGCCAGATCATGCGCCCGCGGCTGGCCGGCACCGGCGCGTTCCTGCGCGGCGATCCGCCCGGCGGCGAGCTGGGCTTCGTCGAGGGCTCCGCCGCGCAGTACACATGGTTCGTCCCGCACGACGTCGCCGGGCTCGTCGACGCGCTCGGCGGCCGCGACGCCGCCCGCGCCAAGCTCGACTTCTTCCTGAGCAAGCGCAACGACGGCGTCCACAGCGGCCACGCCTTCCTCGGCAACGAGCCGACCCTCCACACGCCCTACCTCTACGACTGGCTCGGCGCCCCGGCGCGCGGGGCCGAGGCGGTGCGGGGAGCGATGCTCGAGCTGTACCGGCCGACGGCGGGCGGCTTCCCCGGCAACGACGACCTCGGCGCGATGTCGTCCTGGTGGGTCTTCGGCGCGCTCGGGATGCACCCGTCGGTGCCGGGCACCGGCGTCCTGACGCTGGCCAGCCCGCTCTTCCCGCGCACCCAGCTGCGCCTCGCGGGCGGGACGGTCGACATCCGCGCGCCGAAGGCGTCGGCCGGGACGCCGTACGTCGTGCGGGCCACCAAGGGCGGCAAGCGGCTCTCGCGGGCGTGGCTGTCCTACGACGAGCTCGCCAAGGGCGCGAAGCTGCGCTTCGACCTGTCGGCCGACCCGGGGCAGCGCTGGGCGACCGGTGCCGGGGCCGCGCCCCCGTCCTACGGCGGCGCGGCCGCCTGCACCGCGCCCTAGCGGCGCGGATCGACGACGAGCTTCTGCGCCCGGCCACCACGGCGCGGCGCGCGCAGCGCCGGCGCGAGCTCGTCGAGCCCGATCGTCGGGCCGGCGAAGGCGCGCCAGTCGATCGCCCCGGAGGCGAGCAGCGCGAGCGCCCGGTCGACCTCCGCGCGGCTGTGGTGGAAGGCGCCGCGGACGTCCACCTCGTCGTAGTGCAGCGGCGCGGCGGGCAGCGACACGGCGGGCGCGCTGCAGCCGCCCACGAGGACGACGGTAGCGCCCGGGGCGGCGGCGCCGACCGCCGCGGCCCAGCTCTCGGGGCGGCCCACCGCCTCGAGGACCAGCGCGCAGGTCTGCGGCTCGAGGCGCTCGGCCGTGGCGGCGACGCCGAGCGCGACCGCCTGCTCGCGGCGCTCGGGATGACGGTCGGCGAGCGTGACCTCGCGGCCGGCGAGCACGAGCAGCCGCGCGCACATCAGCCCCACCGTGCCGCCGCCGAGGACCGCGGCCGGCCCGGCCGGCGCGCCGTCGGCCCGGGCGACCGCGTGCACGCACGCCGCCAGCGGCTCGGCCATCGCCGCGCCGGCCAGCGGGAGCCCCTCCGGCACGGCGTGCAGCGCGCCGGCGGGGGCGGCGATCCGCTCCGCGAAGCCGCCGAGCACCCACGTCATCGCCCGGCAGAGCTGCGGGCGGCCGCCGCGGCACGGAGCGCAGGCCAGGCACGCGACGCTGTCGCCGACGAGCACGCGCTGGCCGGTGTCGGTCCGCACGCCCGCGGTCTCGTGGCCGAACGCCGCGGGGTAGGGGCCGAGCGCCCGGTGGCCGTGCTCGAGCATCTTGCGGTCCGTCGCGCAGCTCGTCGCGGCGTGGACCTCGACGACCACCTCGCCCATGGGCTCGTCGACCTCCTCGACGCGCAGGTCGCCCGGGCCGTGCAGGACCGCCGCCCTCACGCGACCACCAGCGCCTTCACCGCCTCGCCGGTGCGGGCCAGCTCGAGGGCCCGGGCCGTCTCGCGCAGGCCGAGGCGGTGGGTGACGAGGCCGAGCGGGTCGAGCACGCCCCCCTCCAGGAGCGCCAGCGCGCGGCGCATGTCCTGCGGACCGGCGCTGTACGAGGCCCGGACCTCGACCTCGCGCGCGTACAGCGAGGCGGCGTCGAGCGCGAGCGGGGCCTCCCCCGGCGTGGCGTAGAGCAGCAGCCGGCCGCCGGGGCCCAGGGCGGTGAAGGCGTGCTCGACCGCGGCGGCGCCGGGCGCGCAGACCAGCGCGACGTCGACCTCCTCCCCGGCGTGGGCCGCCGCGCCCAGCGCGCGGGCGCGCTCCAGGCGCTCGGGGCGCGGCTCGGCGGCGAACACGGCGGCCGCCCCCCGCGCCCGCGCCGCCGCGAGGGTCAGCAGCCCGCCGGTCCCGCAGCCGACGACGAGCACGCGATCGCCGGCCGCGACCTCCGCGCGCTCCAGCGCCCGGACGACGCACGCCAGCGGCTCCACGAACGTCGCGCGCTCCGGGTCCAGGGTGGTCGGCAGCAGCTCGCCGACCAGCGGCGCCGACAGGCGCACGCGCTCCGCGAAGCCGCCCGGGTCCAGCGCGGTGGCGCGGAACTGCGGGCACAGCGTCTCGCGGCCGGACCGGCACACCGCGCAGGCGCCGCACGGCACGTGGTGGTGGACGACGACGCGGTCGCCGGCCCGCACCTGCTCGACACCGTCGCCCACGGCGACGACCTCGGCGCACAGCTCGTGGCCCAGGACCGCGGGGACCTTCTTGGCCACCCACGCCTCGCTGACGTCCGAGCCGCAGACCCCGCACGCCAGCAGCGCGACGACCGCCTCGCCCGGGCCGGCGACGGGCTCGGGCAGGTCGACGAGCTCGACCTCGCGCGGGCTGGTCGACCGGGCGGCGATCACGCGTCGAGCAGCGCGGCGACCGACGCGCGGGCGGGCGGCGCCGCCACGCCGCGCTCCGTGACGAGCGCCGTGACCAGCTCGGCGGGCGTCACGTCGAACGCCGGGTTGCGCACGCGCGTGCCCTCCGGGGCGACGGGCGTCCCGAGCAGCTCGGCGACCTCGTCGGCATCGCGCTCCTCGACCTCGATGCCGTCGCCGTCGTCGATCGCCGGGTCGATCGTCGACGTGGGTCCCGCCACGACGAACGGGATGCCGGCGGCCCGCGCGGCCAGCGCGTGGGCGTAGGTCCCGACCTTGTTGGCGACGTCGCCGTTGGCGGCCACGCGGTCGCAGCCGACCACCACGGCGTCGACCTCCCCGCGGCGCATGAGCCCGGCGGCGGCGCCGTCGACGAGCAGCTGGTGCGCGACGCCGACGCGGCCGAGCTCCCACGCCGTCAGGCGCGCGCCCTGCAGCAGCGGGCGCGTCTCGCAGACGAGGACCTCGAGGTCGGGCTCCTGCTCGGCGAGGGCCAGCACGACGGCCAGCGCCGTTCCGCGCCCGCCGCACGCGAGCGCGCCGGCGTTGCAGTGGGTGAGCACGCGCCTGGCGCCCGCCAGGACCTCCGCGCCGTGGCGGGCGATCGCGTCGCTCGCCGCGTCCTCGGCGGCCTGGATGCGCTGGGCCTCGGCCCGGGCGGCGGCGGCGAGCGTCGCCGGGCTGGAGGCCAGCGCGGCCTCCCGGACGCGGTCGACCGCCCAGGCGAGGTTCACCGCGGTCGGCCGCGCCCCGCGCAGCAGGTCGGCGGCGTCCTCGAGCGGCCCGAGCCCCGGGCGGCCGCTGACCTCCATCGCCAGCCCGTACGCGGCGGCGATCCCGATGTTCGGCGCGCCGCGCACCGCCAGGCGGCGGATCGCGTCGGCCGTGTCCTGCGCGCCCTCGAGCTCCAGCCAGACCTCCTCGTGGGGCAGGCGGGTCTGGTCCAGGGCGTGGAGCCGGCGCCCGTCCCAGCGCAGGGGCGTGACGGCGCGGGGCAGGACGGCCATGGGCGCGGATGCTACGCCCGGACAGCGTGAGCGCGATCCTGCGCGGACGCCGACCGGCCGGGGTACGGTGCGCCTCGTGCGCCGTCTCACCCTGCTCACGGGCTGCGCGGCGGCGCTGCTCCTCCTCGCCTGCCACGCGCCGGCCGCGCCGGCCGCCGAGCCGATCCTCCCGCTCGACCAGGTCCGGGCCGGGATGCGGTGCACGGCGCTGTCGGTCGTGCGTGGCACGGCGATCTCCTCGTTCGACGCCGAGGTCCGCGACGTCCTCACGGGCGACGTCTACACGCGCGACCCGCGGATCCTCGTGAAGCTCTCCGGCGCCGCGATCGAGGGCACGGGCGTCGGCCCGGGCTTCAGCGGCTCGCCGGTGTACTGCACCGACGGCCAGGGCGTCGTCGCCAACATCGGCGCGATCTCGGAGACCGTCGGCCAGTTCGGCGGGACCCTCGCGCTCGTCACGCCGATCGAGCGCGTCCTGCGCGAGCCCGTCGACGTGCCGGGCCAGGCGACGGCGGCGCCGGCGCAGCGCCGTGCGGCGGGCCGCCCGGTCCACCCGATCGCCGCGCCGCTCGCCGTCTCGGGCTTCAGCGGCACGGTGGCCGAGGCGCTGCGCCGGGCGGCGGCCAAGCACGGCAGGACCGTGACCGTCGCGCCCGCGGTCCCGCACGCTGCCTTCCCGCCGCAGCCGCTGGTCCCCGGTGCGGCGATGGCGGTCGGCATCGCCTCGGGCGACTTCAACGCCGGCGCCATCGGCACCGTCAGCTTCGCCGACGCCGGACGGGTCTGGGGCTTCGGCCACCCGCTCGACGGCGTCGGCCGCCGCGGCCTGCTGCTCCAGGACGCCTACGTCTACGACGTCGTCGGCAACCCGCTGGCGACGCAGGACTCCGCGACGTACAAGCTCGCCGCGGCGGGCAACGAGCTGGGGACCCTGACCAACGACGCGCTCAACGCCGTGGTCGGCCGGCTGGGCGCGCTGCCCGAGCGCTTCCCGCTGCGGATCGTCGCCAAGGACCTCGACACCGGGCGCGTCGAGGTGAGCCAGTCGTCGATCGCCGACGAGCGGGCGCTCGGCGAGCCCTCGGGCGAGTCCGGCCTGTCGGCGATCGCGCCCGCCGCCGTGGCCCAGGCCGCGAGCGACCTGCTGCGCGGGACGCCCACGCAGCAGAGCGGCGAGCTGTGCCTGCGCATCGAGGTGCGCGAGCTCAAGCGGCCGATGCGCTTCTGCAACCGCTACCACGGCGGCGGCGGACCAGGGTCGGGCGGCGCGCCGATGGCGGCCGACGTCGCCCAGGCGATCGGGCTGCTCGACAGCTTCCGGCTGGGGCAGCTGCACGTCACGAAGGTGGAGGCGCGCATCGGGCTGCGCCGCGCGCTGCGCCAGGCCTACCTGCGCTCGGCGTCGGCGCCGGCGCGCGCCCGTCGTGGCCAGCGCATCCGGGTGCGGGTGCGGGCGCGGATGGTGCGCGGCGAGCTCGTCCAGCGCTCGTTCATGCTGCGCGTGCCGCGGGGCCTGCGCCGCGGCGAGCACGAGCTCGTCCTCGTGGGCAAGCCCGCCGACGAGAGCGGCGACGTGGAGGACCTCACGCAGGTCCTCGAGCTCTCGTTCGGCGACGAGGCCGACGAGGACGGCGACGGCGAGCCCGAGGACGACCCCGGGCCGCCGACGGTCGAGGCGGTCGCCGCGGGCGTGGCGGACATCGCGCGCTACGACGGCGTGACCGCGAGCTTCCGCGGCGCCTCGCGGGGCGTGCGGATCGAGCGGGCGTTCCGCGACCCGCAGCTGCGCCTGAGCGGCTCGGCGCGGCTGCGGATCGTGGTCCGCTGAGACCGGCTAGCTGAGGCGGTTCTCGATCTGGAGGCCGGCGCCGGGCGCGGCGGCCTCCGGGGCCGCGGCCTCGGCGGGCTGCTCCAGGCCGAGGACGCCGGCCAGCTCGCCGGACTCGTACATCTCGGTGACGATGTCGCAGCCGCCGACGAGCTCGCCGCCGACGAAGAGCTGCGGGATGGTCGGCCAGTTCGAGATCGCCGAGAGCTCCTGGCGGATCCGGGGGTCCGGGAGGATGTCGACGGCGGCGAACTTCGCCTCGAGGGCCTGCAGGGCGGCCACCGTGCGGGCCGAGAAGCCGCAGGCGGGCGCGTCCGGCGTGCCCTTCATGAACAGGATGACGGGATGCTCGTCGATCGCCTCGGCGATGGCGTCGCGGATGGGGTTCGAGTCGCTCACTTGGGGGTCTCCGTCTTGAGGGAGAGGGCGTGGATGGGCCCGCCGATCTCGGCGCCGAAGACGTCGTAGACCAGCCGGTGCTGCTGGATGCGCGAGAGTCCGTCGAACGCGGGGGAGACCACGGTCGCGCGGAAGTGGTCGCCGCCGCCGGTCCAGTCCTCGACGGTCGCGGTGCAGTCGGGCAGCGCGGCCTCGATGCGGGACTTCAGCTCGTCGGCGCTCGGCATCCGACGGAAGACCTTAGCGCCCGCCTGCCGGTGCGCTACATTTGGTGAAGCGATGAGCACCACGACCGTCACGTACCAGGCCAAGGGCGTCACGCTCACGGACATCGGCGCCCAGAAGGTGCAGGAGTTCCTCGCCTCCCAGGGCGAGGCCGGCGCCTCGGCGGGCCTGCGTGTCGGGGTCCGCGGCGGCGGCTGCTCGGGCTTCCAGTACCAGCTGGCCTTCGACGAGCAGCGCGACGGCGACGTGATCTTCGAGGACCACGGCGTGAAGATCCTCGTCGACTCCCAGAGCCTCCCGTACGTCGACGGCTCGGTCATCGACTACCTCGACCAGCTCACCGGCGCGGGCTTCAAGGTCGAGAACCCGAACGTCGTGGCCGCCTGTGGCTGCGGCTCCTCGTTCCGCGTTGCCGACGAGGAGCAGGTCAGCGCCGTCTGAGGGGCGCCTCGACGCCCCTGGCGGCGTCATCACCACAGGCCCGTGCGTCCGCACTGTGCCTGTGGCTCTTCCTTGCCAGTGACGACGATCCGCGCCTCAGACGGCGCTGACGTCAGCGCCGTCTGAGGGGCGCCTCGACGCCCCTGGCGGCGTCATCACCACAGGCCCGTGCGTCCGCACTGTGCCTGTGGCTCTTCCTCGCCAGTGACGACGATCCGCGCCTCAGACGGCGCTGACGTCTTCGCCGTCTGACCCCGCGCCTCACGCGCCTCGCGGGCGCGTGAGAGGGTGACGGGCGATGTCCGACGTCGCCCACCCGCTGGCGCCGCCCGACGGCGGCGGCCACGTCGAGGAGCTCGCCGCCGCGCTCGACGTCCCGAGCCTCGCCGCGCACCTCGCGGACGTGCTCGTCCACGACGCCTACGGGGAGGTCGCGCCCGGGACGCGGCTGCCCGCGCTGCTGCAGGCCTCGTGCGACGCGAAGGTCAGCGCGCTGCGCGACGTCCTGCGCGGCGAGCGCCCGAGCCACGCCGTCACCTCGCCCGAGACGACCGCGGTCGCCGTGGAGCTCGCGCGCCTGCGCGTGCCGACCACGACGATCGAGCGCTCGTACCGCATCGGCCAGGAGGCCGTCTGGCAGTGGTGGCTCGACGAGGTCGACGCGTACGTCGCGCGCACCGGCGCCTCGGCCACCGACATCCTGCGGGCGACGACGCCGGTGATGTTCGAGGTCATCGACCGGCTGCTGACCGCGACCCTCGAGACCTACGACGAGACGGTCGAGGCGCGGCGGCGGTCGGTCGCCGAGCGCCGGCGGCGGCTCGTCGCGCAGGTGCTCGACGGGGAGCTCGACGCGCCGGGCGCCGACGCCGAGCGCCTGCTGCGCTACCGCTTCGACGGTCACCACGTGACGGCCGTCCTGACCGCCGGCTCGTGGCGGGCGACCGAGCGCCTCGCGGCGCGCCTGCACGACCTCCTCGGCGCGCAGGGGCTGCTGCTCGTCGAGGACGGCCTCACCGGCGGCGTCGCCTGGCTGCGCGTCCCCGAGGTCGGCCTCGGTGCGCGCGAGGCGGTCGCCCGGGCGGTGACCGCGGCCGAGGCGGGCGCGGCGTTCGGCGATCCCGGAGCGGGCGTCGAGGGGTTCCGCCGCTCGCACGCCGACGCCCGCGCCACCGCCCGCGTGCGTGAGCGCCTCGGCGACCAGGCATCCGCGGTGACCTGGCCCGACGACGTGCGCATCGAGACGCTGGGCCTCATGGCGCCGGTCACGGGCCGCCGCCTCGCCGACGCCGAGCTGGAGGCCGTCCGCGACCTCTCGCCGGCGGCTCGCGAGACGCTCGCGGCGTGGCTCGTCACGGGGTCGAACGTCGCGGCGGCCGCGCGGCTGGGCGTCCACGAGCACACCGTCCGCAACCGCCTGCGGGAGGTCGAGCGGCGGCTGGGGGCCGACCTGCGCGCGCGCCGGACCGAGCTCCACGTGGCGCTGCGCCTCGACGCGGTCCTCGAGCCCGCGGACTGACGGCTTCCGACAACCGCCGGGGCGTCCGCTCACGCATGTCGTGATGGCCCGCGGCGCGCGACGGGCGTAGCGTCGCCCCATGGCACCCCCGCCCCGTCCGGTCGCCGAGGTCGTCTGGAAGGTCCACCGCGCGCTCTACACGAAGACGCGCGGGCGGATCGGCCACCACTTCCTCGGGATGACGACGCTCCTGCTGACGACGAAGGGGCGCAAGACGGGACAGCAGCGCTCGACGGCGCTCATGTACCTGGAGGACGGCCCGGGGCTGGCGGTCGTCGCGTCGAACCTCGGCAGCGACAAGCCGCCGGCGTGGTGGCTGAACCTCAAGGCGATGCCCGCGGCCGAGATCCGGATCGGCCCCGAGCGCCGCGTCGTCCGCGGCCGGGAGACGACCGACGACGAGCGCGAGCGCCTGTGGCCGCGGTTCGTCGACCTGTACCCCGACTACGCGGAGTACGAGCGGATGACCGACCGGCGGATCCCGATCGTGATGCTGGAGCCGGCGTGAGCGCCGTCGAGCAGGCCGACGTCGTCGTGGTGGGCGGCCGGATCGCCGGGTCGGCCGTCGCGATCACCCTCGCCCGCGGTGGCCGCAAGGTCGTCGTCCTCGAGCGCCGCTCGTTCCCGTCGGACACGCTCTCGACCCACGTCCTCGTGCCCTACGCGGTCGCCGAGGCGGCGCGGCTCGGGGCGCTCGAGCGGCTGCTGGCCACTGGCGCCCAGCGCTCGCCCTACGTCCACGTCGGCGCCGGGAACGTCCAGCTCACCGAGCACTGGCCGACGGCGGAGGGCATCGGCTACGGGCTCTGCATCCCGCGCCCCGAGCAGGACCACGCCTTCATGGAGACCGCCCGCGCGGCCGGCGCCGACGTCCGCGAGCGCGCGGACGTGACGGAGGTCGTCTGGCGCGACGGCCGCGCGGCAGGCGTCCGGTACGTCGACGCCGACGGCGCCGAGCACGAGCTGCACGCCCGGCTCGTCGTCGGGGCCGACGGCCGGCGCTCCACGATCGCGGCGGAGGTCGGCTCGTGGCGGCCCTACCGCGGCTCGCGCAACGGGCGCGGCGCGGCGTTCCGCTACATGGACGACCCGCGCGCCGGCGACCGCCGGTGGGGCGAGACGATGTCCCAGTGGCGGTGGGGCCGGAACATCGGCTACACGTTCCCCGTCTTCCCGGGCCGGGTGATCTGCCTGCTCATGCCGCCCGCCGAGGAGATCGGTGCGATGCGCCGCGACCCCGACGGCGCCTGGGACGCGCTGCTGGCCAGCGACCCGGACGGCATCGGCTGGCGCCTCGAGGGCGCCACCAACCGCACCAAGCTGCGGTCGACCGCGGAGACGACGTCGTTCTTCCGCGCGTCGAGCGGTCCGGGCTGGGCGCTCGCGGGCGACGCCGGCCACTTCAAGGACCCGGTCATCGGCTCGGGCCAGCGCGACGCCCTGCGCTTCGGCCGGCGCCTGGGCGAGCTGGTCGCGCCGGTCCTCGACGAGGGCGGCAGCGATGCCGAGCTCGACGCGGCCCTGCGGACGTGGGAGCGCGAGCGCGACCGCCAGTGCAACGCGTCCTACCACTGGGGCTGTCGCGAGAGCGCCCCGACCGAGCCGGCGACGCCGCTGCTCCAGGAGGTCATCCGCACCTTCGAGGGCAACCCGGCCCACCTGTCGCACAACTTCAACCGCACGCTCGAGCCCGAGCGCGCCGCCGGCCCGCGGGCGCTCGCCCTCGGCCTCCTCAACGCCCTGCACCGCCACCCGGGCCGCCGCGGCGAGATCCTGCGCGAGGCGCTCGACGAGCTCCCCGCCGAGCTCGGCATCCGCGCCGACCGCTGGTTCGGCGTCTTCCGCGCTTCCTCCTCCCGCCCCACCGAGCGCCCGGACTTCGACTGGCCGCCCCCGCCGGCGCCGTCGGCGCGCCGGGCCGCGCCGGAGCCGGGCGTCGACCCGGAGGAGGCGCTCGCGCGGGCACACGAGGTCGTCATGGGCGTCTGACCGTTCGGCCCGCGGCGCTCAAGGCGGGCGGTCGGGAGGGCGACACAGGGCGCAGTGCGCGTGCGCGGACCCCTGCTCGCTTGTGCCCTGCTGCTGACGGCCCCGTCGGCGGCGGTCGCCGGCTGGGCGGCGCCGGTGAGCGTGGGCGGTCCCGGCCAGGACGTCCTCGACGGCGCGATCGCCTCGGGCGCCGGCCGCACCGCCATCACCTGGACGACCAGCGGTGCCGACGGCGGTGAGCGCCACCAGTGGCTCGCGCTCGGCACGACCTCCGGGTCTGTCGGTGCGCCGATCGACCTGGGCGTCGCCCGCGGCTCGGGCCGCGTCGCCGTCGACGGGCTGACCGGCGCGGTCGTCGTCGCGTGGACGACGTGGTGGGACGAGGTGCGCGTCGCCGCGGTCCCGGCCGGTGGGACGTCGCCCGGCCCTGATGTCGCGCTGGGCACGGTGGAGGCCGACGAGGTCTGGCACAGCTCGAGCGCGCCGGCGACGGACGCCCCGCTCGCCGTGACCGCTGCGGCGGGTCGCCTGTCGGTCGCCTGGCGGTCGCGGAGCAGCGACCGCATCGTCATCGCCCGCGGCGCAGCCCCTGGCGCCGGCCAGGCCCCGAAGCTCGACGGCCCGACGCCCGTCTCCACGGCACTCGGCTCCTCTGAGGTCCCGCCGGAGCTCGTCGCCACCGCGCTGCCCGACGGCGGCGCGCTGCTCGCGTGGACCGGTGCCGGCGACGGTCACGACGCCGTGCGCCTCGAAGCTGCGGCCGTCCCGGCCTCCGGCACGCCAGGGACCGTCGAGCCGATCGGCGACCCGGCCCGCGCCGCCACCGGCATCAGCCTGGACGCCGACGCCCTCGGCCGCGCGGTCCTCACGTTCGTCGACGGGCAGGCCGACTGGTTCACCGGCGACGTCGCCGCGGCGTTCCGTCCCGCGCAGGGGCCGTTCGGCGCGGTCCAGCCGACCGGCAGCCCGACCGGCGCGACGCTCGCCCCTGGCGCAGCGAACCCGGGCACGCACGTCGACGTCAGCCCCGACGGCCGCGTCCTCGCCGGCTGGCCCAGCGTCTCCGGCCCGACCGAGAACAGCTTCGGGGGCGCGCCTCCCGCCTTCGCCCGTGGCACGACCGCCTCCGGCGTCCTCGACCCGCCGGCGACAGTGGGCGGCGTGGACTACGCGGACGACGACGTGGTCGTCGCGGTCGACCAGCAGGGCACGGGCGTCGTCGCGTCCGACAGCGGCTGGTGGCAGGGCGCCGTCGCCGCGCGGGTCGACGCGTCCGGCGCCACCAACGCGGCAGCGCTCGTGTGCCCCGCCACGGTGGCCCACGCGATCGGCGCCGTCCAGCCGGCCAGCGGGCAGCCGCTGGTCCTGTGGCGCCAGCGCCATCCGCGCCGGGCGCAGCGCAGCCTCTTCCTCTCGCGCGGCGACACCAGCGCGGACGTCGCGCCCTGCTCGCGGACGACCGGGGCGATCGTCGCCACGCCCACCGCTGCGCCGATCGGCACCTCGGTCCAGTTCGACGCCACCGCTGCCCTGGACCCCGAGCTCCCCGAGGCCGAGGTCTCCTGGCGCTTCGTGGCCCCGGACGAGACCGCGACCGAGTGGACGCCGTGGGCGCCCTCGCGCCGGCACCGCCACACCTTCACCGTCCCCGGCTGGCACCGCGTCGAGGTCGCGCTCGACAGCGAGGGCCGCAGCGAGCACTGGACCGCCGCGAACGGCGGCGTCTTCGTCTGCGAGCCGAGTGGCTGCCCAGTCGGGTTCGTCGGGACGCCGTGGTCGTCGTGGCGTCCGCCCACGCCTCCGCCCCAGCGCGTCGCGCGCCGCGCGGTCGTGCGCAAGCCGGGGCTCCAGCTGCCGTCCGTCGTCACGCGCGGCGACCTCGCGAAGACCGGCCTGCGCTTCGCCCTGCGCCTCCCGCGCGCCGATCGCGCGACCGCGACACTGAAGCTCCCCGGTGCCGGCACGCTCGGCACCGCGCAGGTCAAGGCCGTGCGCGGCACGACGCAGGTCCGCCTCGCGCTCACCAAGGCCGGCAAGACCCGCCTGCGCCGCTCGAGCCGCCGCGTGCTGCGCGTGGACGTGCACACCAAGGGCGGCGTGCGGCTGGGGCGGTCGCTGCGGCTGAAGGGCTGACCTGCGTTGAGCAGGAGCGATCCGCGACGACCGATCGTGCGTTGGAGCGCCAGGCGACGGCTGTGCCGCCCAACGGCGCTCTTCGCGATCTTCGTGACTGGCGCCCTTGCGTGTGGGTTCGTGGGTTGCGGCGATGAGCCGACGTTCAGCAACCTCGACGAGATGCGGGGGACGATCGACGGTGTCGGGCTCGACGACCCCGAGACGACCGTCTTCGAGCGCTTCGGGTCGGTCGAACGGGACGGCAGGTACAGCGCCCCGGTGGAGCCGCGCAACGCCGGAAGGCCGGTCTACGGGCCCGGGACGGTGGACGGCCCGCGGCGTGGCGGTCAGGGCGGAGCCCTGCTGCGGTACAGCGACGGCGTCTTTGCGAGTGACGCTCGTCGTCGCGTGTACTACATGCTGTTCACGAGCCGCGGCCTGAAGACGAGTCGCGGCGTGGGCATCGGCAACCGCCTAGCGAAGGTCAAGTCTGTCTACGGAGACATAGCGCGCTGCGGCCGACGCAACGTGGACTCCGGGTACACCGCATACGAGTTCTGCCGGGTCAGGTTGAGCGCGACGCGCTGGCTGTGGTTCGGCGGCGACCCGGTCCGCTCCGTCGCGTTGTCGACGGTCGCCATGGGTTGAGTGGGTGCTCCCACGTCGGCGCTCTCCTGCGGTCGACCGCCTTTTGCGACATCGAGCCGGCATGGGTGTACCTCGAGACCCGACGTGGTACGGCCTACCACTCAGCATGTCTGGCTCGGCTGACGACCGCGGGGACTTCTGGGACGGCCTAGGGCCCCAGAGCGCCCTCGGCAGGGTGATGTACTACGTCTTCGGTGCGTTCCTCATCGCGAGCTTCGTCGGCCGCGACAAAGCCGGATGGGAGGAAGCGAGTGGCGTGCTGGCGATGGTCTGGCTGGTACTCGGCGCCGTCGTTCTGGTGCGTAGATGGAAGTCGTCGTCGAGGCGACGGCGGCATTCGCACTAGGGAGTGGCGACCACTGCCCTGTGACGGTGCGAGGCCTCGTGCCTTGATGGCTCTGGCATCCCAGTCGTGACTGTCGAACGCCGCAACCCAGTTCATCGCCCCGCGTTGTCATGATCGTGCGACCGATCAATCAGCTCGCCTGTCTCGGGATCGCGCTCGCCTCCGCCCTTGGGGCTGCGAGTGCGGATGCCGCCTCCCTCAGCCAGGTCGTTGCGACGGACAGACCGGTCCCCATTGCGGCATCCACCAGCTGGCTGGGCCCGCGGTCCGTGACGGGCGGGTGTGGTGGACACGCTGGGGGCGGACAAGCCGGTTGGAGAGCCTGACCGCTCAAGGACGGCGCACGACGACGGCCATCGCCCAAACGGCCTCCGGCCGGGCAGCGATCGGCGTCGCCGCCACCCGCTCCGACGTGTACGTGAGCGCCATGACGCCCGCCAACGGTCAGTGCGGGATCGACCCGGCGGGATCGAACCGGCCGCCGGTCTGCGGCGTGTACCGGGTGCGAGCAGTCTCGAAAGGTCCCCGATGAGCCTCCGCGGCGTCGTCACCGTGCGGTGATCGTGCGCTCTCGGGCTCAGGGACGCAACCCGGTGCCGATGGGCGCAACTCGACTTCGGCGTGCGAGTTCAAGTCACGTGCCACTTCGAGCCGTCCTCCTGGCCTCAGGCGTCGCGCTCTCGGTCGGCGCGGCTTCGGCGGGGGCTGCGACGGTACGGGTGGTCGAGGTGATCGATCCGCACAGCCCCGACCCGGGTCCCCAGGTCGAGTTCGTGGCTGCGCCGGGGGAGCGCAACCACGTCGAGGTTGCGTGGGTGGCGGGCGAGCTGCGCATCAACGACAGCGGCGCGGACCTGACCGTGGCACCGGGCTGCCGGATGGTGAACGCACCGCACCTGGTTGCGTGTCAGGCCGGAGTGGAGGCTGAGCCGCTGGGCATGTTCGCCTTCCTCGCTGACGGCGACGACTTCCTCAGCGGCGGACCCGGGCCGGACGTCATCCGCGGCGGGCCGGGGGACGACTTCATCGACGCTGGTCGGGGACCGGACCTCGTCTTCGGAGACGACGGAGACGACGTCCTGCGCCTCAGCTCAGGCCAGGAGATCGACGAGCTCCATGGCGGGACGGGGCGTGACCTCCTGCGCGGCGACCCAGCCCGGCCGCTTCCGAGCCTCGCGCGCTTCGACCTGAGCAAGCGGAGGGCGCTGCTCGTGTGCGATGGCGGCGTTGCAGAGCAGCCCCGGATGGACGAGGTGCGCCGTTGCGAGCGCGTGGAGTACGGCTGGGGCGCGAGCGTTCCCGCCAGGCCCAGGTTCACCCCGACCTCCGCCGTCTTCCAGTTCCAGTGCCCCTCCAACAAGCGGCTGGGGACGCGCGGGACCTGCCGGGGGCGCTACCGGGTTGCGGGTCGCCGCCGCGGCTCCGCGCGCTTCTCCGTGACGGCCGGCCAGCGCCGCACCGTCCGGGTGCCGCTGCGCGTCGCGAACCGCGCGACCCGTCGCTACGCGATCTCCCTCACGGCCACCGGCCAGTACCGCACGCGTCGCGTTGCGTTCCGGTCGGGCTGGGTCATCGCGGTCGACGACCCGCGACGGCGTTGAGGCACCGGTGGAGAGCTGTCGTCAGAGCAACACGACTCGTCGCGCGAGCCGAGCTGTGTCGCCACGAGTGGGGCAAGGGCGTCGCCGTCATGCTGTGCTCGTCTCCAAGACCGGACCGAGGTCTCATTCGCTGACCGTGGGCTCAGTCGCTGGAGCAGCAGCGCGGATGAGGTGGACTCCATGGCGGAGGTCATCCACCGTGTCCGCTCCATCGTCGATCCCAAGCCGCCGAGAGAGGGGGGGAGAGATGCAACAGGCGGAGGGCTGGTGCCGCGTTTGCTCGCCCGAGAGCAACGGCGCGCGGTGCTGTTGTCGGCGAACAGTCCGGAGATGGACTGGTAGAGACGAAACCCACCTACGAACCATGGATCTTCGAAAGCTTCTCGCTCTTTCCGTCGTGCTCGGGATGTTCGGCCCAGCGCCGGCGTCCGCCAGCACCGGCGAGGTCCTCGCGAGCGAGAGTCGCCCGACGACCGTCACGACCTACGGCGACCACACGCTGTGGAGCCACTTCGACGCTCGCTCCAAGCGCTACCGCCTGGTCGACCACCGCTCGGGACGAACCGTCACCGTTCCGGTTCGCGGGCAGCGCGTGCCATTCGATGTCGACGCCGGGCCGGATCGAGGCGGACGACCGGTGGCCGTGTACTCGCGGTGCTCGGGGCGCGAGCCGCATCTCGGTGATGGCCGCGCCGACGGACTGCCCCTGCACTACGCGGCGCGGGGCTGTCGGCTCTTCCAGGTCGACTTGGGGACCGGTCGAGAGCACAAGCTGAACGTCACGGCGCGCAAGGGCTTCAGCCAGTTCCGGCCGAGCATCTGGAAGGGGCGCATCGCGTACGCGTCGCGCCGTGACCGGTCGCAGGCGGACATCGCCCTGCTGCTGCAGCGACTCGAAGGCCGGCGGCCGCGCTCGCTTCGACCCGGTCCTCGAGAGTCCCGTGCTGGCACCGTGCCCTATGCCGACTCGGTCGACCTCGGTCCCCTGAGCTTGGACTTGCGCGGCACCCGCGTGGCGGTCGTGTGGGCTTCCAACCCGCCCGACGAAGGCGAGCCCGCCGGTTGCGGTTCTGGTGCTGAGGTCAAGGACGGGGGCACGCTGCGCACGACGCTCCTGGTGGTCTCGACGCGGAGGTCGACGACGCTCGACAGCGAGTGCACCTGGTTCGAGGTCCTGACGCGCGTGGGAGCCAGCTGGACGCTGGACGGCCAGGTGACCAGCGCCCAGCTCAAGCCGTCGCGCGTGGGCCGCGACTCGATCCTCACCACCTTCGGCAAGGACGCGAGCGCTCGGCCCGAGCCTCTGGCGGCGAACGCCATCTCGGTCACGGCGAGCGGGGTGGACCGGCGGATCGTGGTCACCGAGCCCACGGATGCGCAGCCGGACTATCGGGTGGTCGACATCCAGCTCTGAACTTCGGGCGCCGCGGGCTTCAGGCCGCGGCACCAGGGCTGGCGACGACGAGGCTTCGTGGTTGTCTCAGTTCCAGCGGCGAGCTCGTCAAGCTCGAGGGCGCTCGCACGTTCGATGAGGGCGGCATCGCTGAGGCGGCATCCGCCTTCCGGCTGCAGGGGCGGTTCCTGGCGTACGTGACCAGCCAGGTCGATCGCCGGTCGACGTCTGCCTTCGTGACGCCTCATCGCTACGACCTGCGCAACGGCCACCACCGCGCCATCGCTGTCGGCGGGACGACGCACTCGAGCCCCCTGATCGTGATCTGCGAGCCACCAGCTTCGGGCAGTCCCCAGTTCAACGCGCCGCCGGGCGCCCGCGTGCGATTCAGCGATCGGCTGGGCACCCGGACCGCAGACCGGGGGGAGCCGGCGTCCATCGGGCCGATGCGGCTGCGCGGGGATGTGGCCACCTGGACCCTCGCGGACCAGGCTCGGCGCTACGAACTGCGCTGAGCCCGACCACATCAGGGGAACGGTCGTGGACGCCGTGCCGCTGTGGGATGCCACCTTCGCGCGATGATCGAGGCCACGCGCGTTGGGCCTGCCGATCGCTCGCGGCCACCGTCTGCCGTGTGCCGGCTCAGGGCCCCTTGGGATGGTGCGGACCCCGCTCGGTGCGACCCGCGACAGTTCGCTTGCCTGCTGGACCGCCGAACCTCTGCGCCGCACGAGCATCCCGCTCGCCGTTGCGGGACCGACGAGCACGACGAACACGGCGAAAGAAGGCGGGACCCACGCAAGGAGGCTGGGTCAAGGAACACGAGCGCGATCGTGGCGATGCGTTGGCGTTCATCGCGAGGTGATGTCGATCGACCAGCTCGCCCGCATCGGCAGGCGCTGTTTGCCGAGCCGACCGTTGCCGCTTATGACGAAGCCGTAGCGGTTGGTGGTTCGGCGACCACGTCTCAATGGGACGGTGACCGTCTTGAGCGTGCCGTTCGGGAAGTCGAAGCGCGCCTCGCCACGACGGCGACCTCCCACTTCGATGCGTCCGGTGCATCGCCCTCGCTGCGGGGCGGGGCAGCGCAACGTGAACCTCGCCGCGGACGCGGAGAACCGGGGCCGGGCGGCGACGTCCCCTAGACCGAGGGACACGCGGTCACAGCGGCCGATCCGGTCGGCGAGGCGTGCGCCGGTGACCGTTCCGCCCTCGCAGAACGCCGTAGCCGCTCGCGGCCATGCGGAGACCAATGCGTCGGGATCACCCAGAGGACGAGTCGGATCGAGCAGCACCTGGTCGTAGCCCTCGCCACCGTAGACCCGGTCGAAGCCGTCGGTGCTGCGCAGGACGTCGCTGCCACTGCCGCCCTCGAGCGTGTCGTTGCCCGGGCCGCCGTCGAGGAAGTCGTTGCCGTCGCCGCCGCGCAGGATGTCGGCTCCGGAGGCGGTCAGCGCGAAGTCGTCGCCATCGCCGAGCTCCGCGAACACCCATGGATCCGTCGGGGTCCCACCACCTACGGAGGAGGGCAGCTCGCAACGGACCTCGTGCGGGCTCTGAGCGGTGCATCCACCACCCGCTCGAACGACCGCCCTTGCGTCCTGCAGCATGAGGGTGGAGCCTGACTGCGTGACGCGCAGCGCGTTGGCCTCGCCAGGTTCGGCCGCGTAGCGCAGGCCGACGATGCGCGAGACGTCCTTACCGCTTCCCAGGGTCTCGACGGCCGCGTGAGCTGCTTGGGCTGGGGAGGGAAGCAGCGCAGTCACTGCAACGGCCGCGAGTGTCAGCCTGCGCATCAGGGCCATGGAACCCGGGATCACCGCTTTCGGTGCGGTTGAACCGACACCGGGCGACCTTCGGCACGTGGACGTCGCGGCGAAGAGCACTACCAGTCGAAGCCCTCCGCCCAGCCCCGCTGGCGGTCGTCGTGGAGAAGATCCGCGCATGCGTCGCCTCGGCGTCAAGCACGCTCTGTCGCGCGCCTGCAACGTCGTATCGCATGACCGCCACCTGGACACCCGTCAAGCGCCATCGCTAGTACCTGATGCGGCTCCGCATGGCCCAGTTCAGTCCGGGTCGATCCTCGGCGATCGTGCGGCGTTCGACAAGCGCGCGAGCGGTGGCGCCGTGTGCACCGGCTGGGGTGGGGGAAGACCGACCAGGTGGCCGAAGAGGTCATCGCCCTGCTGTTCACGGTCGTCGGCCTCTACAGCTTGTGGCAGGCGCTCGATCGGGTGCGCCACCCTGATCGTCCCCCGAATCACCTGCCCGGGACGCTGTTCCGCAACGTGCCGTGGTGGGCGCCGTGGAGCACGAACCGTCCACCTGCGTCTGCGTACATCACAGCTGGCGTCGTGTGCCTGCTCGGCGGCTGGCTCATCGTCCTTGCCTGAGGCGCGACCTGGGTTCAAACGCCCCCTGAGTCAGGTCAGTCCTGGCGCGTCTCGCAGTCGCCCTTCGGGGGTAACCGGAATGCTCGATGGTCGGTGAGCTTCTCGCGATCCTCATGATGCTGGGCTACCAGTTCGGGCTCGTCGCGATCTGCTTCCTGAAGGGCAAGCCGGCGTCGGGACGTGTGCGTTGTTCGTGCCGCTGCTCAACCTCGTGGGCCCTTGTCGCCTCGCCAAGCCGGACTCCTGGTGGGCAATGCGCTACTACGGCAGCGAGCGCATGGATGCTGCTCGCCGGCGCTATCCGGACCGCTCGCCGCGACCCGGATGGCAGCCGACTGCGATGAACGACTGGGTCGAAGGCGGGCCGTGGCGGACCCAGGGCATGCAGTCTCCCCCCCGGCAGGCTGAGCGCGTGGCCAGGCCCAAAGCCAGACCTTCGGCCCTGCCTCCGTCCTGAGCGGTCAGTCGTCCCAGCACAGTGCGACGGGCCGGTCAGGATGCTCCCGACATGCGCCATTGGGCGAGTGACCTACGCGCATGGGCATCGCTCCATCTGATCCTGTTGCTGGGGTCCTGAGAGACCGCGAGCTTCAGCGAGTGGGGAGCCGGCGGGTGAGGCGGTGAGCTTCGCCGCCGGCGATCAGGGTCAGCTCGTCCGCGACGACCGGGCGGTCGGCGACGAAGGTCCAGCTCGCCTCGAGCTCGGTGCCGGTGCCGCCGACCTGCGAGTGGACGCGCATCATGAGCCGGCCCCGGTCCAGCATCAAGATGTCGGCGTCGAGGACGTGGTCGAACGGCGCATCGGGCGGCGGCTCGTCCGTCGCGCGCTCTCGCTCCCACCTGGCCAGCTGCCGGTGGAAGGCGCCGAGAGCGGCGAGGACGCCGGGGGTCGGTGAGATCCGCATGTCGATCGTCGCCCTGCGGTCGCTGACCGACAGGCCGACCACCACCAGCGGGACACCGCCAGACTCGAAGTGGATTGGTCTGATGGCGCTGATGGGTCGATCGTAGGGACCGATCGTGGCGCGGTGGGCTTCGCTCGGTCCCTGCTGGTCTGCCACCGCTGATGGTGAGCCTGAAGTTGTGCCCGGCATGCGGGCACGACTTCAGGGTCACGATCGGGCGGGCCACCGTGCGCGTGACGGGCCGCCAGGGGCGTGACGGGCCGCCACGCGGGTGACGGACTGCCCCCGGCCGACCGGACCGCGGCCCCGCCGACCCCCTACGCCGCCGGCGCGCCCCGCCCCGCCTCGCGCAGGGCGTCCCACTCGACGAGCTTCACGCGCGGCCGCCCCTGGGGCTCGCCCGCGGCGCGCTCCGCGGCGTCGATCGCCTCCCAGCCCGTCCACTCGACGAGGTGCTCGACGCGTTCGGTGAGGAGCTCGAGGACGTCGTCCTTGGTGGGCGCGTTGAGCTTGCCGGCCGCGGCGTCCTCGAGGAGCTTGTCGACGGTGTCCTGCGCGTCCTTCTTGTTCGTGCCGATGACGCCCGACGGGCCGCGCTTGATCCAGCCCGCGCAGTACTCACCCGGCAGCGGGGCGCCGGACGCGTCGCAGACGCGCCCGCCCTCGTTGCGGATGAGGCCGCGCTGGTCGTCGAACGGGATGCCCGCCAGCGGCAGGCCGCGGTAGCCGATCGAGCGGAAGACGAGCTGGCAGTCGAGCTCCTCGGTCTCGCCCGTGCCGACCGCGCGACCGCCCTGGATGGCGTTGCGCTCGAGCTTGAGTGCCCGCACGCGGCCGTCGTCGTCCCCGAGGACCTCGACGGGGGAGACGAGGAAGCGGAAGCGCACGCGCATCGGCTTGCCCTCGGGCTCGCGGGCGGCGTACTCGCGCAGGATCTCGACGTTGAGCTTGTTCGTGCGGTGGGCCTCCTCGGAGGCCAGCCACGCGGCGGACTCCTCGTCGAGCTCCAGGTCGGCCGGGTCGACGACGACGTCGGCGCGCTCGAGCTCGCCCATCTCGCGCAGCTCCGGGTTGGTGAACGCCGCCTGGGCCGGACCGCGCCGGCCGAGGATCACGACCTCCTCGACGCCCGCGGCGTTGAGGACGTCGATCGCGTGGTCGGCGGTGTCGGTGACCGCCAGCTCGTCGGGCGCCAGGGCGATCATCCGGGCGACGTCCATGGCGACGTTGCCGTTGCCGATGACCGCGACGCGCTTCGCGGTCTGCAGCTCGAACTCGAGCTCGGCGAAGTCCGGGTGGCCGTTGTACCAGGAGACGAACTCGGTGGCCGGGTGCGAGCCCTTGAGGTCCTCGCCCGGGATGCCCATCCTGCGGTCGGTCGAGGTGCCCACCGCGTAGAGGACCGCGTGGTAGCGCTCGAGCAGCTCCTCGCGCGAGACGTCCTCGCCCAGGCAGACATGGCCGAAGAAGCGGAAGCGCTCGTGCTTGGCGGTCTTGTCGAAGGCCTTCGTGACGACCTTGATGTTCGGGTGGTCCGGCGCCACGCCCGCCCGCACCAGGCCGTACGGGGTGGGGAGGCGGTCGAAGAGGTCGACCTCGAACTCGGGCTCGGCGACCTTCAGCAGCTGCGAGGCGGCGTAGAAGCCCGAGGGCCCGGCGCCGAAGATGGCGACGCGCAGGGGCCCGCTCACAGGGTCGCCTCCGCGCGCGAGGTGCTGCCGTCCAGCGCGTCGAGCGCCCGGGTCAGCGACGTGCGCAGGCAGGTGAAGCTCGGCGTGTCGCGCTGGGTGTAGGCGGAGGCCTCGGTCGTGCGCAGGCGCTGCACGAGGTCGAGGAACGCGCCCGCGTCGTCGGTGTCGAAGGCGACGACGAACTCCTGGTCGTCGAGGCCGAACGAGTACGTCGTGTGGTTGTCGACCTGCGGGTACTCGCGCCCGACGCGGATGTGCTCCTGCATGATCTTCCAGCGCTCGTCCGCCGGCATCCCGTACCAGGCGCGCGTCTTGACGAACGGGTAGACGAAGACGTACTTGCCCTTGAAGGCGCGCGGGATGTGGCGCTCCTCGTCCGAGTACTCGCTCGTCTTGCGCAGCCCGAGGAACGAGTACGGCGTCGAGCACCACGACATCAGGCCGCTCTGGCCGAGCACGACGTGCAGCTCGTGGATGCGGTCGAGGTTCTCCGCCTCGGCCAGCAGCATCATGTCCGCGTCGCCGCGGGTGCCGATGAGCGAGAAGGCCTGCAGCAGGTGGCCCTCGGCGAAGTCCTCGCAGGCGGCCAGGAACTCGGCCTTGCCCTCGGCCCGCTCCTCGGCGGGCAGGCGCCGCCAGGCAGGATCCACCTTGAGGAAGGTGTACTTGACGAAGTGACGGTCGGACACGGTGTCCCAAGGGTAGTCCTGCTCCTCCTCCTGGCGTGGTGCGCCTGGCCGTCGCCGCCGGCGCGCGCCGACGCCCAGGACGGCGGTGCGTCGGGACCGCGGGCGCTGGTGGCCTTCCTGCCGCAGCCCACCGCCGACGAGCGCCCCGAGGGCGCCCCGCCGCCGCAGCCCGCGCTCGCGCGCCTCGAGGGCCTGGAGGGCACGTCGCTGGGCCTCACCGGGGCGGTGCAGGGCCGCTACTCGCGCGAGCAGGCGCTGCTCGACGTCACCCAGGGCGCGCGGACGTCGGCCTCGGCCTACGACCCGGAGGCGGTGCCGGAGCTCGAGCTGTTCGGCGAGGACGACGGCGGCGGGCTCATCACGGGCTGGCTGGCGGCCCGGGCGCGCGCGGAGACGGCGCCGGCCGACGTCGTCCCCGGCCTGCTGGGGAGTCGGGTGCCGGGTGGCATCGCCTACGCGGGCGTGCGGGGGCGCGACAACGTCGAGGCCGTCGCCGCGGCCGACAGGACGGGACGCATCGCGGCGGTCTCGCTCGGCGCGGCGGACGACGTCGCGCGCCGCGCCCGGGCGCTGCTGGGCGACCACCGGCTCGTCGTCGCCGCGTTGCCGTCCGACGCGACGGGCGACGACGCGGTGGCACGGCTGCGCCGGGCGCGCACGCCCGGGGAGCTGCTCGTGGTCCTCCAGTCCCCGCCCGAGGCCCGCGCGCCCCAGCTGCTGCCGACGGCGATCGACGGGCTCGCGCAGGGCCCGGGCGCGCTGACCTCGCGCACGACGCGCCTCGACGGCGTCGTCGCCGCCATCGACCTCGCCCCGACGCTCCTGCGCCACCTGCGCCTGCCGGTGCCCGACGAGATGAGCGGCCAGGCGATCCGGGCGCCGGGCGCGCCCGACGCCGACGCGCTGCGCACGCTCGAGGGCCGGCTGCGCGTCATCAGCGCCCGGCGCTTCCCCGCGCTCGAGACGCTGCTGGCGGTCTGGCTCGTCGTCCTGCTCGCCGCCTCGATCGTCGCCGACCGCCGCGGCGTGCGCTTCGCCTACCGCACCGGCGCGCTCGCGCTGCTGTGGATGCCGTCGGTGCTCCTGCTGACCGCGGCGCTGCGACCGGCGCGGGCGACCGAGATGGCCATCGTCGCCGGCGGGAGCTTCGTGCTGGGCGCGCTGACCGACCGCGCCGCGCGGTGGCCGCGCGGCCCGCTGGTCCCCTGCGCGGTGGCGGTCGTCGCCTACGCCGTCGACCTCGCCCGCGGCTCGGACCTCGTCATCCGCTCGCTGCTGGGGCCCAACCCGCGCTTCGGCTCGCGCTTCTACGGCATCGGCAACGAGCTCGAGGCGACGCTGCCCGTCCTGCTGCTGCTGGGGCTCGCGGTGGCGCTCATGGGACGCGGCCGGTCGGTGCGCAGCGCGACGGTCGCCGGCGCGGCGGGGGCGACCCTGGGCGCGGTCATCGGCGCGGGACGCCTGGGCGCCGACGTCGGCGGCGTCGTCACCGTCGGGGCCGGGACGGCGGTCGCGGTGCTCCTGCTGCTGCCTGGCGCCCTGACGGCCAAGCGCGTCGTCGTGGCGGCGGCCGTCCCGGTGCTCGCGCTCGTCGCCCTCGCCGTCCTCGACCTCGTCACCGCCGGAGACGGGCACTTCACCCGCACCGTGCTGCGCGCGGAGGACGGCGCGGACCTCTGGGAGACGGTCACCCGGCGCTACGAGCTGGCCTGGGGCCAGCTCCAGCGCGGCCTGATGCCGTTCGCGACGCTCGTCGCCCTGCTGGCCATCGCGTGGGCGGTGCGCCGGCGCGACCGCCTCTACGCGCCCCTGGCGGGCGATCCGGCCTGGCAGGCGGCCCTCGGGGGCGGCCTGGCGGCAGGCCTCCTCGGGGCGCTGTCGAACGACTCAGGACCCGTGCTGCTGCTCTTCGCCACCGCGGTGCTCGCCGTCGCCACGATCTACGTGCGCGGGGACCCCCGGCTGTCCGTTGGGGAGCCACCCCCACCGAGCTCCGCCGGGAGCGCTCGATAGCATCGACCCCTCTCGCATGCGCATCGCGCTCCTGTCCCCCTACTCGTGGACGTACCCGGGGGGCGTCACGCGGCACATCGAGGCACTGGCAGGGGAGCTGCACGCCGGTGGCCACGACGTCCACGTGCTCGCGCCCTACGACCCGCCCGACGACCTCTCGGCGCGGCTGCATCGCGGTGCCCGTCCGCAGGAGCGCGAGCTGCCCGAGTGGGTCGTCCCCCTCGGCCGCACGGTCGGCTTCCCCGCCAACGGCGCGATCTCGAACCTCGCGATCACGCCGGCCTCCATCGTGGCGATGCGCCGCGCGCTGGCCGAGCTGCAGCCCGACGTCGTCCACGTCCACGAGCCCGTCGCGCCGGTCACCGGCTGGGACGCGCTGCTCAGCACGGACGCGCCGCTCGTCGGCACCTTCCACTGCTACAGCGCCAACGCGATGACCAACGGCGCGGCGTCGCTGCTCGGCGCCCGCCGCCGGCTCAACCGCCTGCGCGTGCGCATCGCCGTCTCCGAGGCCGCCGCCTGGACGGGCCGGCGCTTCTACGGCGGGCGCTACCGGGTCATCCCCAACGGCGTGACCGTGCCCGACGCGCTCCCGGGTCCGCGCGAGGACGACGGCGTCCTGCGCCTCGCCTTCGTCGGCCAGGCCGTCGAGCGCAAGGGCCTGCCCGTCCTGCTGCGCGCCTTCGAGGCGCTGCGCGAGCACGTGCCCGCCGAGCTGACCGTCGTCGGGGCCGGGCCCGAGGAGCTCGAGCCGCTGCTGCTCGACGCCCGCGGTGTCACCGCACTGGGCAAGGTCGACGACGCCGAGAAGGAGCGCGCCCTGCGCGCGGCCGACCTCCTGGTCGCCCCGTCGCTGGGCGGCGAGTCCTTCGGGATGGTCCTCACCGAGGCCTTCGCCGCCGGGCGCCCGGTCGTCGCGTCCGACATCGCCGGCTACCGCGACGTGGTGCGCGACGGCGTCGACGGCCTCCTCGTGCCGCGCGGCGACGCCCAGGCGCTGGCCGAGCGCCTGCGCGAGCTCGCGCTCGACGCGCCCCGCCGGCGCGCGCTGGCGCGCGGCGCCGCCGAGGCCGCGCCGCGCTACGCGTGGCCGCGCGTCGCCGCCGACGTCGTCGACGCCTACGAGGACGCGATCGCGGTGCCCGAGCCCGAGGCAGCCGTCGAGCGCTTCGCCTGGCGCCGGGGCTTCACGCCGGCCGACCGCCTGCCCGCCGTGCGCGCGACGCGCCTGCCGACGCTCGAGCCGGCGCCCATCGGCGGCCGCAAGCGCATCCCGCCGGTCGTCCGTCGCGGCCTGGTGCTGGGCGCCGCCGCCGGCGCGGTCGGGCTCGCCTTCGCCGCCATCCACCGCATCGGCGCCGAGCGCATCGGCGACGCGCTCATCGGCTCGAGCCCCTCGTGGGTCCTCGCTGCGCTGGCGCTCATGTGCCTGTCGATGGTCGTGCGCGCGGTGAGCTGGCACGCGATCCTCCAGGCCGCCCTGCCGGCGAGCCGGCCCCGGCTGCGCGATGCGCTCCAGGGCACGATGATCGGCGTCCTCATGTCGGCGACCTTGCCGGCCCGCCTCGGCGAGCCGGCCCGCGCCATGGTCGTGGCGCGCAGGCTCGGCGGCGCGCGCGGGCTCTTCCCCGCGGTGCTCGGCACGATCGTCTCGCAGGCGCTCGTCAACGTCCTGGCGCTCGTGCTCCTGGGCGCGTGGGTGCTGGGGACCGTCGACTACTTCGACCGCGGACCCGATGGCCTGTGGGTCTTCACCGCCCTGCCGATCGCGGTGCTCTTCGCCGTGCTGGCGCTGCCGTCGCTCCTGCGCTCGGGCGCGCCGTCGCGCTTCAAGCGCGTCGAGGCGTTCGGCCGCAAGGTCCACTCGGCGCTCGTCTCGGTGCGGGGCGGGCTCGTCGTCTTCCGCCGCCCGAAGCTCGGCTCCATCGCCGTCGCGACGCAGCTGCTGGCGTGGGCCATCCAGCTGCTGTCCTGCTACGTGCTGCTGGTCGCCTTCGGCCTGGACGAGCAGGCGGGGCTGGGAGCCGCAGCGGCCGTGCTCTTCGCGGTGAACGTCAGCGCGGTGCTGCCGGCCACGCCGTCGAACCTCGGGGTCTTCCAGGCCGCCTGCGTCTTCGTCCTGCACCGCTACGGCATCGGCACCGCCGACGCCCTGGGCTACGGCATCGTCCTGCAGGCCGTGGAGATCGCCACCGCCTTCGTCATGGGCCTGCCCGCGCTGGTCGGCGAGGGCGTCAGCTGGAAGGACGTCCGCCTGCGCGCCCTGCACGCCTCGCCGGTCGAGCTCCAGCCGCTGCCGACGCACCACGCCGACGGGACGGTCGAGGCCGAGGCGTGACGCCGGCGCGCTGGGCGCTCCTCGCGCTCTTCGCCGTCGGGCTCGCCCTCGTCTTCGGCCTCGCCTCGCGCGAGCGGCGGCTCGACGCCGACGACGCGGCCGCCAAGGTCGCGACCTACGTGCAGGACCAGCTCGGCGTGCGCCTGCAGGACGTCAGCTGCCCCGACGACGTCGCGGCCGAGCAGGGCAGGCGCTTCACCTGCACCGCGCGGGCCATGGGCCGCAGGCTCGAGCTGGAGCTCGAGCTCACCGACGACCAGGGCCGCTTCAAGCCGGTGCGCATCGACGGCGGCCCGCGGCCGGGCGGCACGACCACCCCGCGGACGACCACGACGCAGGCCGGGTAGGAGGATGGGGCCATGCCCGGCCCCGACGTCCCGCCCTACGAGGTCGCCGCCGACGTGCCGCTGGACCCGGCGCGGACGGCCCTCGTCGTCGTCGACCTGCAGAACGACTTCGTCCGCGACGGCGGCACGCTGCAGGTCCCGGACGCGCAGGGCACGCTGCCCGCGGTGCAGCGCGCGCTCGAGCTCGCCCGCTCCTCGGGGATGCGCGTCGTCTTCACCCAGGAACCCACGGCGAGGACGACCCCGAGTTCGCGATCTGGCCCGCCCACGCCCGCGAGGGCACCTGGGGCTGGGAGCTCGTCGACGAGCTCGCGCCCCGCCCGGACGAGACGGTCATCCGCAAGGTCCGCTACGACGCGTTCTACGGCACGCACCTCGACCACCTGCTGCGCGTCTGGGGCGTCGACACCGTCGTGCTGTGCGGGACGGTGGCGAACATCTGCGTGCACTACACGGCGGCGTCCGCGGCGCTGCGGTGGTACCGCGTGGTCGTCGTGCGCGACGCGATCTCGGCGCTCGACCCGTTCGACCTCGAGTCCTCGCTGCGCCAGACGGCGTTCCTGTTCCAGGGGACGATCGCGGACGCCGCAGCCCTGCGCCCGGGATGAAAGGTGCCAGGCACCTTTCATGCGGTGAGGCGGGCGGCGAAGGCCCGGAGGGCGGCGTCCTCGCGGTCGAGCAGCGTGCTGGCCGCCGCGTCCAGGGCGTCGAGCGCCTCGGCCGAGGCGTCGTCCATCCCGATGGAGCGCGGCAGCGTCGTCTGGAGGCGCAGGCGGTCGGCCTCCGGGACGAGGTGGTCGAGCTGGTAGCCGACGGTGTCGCTCACGCCGTCGAGGACGACGTCGATGACGGGGCGCGCCCACTCGGCCAGCCCCCAGTCCTTGGCGTCGTCGAAGGCGATCGGCTCGAACGTCTCGCCGGTGCCCAGCGACAGGACGAGGACCGGCTCGCCCGGACGCAGGCGCGCCGCCTCGGCGTAGGCGCACATGGCGGGGTTGGCCGCGAAGACGCCGCCGTCGACCAGCGCCCGCTGCGGCCCGCGGCCGTCGGCGCTGCGCCAGCGCAGCGGCTCGAAGTACGTCGGCGCCGCGGCGGTGGCGCGGGCGACGTCGCGCAGCAGGGCGTCGCGGCCCTCCTCGTCGGTGCGCCAGCTCTTGAAGAAGAACGGCGCGCGGGCCTGGAGGTCGTACGTCGTGACGAGCAGCGCCACGAGCGCGTCGCCGAGCCGCGCGTCCCCGAGGTAGCGCTCCAGGGCGTCGTCGAGGGCGGCGGCCGAGTGCTTCTCGTCGACGAGGCCCTCGAGCGAGCGCACCCGCTGGCCCAGCGAGCGGCGGAAGATCCTGGGGCCCTCGGTCCGGTAGAGCCCGACGAGCTCCGCGGCGGTGTGGCGCGCCCCGCCGCCTGCGTCGAGCGCGGGGGCGCACAGCGAGCAGCCCAGGATGCCGCCCGTCGAGGTCCCGGCCACGAGGTCGAAGAGCTCGAAGACGGGGCGGCCGGTGATCGCCTCGAGGCGCTCGAGCACGCGCGCCGGCACGAGGCCGCGGATCCCGCCACCGTCGATGCTCAGGATGCGCACGGCGCGACGCTACCGGGGATGCTGTGCGACGTGGAGGCGCGGATCGTGACCCTCAAGGACGGCGACCTGCAGGCCCGGTTCGCCGCCGGCGTCGGCATGGTGGGCTTCTCGCTGACCCACCGCGGCGCCGAGCTCCTGGGCCAGCGCGGCGGCCTGGACGCCTACGTCCGGCGCGGCTCGACCTTCGGCCTGCCGCTGCTGCACCCCTGGGCCAACCGCCTGGGCGGCTACGCCTTCGAGGTCGCGGGTCGCGAGGTCGTCCTCGACGCCGACTCACCCCTCACGCGCACCGAGGAGCACGGCCTGCCGATCCACGGCCTGCTGGCCGCCTCGCCGGACTGGGAGGTCGTCGACGAGCGGCCCGCCGCGGTGCGCGCCCGCGTCGTCCCGGGCGACGAGGTCCTGCGCCAGTTCCCGTTCCCCCACGCCGTCGAGGTCGAGGCCCGCCTGGACGGCGGCGCGCTGCACGTCGCCACGACGCTCGAGCCGCTCGACGGCGCCGCGGTGCCGGTCGCGTTCGGCTGGCACCCGTACCTCGTCGTGCCCCAGGCGGTGCGCGAGGACTGGCTGCTCGGGCTCCCGGGCCACACGCACCTCGAGCTCGACGACCGCGGCCTGCCGACCGGCGCGTCGACGCGCCGCGAGGCGAGCACCGAGCCGCTGGGTGGGCGCGTGCTCGACGACCTCCTGACCGACCTCGACGACCCCCGGCTGACGCTCGCCGGCGGCTACCGCCGGATCACGCTGGAGCTGGGGGAGGGCTACTCGCACGCGCAGCTCTTCGCACCGCCCGGCCAGGCGCTCATGGCGCTCGAGCCGATGACCGCCCCGACCGACGCCCTGCGCACCGGCGACGGGCTGCGGGTCGTCCGCGAGCCGTTCACGGCGCGCTTCGCGGTCGGCGTCGAGCTGCTCGACGCGCCCATCACGCCGGCCCGCTAGACGTCGGGTCCGGCGACGATCTGGATGAGGTTCCCGCAGGTGTCGTCGAAGACGGCGATCGTGACCTCGCCGACCGTCGTGGGCTCCCGGTGGAAGCGCACGCCCAGGCCCTTGAGGCGCTCGTACTCGGCCTCCACGTCGTCCACGGCGAACGACGTGTAGGGGATGCCGTCCTTCTTGAGCGCCTGCTTGAACGGCTTGGCCGCCGGGTGGTTGTCGGGCTCGAGCAGCAGCTCGGTGCCCTCGGCGGCCTCGGGGGGCACCACGGTCAGCCACCGCGCGCCGCCCTCGCCGATCACGATGTCGTGCTTGGTCTGGAAGCCCAGCTTGTCGGTGTAGAAGGCCAGCGCCTTGCGCTGGTCGTCGACCAGCACGCTCGTCACGTGGATCCGCATGGGCGGACGCTATCCGCCCAGCACGAGCTGCTCGCTGCGGAAGTCGAAGCGCGCGGTCCCGTAGCGGGCCATGACGTCCGAGCCGAGCAGCCCGCCGAAGCGCGCCCCATCGCCCAGCTCGCCGGTGACGACGGTCATCGCCGGCAGGTCGCGGTCGCCCAGGCGCCACGTGCGCACCCGCACGCGCTGCACGCGCAGCGTGCCGCCGACGCCGCCCACCGAGCGCCGTTCGCCGAACGGCCTGAGGCCCTCGCGTCGTACGACGCTGCGGTCCAGCAACGTGCGCGACGCGCCGGTGTCGACGATGAAGAGGTACGTCCGCCGGCCGATGCGGACCTTCGCCGTCGGCACGCGCTCCGGCCCGGCGCGCAGCACGTCGAGCTTCGCCGTCACCGGCGGCTGATCGCTCTGGGCCACGACCGACGGGGCGGCGGCAGCGCCGGCCGCGGCCGCCGCGGCGACCCCGGCCAGCACGAGCTTCTGGTGGGCCATGCGGACCGCTCTACCCGCGCAGGCGCGCGGGCAGGCGGTCACGCGGCCACGCCGGGACTAGCCCTGGTCGGCGGCGCGCAGCGCCATCTCCGGCGCCTCCTCGCGGCCGGCCGCGCGGCCCGCGGGCTGGCCGTCCTCGGCCTCGACGGCGCCCTCGCGCGGGTCCTCGTCCTCGAGCTCGGGCGCCTGGCCGAAGAGCGAGGGGTCGCGCTTGGAGCCCTTGATGACGTCGTCGGGCGAGCCGTCGGGCAGCAGGCGGCCGTTGCGCATGCCGTAGTAGATGGCCTGCGGGTGGTGCAGGACCATCGCCAGCGTCGACTGCTCGGGCACCGGGGCGAAGCCGCCGTCGGTGATCTGCATCCCGATCTGCTCGAGGTCGAGCAGCTGCTCGACCTTCTTGTGGTCGGCCTGGTCGGGGATCGCCGGGTAGCCCCACGACAGGCGGCGGCCCTGGGTGGCGGGGATGCCCAGCCAGCCGCGGACCTTCCAGTGCAGCCACTCCGACAGGCCCTCGGCGGTCTGGACGCCGAGGCCGTGGACGAAGAGCTGCTCGGCGAACTCGCCGTCGGCCTCGAGCTTGGCCATCAGGTCGGTGACCTCGGAGCCGACGGTCAGCGCCTGCAGGGCGATGACGTCGAGCTCGCCGCTCTCCTTCGGGCGGAAGAAGTCCGACGTCGCGAGGCGATCGCCCTTGGGCTGGCGCGGCGTCACGAAGCGCGCCAGTTCGGTCTCGCGGTCCTCGGGGTCGAGCACGACGATGTCGTTGCCCTCGGAGTAGCAGGGGAAGAAGCCCAGCAGCGCGCGCGGGTGCAGGTAGTCCTGCTCGGCCCACATGCGCTCGAGGCGCGGGCGGAAGTCGCCCTCGACGAGCTCCTTCCAGGCATCGCCCTTCACGCCGCGCCCGCCCCAGTGCAGCTTGAAGAGCACGTGGGTGTCGAGGTGGCTGTAGAGCTCGTCCATGTCGACCGGGATCTCCCGGACGCCCCAGAACGGCGGCTCGGGGATGTCGACGTCGGTGCGCACGGCGGAGCGGACGCTGTCGTCGGAGGTGTCGAGCTCCTCGGGCTCCTCGCCCTTGAGGCGGAACTGCTCGGCGTCCTCGCGCAGCTTGGTGCGCAGCCGCTCGCGCGCGTCGTCCTCGACGATCGCGTCCATCACGGCCAGGCCCTCGAAGGCGTCCTTGCAGTAGAAGACGCCCGGCTCGTACTGCTCCTCGGTCTCCTTGCCGCCGGGGAACAGCGCGCGGTAGGAGAACGCACGGTTGATCGCGGCGCCGCCGATGAGCACGGGGTACTCGAGGCCCTGGGCGTGGAGCTCCTGCACCGCGGCGGGCATCTGCTTGGAGGTCGACACGAGCAGCGCGCTGAGGCCGATCGCCGTCGCGTCGTGCTCCTTGGCCGCGTCGAGGATGTTCGAGATCGGCACCTGCTTGCCGAGGTCGACCACGGAGTAGCCGTTGTTGGTCAGGATCGTGTTGACCAGCGACTTGCCGATGTCGTGCACGTCGCCGAAGACCGTGGCCAGGACGACGGTGCCCTTCGTGTAGCCCTCGATGCGGTCGAGGTACTGCTCGAGCTGGGCGACGGCGCGCTTCATGACCTCGGCCGACTGCAGGACGAACGGCAGGATCAGCTCGCCCGCGCCGAACTTGTCGCCGACCTCCTTCATCGCCGGCAGCAGCACGTCGTTGAGGACCGGGACGGCGCCGAGCTTCTCGACGGCCTTGTCGATCTGGGCCTCAACGCCGTCCTTCTTGCGGCGCAGGATGTGCCAGTGCAGGGCCTCCTCGGGCTCCATGCCGGCCGTGGGGTCGGCCGCCTCGGAGGCCTCCTCCGTCGCGCCCTTGCTCTCGAAGTGCGCGATGAAGCGCTCCAGCGCGTCCTCGCGGCGGTTGAAGACCAGGTCGTCGGCGAGGTCGCGCTCGACCTGGTCGATCTCGCCGTAGGGCGTGATGTGGTTCGGGTTGACCATCGCGAGGTCCAGCCCGGCCTCCACGCAGTGGTGCAGGAAGGTCGAGTTGAGGACCGCGCGCGCGGCCGGCCCGACGCCGAAGGAGACGTTGGAGACGCCCAGCGACGTCTTGACGCCCGGCAGCTCGGCCTTGACGCGCCGGATGCCCTCGATCGTCTCGACCGCGGAGGGCTTCCACTCCTCGTCGCCCGTGGTGAGCGTGAAGGTGAGGACGTCGAAGATCAGCAGCTCGGGGTCGAGGCCGTGCTCGTCGCAGGCCAGCTCCTTGATGCGCTTGGCGACCTCGACCTTGCGCTCGGCCGTCTTGGCCATCCCGACCTCGTCGATGGTCAGCGCGATGAGCGCCGCGCCGTGGGCGATCGCGACGGGGACGACCTGGTCGAGCTTGTCCCGGCCCGCCTCGAGGTTGACCGAGTTGACGATCGCGCGGCCCGGGATCTGCTCGAGGGCGCGCTGGATGACCTCCGGCTCGGTCGAGTCGACCTGGATCGGCGCGGGCTGCGAGAGCGAGACGCGCTTGGCGACCTCGGCCATCTGCACGTCCTCGTCGGTGCGCTCGGTGAGCGCGACGCAGAGGTCGAGCACGTGCGCGCCGCCCTCGACCTGGTCCTCGGCGACCTGGACGAGGCCGTCGTAGTCGTCGGCGAGCAGGAGCTCCTTGGCCTTGCGCGAGCCCTGCGAGTTGACGCGCTCGCCGACGAGCGTCGGCGACGGGTCCTGCACCAGCGGCGTGGCGGTGATGAGCGACGAGACGTGCGGCGCGCGCGGGGCGGGGCGCGTGAAGTCGGTCCGGGCGCCGCGACAGCGCTCGGCGATCGCGGAGATGTGCTCGGGCGTCGTGCCGCAGCACCCGCCGACGATCGACAGGCCGTAGCGGTCGACGAAGTCGCCCAGGACGTCGGCCAGCGGGCCCGGCTTCTCGGGGAAGATCGTCTCGCCGTCGGGGCCCTGCTGCGGGATGCCGGCGTTCGGGATGCAGTGGATCGGCATCGGCGCGAACTCGCCGAGGAAGCGGATCGCGTCGCGCATGTGCTCAGGGCCCGAGGAGCAGTTGAGGCCGATGACGTCGACCTTGAGCGCCTCCATCGTGGTCAGCCACGAGGAGACGTCGGTGCCCAGCAGCATCTTGCCGTTCTCGGGCATGACGAAGGCGCTCACCTGGATGGGCACCTTGCGGCCGGTCGCCTTGAACGCCTCGCGGGCGCCGAAGACGGCCGCCTTGACCTCGAGGACGTCCTGCGCGGTCTCGATGATGAGGAGGTCGGCGCCGCCCTTGAGCAGGCCGGTCGCCTGCTCGGTGAAGACCTCGACGAGCTTGCCGAAGGCGATGTTGCCGAGCGTGGGGTCGTCGGAGGAGGGCAGGAAGCCGGTCGGGCCGATCGAGCCGGCGACGAAGCGGTCGGGACCGACGGCCTTGCGGGCGATCTCGGCGGCGCGCTGGTTGATCTCGAGCGTGTGGTCCTGCAGGCCCCACTCCTCGAGCTTCAGGCGCGAGCCCTGGAACGTGTCGGTCTCCACGACCTCGGCACCGGCCTCGACCATCGAGGTGTGCACGCCCTCGATGACGTCGGGGCGGTTGAGGACGAGCACCTCATGCGCGCGGCCCGGGAGCTGGTAGTCGCGCTCGAGGTCGAGGTCCTGCTCCTCGAGCAGGGCGCCCATCGACCCGTCGAAGACGATCACACGCTCGCGGGCGGCGGCCAGGAAGTCACGCTCCATGGGCTCGACTCTACCAGCGAACGGGCCAACCTTGACACAGCTGTGTCAGGGTTGTGGCCAGGGTCCCGGAGGCGGGATCAGGGTGTGCCCTGATGCTCCGGGGTGCGCGCGGGCGCACGATGGCGCCATGCCCGAGACGCCCGTCGCTCCCGCCTCCCGCTCCTGGCTGCTGTGGCTCGTCGGCCTGGCCGGCCTGGCGGTCTGCATCACGTCGCTGTGGCACGGCATGCGCGAGGTCATGGACGTCGGCGGCTCGTGCGCGAGCGGCGGGGCCTACGAGATCGCGACGCCGTGCCCGGAGGGGTCGATCCTGCTCGTGGCGCCCGCCATGCCGCTGGGCTTCCTCTTCGCCGGGATCGCGGCCTGGGGCGGGTCGAAGCTGCCGTCCGGGGCCGTGGGGACGATCGGCCTGGCCTGGCCGGCGCTCTTCCTCTCGCTGGGCTTCAACTTCGCGCAGTACGGGGTCGGCGGGGCGGGTGGGGACGGATCCGGCGGCGTGGACGGCGGCTTCCTCACCTGCGCCGTGGTCTTCCTCCTCATGGGCGGTCTGCCGCTGGGCTTCGTGCCCGGGTGGATCAGGGGGATGGGCCAGCGGCGCTCGGTCGTCCTCGCCGGGTTCGCGGCCGCGGCGACCGCGGGCGTGGTCGGCGGGCGGCTGCTCGCCCTCGCGGTGACGGGTTGACCGCACTAGCGCGAGAGGGGAGGGCGGGGCGATGATGGGCCTCGTGGGGACGCTCGTCGGACGCCAGGCGGAGCTCGAGGCGCTGGAGGCGCTGCTGCGCGCGACGCACGAGGCCGGGACCGGCACGTTCGCGCTGGTCGCCGGCGACCCGGGCATCGGCAAGTCGACGCTGTCGGCGTCGCTGGCCCAGGCCGCCGAGGAGGCGGGCTGGACGGTCCTCGCCGGCCGTGCCGCGGAGTTCGAGCGCGAGCTGCCGTTCGGGGCGCTCGTCGACGCGCTCGACGCGCACGTCGCCGGCCTGGACCGCACGCGCCTGGCGCGCATGGGCGTCGAGCGCCTCGAGGAGCTGGCGGCGATCCTGCCGTCGCTGGAGGCCCACGCCACGCCGACGGCCGGCGACCGCCACGCCACGCACCGCGCGCTGCGCGAGCTGCTCGAGGGCGTGGCGGCGACCCGGCCGCTGCTGCTCGTCCTCGACGACCTCCACTGGGCGGACCCCGCGACGGTCGACGTCCTCGCCGCCCTGGCGCGCCGGCCGCCCGCCGCGCGCGTGCTGGTGCTCGGCGGCCACCGCCCGTCGGCGCAGCTGGCGCCGCTCGTGTCCGCGGTCCAGGCGCTCGAGCGCGGGACGCTCGTGCGCCTCGCCCCGCTGTCGCGCGACGACGCGGCGGCGCTGCTGGGCCCTGAGGTGACGCCCGCGGAGCGCGACGCGATCCTGCGCGCCGCCGGCGGCAACCCGTTCTTCCTGGAGCAGCTCGCTCGCGCGCCGGTCGCGGCGGGCGCCGGCACGGCCGGCCCCGCGGGCGTGCCGCCGGGCGTCGCGGCGGCGATCCGCGAGGAGCTGGAGGCGCTGGCCGACGGCACCCGCGCCTTCCTGCACGGCGCGGCCGTGGCGGGCGAGCCGTTCGACCTCGTCCTGGCCGCGGCGGCGGCGCAGATCACCCAGGGCGCGGCGACCGCGGCGGTCGACGAGGCCATCGCGGCCGGCGTCGTCCAGGAGGCCGACGCGCCGGGGCGCTTCGCCTTCCGCCACCCGCTCGTGCGCCGCGCGGTCTACGAGGCGGCCGGCGCCGGCTGGCGCCTCGGCGCCCACGACCGGCTGCGCCGCGCGCTCGAGGCGCTGGGCGCGGACGTCACGCTCATCGCCCACCACGCCGAGGGCGCGGCCGCCGTGGGCGACGACGAGGCGATCGACGTGCTCGTCGCGGCGGCCGACCGGGTCGCCGCAAGAGCGCCCGACAGCGCCGCCCACTGGTACGGCGCCGCGCTGCGGCTGCTCACCGACGTGACGGGCGAGCGCCGCCGCGACCTGCTGGCCAAGCGCGGCGCCGCGCTGCTCACCGGCGGCCACCTCGAGGAGGCGCGCGAGGTCCTGCTCGAGGCCGACGCCGGGACGCTGGACGCGACGGTCGGCCTCGCCCAGGTCGAGACCTGGCTCGGCCTCGACGACGAGGCCCGTGCCCGGCTGGAGCGCGCGATCGCCCGCCTGGGCGAGGACGAGCACCGGGCACGCGCGGCGCTCGAGCTCCAGCTCGTCGTGCTGCACGAGCTCAACCTGCGCACCC
Organism: Conexibacter sp. SYSU D00693; assembly: GCF_017084525.1. Lineage (GTDB taxonomy): Bacteria > Actinomycetota > Thermoleophilia > Solirubrobacterales > Solirubrobacteraceae > Baekduia. Next base: position 4,075,773 of record NZ_CP070950.1, read on the forward strand.
ACGAGGCAGGCGCCGCGGCGCGCCGGGCGCTCGCCGCCGCCGAGGCGGCCGAGGACCCGGTGGTCCTGGGCGCGGTCCGCGCGCTGTTCGCCGACGTCCTCTCGCAGTCCGACCCGCAGGGCGCGGCGGAGATCCTCGAGGCGGCGATGGAGGCCTTCGCCCGCTGCGAGGACGCCGAGCTCGCGCCGTGGCTGCAGAGCATCTGGGCGCTCGGCTGGGCGGCGACGCACATCGAGCGCTACGACGACGGCGCCGCGTTGTTCGACCGCGGCCTGCGCATCGCCCGGCTGGCGGGCGACCCCGGCATGGCGGCGACGCTGCAGGTCGACCGCGCGCTGTGCGCGCTGCGCGCGGGCAACCTGCGCGAGTGCTGGACGCTCATCGACGACGGCGTGGAGGCCGCGCGGCTGGCGCCGAGCCGCCGGTACCTCTGGTGGGCGCTGTTCGGCCAGGCGCTGAGCCTCGGGCGCAGCGGCGACGAGGGCAGGGCCCGCGCGGCGCTGGCCGAGTGCGAGGCCGTCGCCAAGACGCTGCCGCCCCACCCGCACGTCACGCTGTGGACGGGGTACGTGCGCGCGTTCGTCCTGGCCGGGCTCGGCGACCTCGCCGCCGCCTTCGAGGGCCTCGAGGCGCTGGCCGGCGGCGAGGGGCTGCCGCTCGTCCAGAACGCCGACCGCCACTACGCCCGCCTCATCGCCATCAACGCGGCGCTCGGCCGGGGCGACCTCGACGAGGCCGAGCACTGGGCCGCCGAGGGCGAGGACTGGGCGGCCGAGAGCGGGCTGGTGGGCCAGCGCGGCTGGGCGCTGCGCGGCCGGGCGATCGTCACCGCCGCCCAGGGCGACCTCGCCGCCGCCGCCGAGCGCGCCATCGCCTCGGGCGAGGCGTTCGCCTCGGTCGGCATCGTCCTGGAGGCCGAGCGCTCCCGCCTCCTCGCGGGCGGCTGCCTCGCCGCCGCGGGCCGGCGTGACGACGCGGTGAAGCTCCTCCTCGCCGCCGAGCAGGCGCTCTACGACGCCGGCGCCGAGCGCGATCGCGCCGTCGCCGTCCGCGAGCTGCGGCGCCTGGGGCGCCGCGTGGCGCCGCGCGCCGCCGCCGAGCCCGCCGCCGGGGCGGCGGGCGGCGCGGCCGACGGCCTCGCCCCGCTGAGCGCCCGGGAGCGCGAGGTCGCCTCGCTGGTGGCCGAGGGCCGCACGAACCGCGAGGTCGCCGAGACCCTCTTCCTCAGCCAGAAGACGGTGGAGACCCACCTGCGCAACATCTTCGCCAAGCTCGGCGTGACGAGCCGCACGGGGGTCGCGGCGGCCGTCGAGCGGGGGCGCCACGAGGCCGCGCTGGCCGGGTCGTCCTCGGCGGGCTGAGCGCCGCTCAGCGACGCAGCCGCACCGCCACCCCGTCGCGGTCCGTCACGCCGTCCCGGCTCGTCGCCGCCACCTCGATCCCCACGGCGACGTACGCGCCCTGCACCCGCAGCGCCCGCCGCAGCGCCCGCAGCGACGCCGGTCCCGCGCTCACCCGCGCCACCGACCCGCGGACCGCCACCCGCAGCGCCAGCGTCTGCGGCATGCGCCCCCCGGCGAGGACCGAGGCGCTCGCGGTCACGACGCGGGTGCAGTCCCGCGCGCACGTCATGCGGACCGACGCGAGGCGGGCCGCGCGGCCGGTGCCCCGCTCGGTCACCTTCAGGCGCAGGCCGACCGGACGCGGCGGTGGCGTGCTCACCGTCGCGCGACCCGCGTCGCGGCAGCCGGTGCGCGGTCCGAGTCCGGGGAAGCGCTGGACGCGGCTGCCGCCGGCCTCGGCGACGACGAGGCCGCCGTCGCAGTCGAAGGCCAGGCCGGCCGGACCGATGAGCTGGCCGGCGTCACGCCCGGCGCCGCCCAGCGTCTGGACGACGGCTCCGGTGCGGTCGAGGTGCAGGACGCGGTCGTTGCCGGCGTCGCTGACCCAGGCGCCGCCGGTGTCGTCGGCCAGCAGGCCGGTGGCGCGGGTCGCGTCACCGCCGGCCGGGATGCGCAGCGTCCAGGCGGGCAGCGCCCGGCCGTCGCGGGTCATCCGGCGCACGGAGCCCACGGCCCGGGCGCCGAGGCGCTCGGCCGGGGACTCGCCGAAGGCGATCGTCCCGTCACGCAGGAGGGCGAGCGCGCCGGCGCTGCGGCCCGACGGCAGGGCCGTCCCGAGCAGCGGCCCCGGCTGGCCGTCGCGGCCGATCCGGGCGACCTGGCCCCGGCCGGTCAGCACCCACGTCGTCCCGTCGCCCTCGACGACGACGTCGCTCACCTGGAGCCGCGCCACGCCGCGCTCGTCGGCGGGCAGGAGGTCGCGTGCGACGCCGGCGCCCAGCGCGCGCAGCTGACCGCCGTCGACGACGCGCAGCTCCCGGTCGCCGGCGAACGTGACCGCCCGCGGGGCGGTGACCGAGGCGGTCGACTGCCGGAAGCTGCGGCCCTGCGCCCACGCGCCGCGGAACCGCCCGTCGAGCAAGAACCACGAGATGCGCGCGTTGGCGTCGGCGACCGCGACCTCGCCGAACGCGTTCACCGCGACGTCGGCGGGCGTCGTCGTCCATCCCCCGTCGCGCCCGTCGCGGCCGAGCGCGCGCACCCAGCGGCCGGACGCCGTCGTCTCGGCGACCCGGCCGTTGGCGGCGTCGGCGACGAGCACGTTGCCCCCGCGTGCCACCGCGAGCGCCCGCGGGAACGTGAACCGCCCGGCGCCCCGCCCCTGCCGGCCGAAGGAGCCGACCTGGCGCAGGCGCCGGTCGAGCACGACGATCCGGTGGGCGTTGTTGTCGGCGACGTACGCGCGCCCGTCACGGCCCAGCGCGACGTCGTAGGGGAAGCGCAGCCGCACCCGGTCGCGCTGCGTCGCGCGCACGAAGCGCCCGGAGGTCGTGAGCTCGACGACCCGGTGGCTGCCGTCGTCGGCCACGAGCAGCCGCCGGCCCGCGACCGCCAGGCCCTGCGGCACGTTCAGCCGGCCCTTGCCCAGGACCTTCGCGCCGCGACCGTCGAGGCCGAAGCGCTGCACGCGGTGGTTGCCGGTGTCGGCGACGTAGACGTAGCGGCCGCTGACGGCGATGCCGCCGCTGGCGGTCGACCCCGCGAACGACCCCGAGCTCGTCGAGAGCTGCCCGCGTCCCTGCCCGCGCTCGCCGAAGCAGCGCTGCAGCCGGCCGTCGGCGGCGAAGACGGCGACGCGCGAGTGGTCGGTGTCGAGCACGAAGACGCGCCCGTCGCGCGCGACCGCGAGCCCGCCGACGGCGCCGAGGCGCCCGCACGGCCGGCCCGCCATGCCGAACGAGCCCGCCGGTCGCCCGTCGCGGAAGCGCTGGATGCGCCCGCTGGCGTGGTCGCCCACGAGCACCGTCCCGTCGGGCGCCACGGCGACCGCCTCGGGCAGGCGCAGGACGCCGTCGGCATCGCCGAAGGGCGACGGCGCCGGGGCGGCGTCCTGGGAGAGGGCGGTCGTGGCGATCGCCGCTGCCGCGCCGGCGGAGACCGCCGCACCCAGCAGCCAGCGACCCGTCGGGCGCGCAGGCATCACTGCCTAGACGGACCGCGCGCCCGAAGGTGTCGCGTCAGCCCTACGGCGTGGTGACCGAGATCGTCATCCAGCCGAACTCGTCGCCCTCGGCGTAGATCCCGTTGCCCAGGAGGCCGGAGCCGTTCTTGGTGAGCCTGCCCGGGACCTGCTCGTAGGTGCGCGTCCTGCCGTCGGGGCTCGTCGTCACCGCCCTGGCCTTGGCGACGTCGAGGCGGATGAGATCGGCGCGGCGGTCCCCCGGGTTCGTGTCCAGGCCGCCGGTGAAGCGGAACGTCGACAGCGGGTCCCCGCCGAGCTGGACCTCAGGGTCGTGGGCGCTGAGGTCGATGCCGTGGTCGCTGTAGAGGAAGCGCAGGCGGCCCTTGAACTGGAGCTTGCCCTGGCCCGTCGCCGGGTCGAACCAGCCGCCCGCCGGCGCGTACGCGAAGTCGTAGTGCAGCGACGCGTCGCTGCCGGGGCGCACCGTCGGCGGCAGGGCGCTCGCGCCGTCGGCGACGCTCGTCCCCTCGCCGGTGTTGATGTAGCGGATGAACGACTCGCGCACGTGCCACTGGACCGACGAGGCGGCGACGTCGACCGCGCCCGCCGGACGGTCGAGCTGCGGAACCGGCGCGGTCGGGGCGACCGACGTCGGGGTGCCGCCGCCGCTGCTGCCCGGCGCCGAGGGCGAGGTGCCGGCACCGCCGGTCGGCGCCCCCGAGCCCTTGGGCAGCGTCGCGGTGAGGGAGACGGTGCCGAAGCGCCCGCGCGGAGTGCGGCGCAGGCGCAGCGCCTTGCGCAGCTGCTGGCCCGCGGCCTTCGTCAGCGTCAGCCGGGCGCCGCGGACCGTGACCGTCCCCTTGGCCGCGTCGGTCGAGCGCCTGCCGCCGGTGATGGTGAAGATCGTCCGGCGCCGGTCGCGCAGGATCGCCGTGACCGTCGAACGCGCACCGATGGTCGTGCGCAGCCGCGTGAGCGTCACGCTGCGCCTGCCGGCCTTCAGGCGCAGCTTGCCCTCGTGCTGGATCGTGGCCGAGGACGACAGCGACCCGCGCAACACGGGCAGCGCCACGCTCTCGGGCGCCCCGAGCCCCTTCGCGCCCGCGCCGGAGATCGACAGCGTCGCGCTGCCTGACGGCTCCTGCGCGGCGGCGGGGACGGCGCCGGCCACGGCGAGCGCGGCGGCGAGGGCGAGGGTGCGGCGGGTCATGCGGGCTCCTTCGTGGAGAGGGGACGGCGGTCGCCGCCCAGCCAGGCGACGTGCAGGGCGGTGCGCCCCGCGGGGTCGGCCTCGAGCGCCGCGTCGACGTGCCAGACGTGCGACAGGCGCTCGGGGTCCAGGACGTCGTGCGGGTCGCCGGTCGCCACCGTGCGGCCCTCCGAGACGACGACGACGCGGTCGGCGACCGCGGCGGCCAGGGCGAGGTCGTGGACGACGAGCAGGACGGCGAGGCCGTCGTCGGCCAGGCCGCGCAGGAGCTGCGCCACCGCGGCGGTGGCGCCCAGGTCCAGCGACGAGGTCGGCTCGTCGGCCAGCAGCGCGGGCGACTCCTGGGCGAGCGCGACGCTGATCTGCACCCGCTGGAGCTCGCCGCCGGAGAGCGTCGTCAGCCGGCGGTCGGCGAAGGCGGTGACGCCGGTGCGGGCGAGCGCGCGGTCGACCGCGTCGTGGTCGGCGCGGGTGGGACGGCGCAGGGGGGAGAGGTGCGGCGCGCGGCCGAGGTCGACCGCCTGGCGGACCGTGATGCCCTCGGGCACGCGCGGGCGCTGCGGGACGAACGCGCGCAGGCGCGCGAGCTTGCGGCCACGCAGGCGCGCGACGTCCTCGCCACCCCAGCGGACCGTCCCCGCCGCGACCCTCTGCAGGCCCGCCGCGGCACGGACGAGCGTCGACTTGCCGGCGCCGTTGGGGCCGACGACCGCGACGAGCTCGCCGGCGCGCAGGTCGAGGTCCGCCTGGTGGACGATCGTCGTCCCGCCGAGCTCGACGCGCACGCCGCGGGCCTCGAGCAGCGACCCGCTCACGTCGCCTTGCGCAGCAGCCAGAGGAACAGCGGCACGCCGAGGATCACCATGAGCGGGCCGACGGGCAGCTCCACGGGGGCGACGACGGTGCGCGCGAGCGTGTCGCCGACGAGGAGCAGCGCCGCGCCGCAGACCGCGGAGGCGCCGACGACGTAGCCGTGGCTCGCGGTGCCGCCGGCGAGGCGGACGAGGTGCGGGACGAGCAGCCCCAGGAAGCCGAGCAGGCCGGCGAGCGCCGCGGCGCTCGACGCGAGCAGTGCGGCGGCCGCCCCGGCGCCGAGGCGGATCATGCGCGGCCGCGCGCCGAGGGACTCCGCGACGTCGTCGCCCAGCGCGAGCCGGTCGAGCGGCCGCACCAGCAGCGCCGCCAGCACGAAGCCGACGAGGAAGTACGGCCAGGCGACGTCCATCCCCGCCCAGCCCTCGGTCGTCAGGCCGCCGGCGAGGAAGAAGATGGCCGACGAGACGCGGTCGGCGTAGGCCGCCATGAGCGACGTCGTCGCCGCGGCGAACAGCGACGAGATCGCGATGCCGGCGAGGATCAGCCGGCCGATGCCTCCGCCGTTGGGACCGGTCCACGCGACGGCGAGGACCAGGCCGGCGGCGAGGAGCCCGAACGTCAGCGCCCCGACCGGCAGCAGGGCGATCGAGTCGGGGAAGACGAGCAGGATGAGCATCGCGCCGAAGCCCGCGCCGCCGGTGACGCCGATGACGTCGGGCGAGGCGAGCGGGTTGGCCAGCGCGCCCTGCAGGAGCGCGCCGGCCACGCCGAGCGCGGCGCCGACGACGATCGCGCAGACCGTCCGCGGGAGGCGCAGCTGCAGGACGATCTCCTTGAGCGGCCCGTCCTCCGCGCTGCCCGTGACCGCGTCGACGACGTCACGCAGCGGCACGTGCACCGCGCCGAGCGTCATCGAGGCGGCGGCGCCGGCGGCCAGGGCCACCAGCGCCACGAGCACCACGGAGGTCTGCCGCAGGGCCACGGCTAGGTCCCGAGGAACTTCCGGCGCACGTCGCGGATCGTCCGGCCCACGTCCGTGAAGGCCTGCAGCAGCGAGTTGCCGGTCGAGACGAAGACCTTGCCGCGGCGCGCGGCGTTCGTGCGCCGCCAGCCGGGGCGGTTCTGGATCTCGCGCGCGATGCGCCCGATGTCGCTCGGGTTGCCGTGGGGCACGGCGATGATCACGTCGGGGTTGCGCGCGACGATCGCCTCGTCGGAGATGCGCGCGTAGCCGCCGCTGCTGCGCAGCCCGGCGGTGATGAGCCGGCCGCCGGCGTAGCGGATGACGTCCCCGCCCCAGCTGTTCTCCAGGAACGCGTAGGCGACCTTGCCGACGCCGAGGACGACGAGGACCTTCGGGTGGCGGCGGATGCCGCGGGTCGCCGCGTTGATGTCGCGGACCATCCTGGCGGCGAGGCCGTCGGCGGCCCGGCGGCGACCGACGAGGCTGCCGATGCGCTGGACCTCGCGCGGGACGGCGGCGACGGACGTCGGGTCGCTGAGCGCGACCCGCATCCCGAGGCGGCGCATGCCGGCCTCGCCCTTGCGCCAGATCGGGGCGCTGAGCACGAGCTGCGGGTTGAGCTGGGCGAGCTGCTCGAGGTTGGGCCCGTTGGGGTGGCTGAGGCGCAGGCGCGGGACGCCGCGCAGCTTGGGCGAGATGCGGTCGTTGCCGCCGAGCGTCATGCCGATGCCCACCGGGCGCACGCCGAGGTCGGCGAGCGTGTTCGCGGTGAACGGCGTGAGCGCGGCGATGCGCTTGGGCGCGGCGTCGGCCGCGGGCGCGACGGCGCCGGCGAGCAGCGTCGTGGTGGCGAGGACGGCGCCGAGCCGCCTGCGCCGGGCGATGTGGGTCATGCGTGGTCCCCCTGCCGTGAGGTGTGCCTGGCCATTCCGACCGAGGCGGTGGGTCTTCGGGTTAGGCTACCCGAAAGCCACGCTCGAGTTCGGCTACCCTAACCGTCAGCGCCCCGCGGGGCGCGCCGTCCAACGGGCAGGGGGCTCGTGCCGGCGGCCGAGCTAGGAGCCTTCATGTCCGACACCGCGACCCGGCCGTTCGACCACGACGCGCCGGCCGACGTCTTCCGCGTCCCGCAGCCGCTCTCGCCGGCGCCCGAGGCGCGCCGTCGCACCGCCGCGGAGGAGGCCCGGACGCTCGTGGCCCAGGCGACGCTCGGCACGCTGGCGACGCTGAGCGACGACGGCCATCCGTGGGGGTCGATGGTCGCCTACGGCAGCCTCGAGGACGGCTCGCCCGTGCTCTGCGTCTCGACGCTCGCCGAGCACGGCCGCAACCTCCTGCGCGACGCGCGCGCCAGCCTCGTCGTCACCGAGGCCGACCGCGAGGGCGACCCGCTCGACGGCGGCCGCGTGACGCTCGCCGGCCGCGCCGTCCGCCCCGAGGGCGAGCGCGCCGCCGCCGCCCGCGCCGCGCACGTGGCCGCCGTCCCGGCCGCCGAGACCTACGCCGACTTCGGCGACTTCGCCCTCTACGTCCTCGAGGTCGACCGGGTGCGCTGGGTCGGCGGCTTCGGCCGCATGGACTCCGCGACGGCCGAGGACTACCGCGCGGCCGAGCCCGACCCCGTCGCAGCGAGCGCCGCCTACGCCGTGCGCCACCTCAACGACGACCACGCCGACGTCCTCCTGCTCGTCGCCCAGGTCCTCGGCGGCTACGGCGACGCGGAGTCCGCCACGTGCGTGCGCGCCGACCGCTACGGCCTCGACCTGCGCGTGAAGACGCCTCGCGGCGGCGCGCCCTGCCGCATCGGCTTCGCCGAGCCGATCACGGCGCCCGACGGCCTGCGCGCCGCGTCGGTCGAGCTCGCCCAGCGCGCCCGCACCGCCTAGGCAGGACGTAGGCAGCGTGAGAAGAAAGGGACAGGCCCCTTCTTCTCACGCGCCCGGCAGGCCTAGGCACGACGTAGGCGGCGTGAGAAGAAAGGGACAGGCCCCTTCTTCTCACGCGCCGCGCTTCAGCCGTGCGCGGCCTGGGCCTCGTGGACGTCCGAGATGATCAGGACCGCGTCGTCGGTCATGACCATCCGGCCGTAGTAGGTCGACATCACGACCTGGATCAGCGAGCCGTCGACGGGGAAGCCGCACTCGTCGCTGAGCTCGTCGAAGTCCAGCCGCAGGCGCCCGTGGGCGCGGACCTCGTGGTAGCTGGCGTTCTCGAGGACCTCGACGCCCTCCTGCTCGCACAGGGCGTCGGCGATCGCGTCGCCCTCGACGGAGCGCGCGATGGTGATCCCGACGACGTCGAACGCCTCCGGGGGCGCGTCGCCGGGCGGCGAGGCGCTCATGCCGGCACCGCCTCGGCGAGCCCGGCCTCGGCGACGAGCGCCGCGCGCTCCGCCTCCAGGCGGCCCAGCGCCGCCGTGGCGTCGCCGCCCGGCACGCCGTCCAGCAGCGGGGCGAGCGCCTCGACCGCCTCGCGGGCGTCCGCGGTCCAGCTCGCCAGCCAGCCGTCGACGAGCCGGCGGTTCTCGGCGCCGTGGGCCTCGTCCGCGCAGACGAAGCGCGCGAACTCCACGGCCAGCGCCCGCCACCACGACCACTCGCGCTGCGCGTGGCGCACGACGACCGGCGTCACCGGGTCGGCGCCCGCGAGCGCGGGGCGCAGCAGCAGCTCGCGTCGCACGCCGACGCCGAGCAGCGGCTCGACCGCCAGGCCGGTGGCGACGATGAGCTCGCCCCAGTCGGTGATCGTGCCGAGGCGCTCGACGCAGCGACGCGCCGGCTGCCACTCGGGCGCCTGCGTCCACCGCGCCTTGGCGTCCTCGATGGCGAAGCCGCCCAGCGCCTCGTCGAGGTCCATGCCGGTGACGACGAGCGCCTGGGCCTGGCGCTGCTTCATCGCCGCGTAGAGGACGAGCACGTGGGTGAGCACGTCGCTGAGCGCCGCCCGCGAGCGGCGCGTCACCAGCGACCAGATCCCGTGCTCGACGAACGCCGGCACCTGGCCGTCGCGGCGCAGGACCTCGAGCCACGCGGGGTCGAGCTCCTCGAGCAGCCCCTCGTCGCGCGCGCCGCGCACCGCGTCGTCGATCTCGCGCTCGGTCTGCGCGCCCTGCTGGTAGTAGGGCCGCTCCCACAGCTCGCTCGGGTCGCGGAAGGCCGACCACGTCGCGTCGAGCGCCGTCGAGCCGTCGTCCCACGTCCCGCGTCCGTCCTCGAAGCCCACCATGTAGCCGCCGGTCATGAACCGGTGCACCGAGGGCTGGGTGTCGAGCGTGATGTCCTCGTAGATCGACGCCTTGCGGCCCTTCGGGACGACCCACTGGAACGTCCGCTCGGGCTCGTCGGCGCGGCGCCGGCGGCGACCGCCCTCCGGCGAGGCCATCAGAGCATCACCGGCTTGGGACGCAGGCCGGGCGCGCCGTTGCCGTCGCCCATCACCGCGCCGAACGGGTCGCTCGGGTCGTGCCACGAGCCGTTGGGCAGCCCCATCGCCTCCGCGGTGAGGATGTTCGGCGAGACGACCTCCATGTCACAGCGCTCGATGTCCTCGATCGTCCAGAGCCGGCCGCCGTGCAGCCGCGGCTGGCCGACGAGCGTCTTGCCGTCCGAGCGGATGAGCCCGAGCTCGCGGATGACCTCCGACAGCGCCTTGCCGTGCCAGCGGTCGAACCAGCCGCGGTCGCCGGTGTAGCGGCCCGGGTTGGACTCGTCGAGCCACTGGCACTCCTGCGAGCAGTAGAAGCGCGTGCGCGGCGTGCCGTGCGGGTCGTTGACCACGCGGTGGCACATGTCGTGGTCCAGGACACAGGGCATCATGCAGCTCCAGCACATGGGCGGGGCGCCCTCGAGGAAGCCGTTGAGCAGCAGCGCGCCCTCGTCCGGGTCGGCCAGCAGCGAGTAGGCCTCCCAGATGGGGCCGTACTCGTCGGTCCAGCCCGGGTAGCGCTCCTCGAACCACGCGAAGTCCGTCTCGGTGAGCGGGTCGAAGCGCCAGAAGTTCAGCGGCCAGGTGGCGAACGCCAGCGGCGCGAGGCGGTGGTAGAGCCCGCCCGTGATCCGCTCCCGCGCCCGCTCGAACATCGTCGGCGGGATCGACAGGCCCATCTTGCCGAGCTGCTCGACGTAGGAGCGGTACCAGTCGTCGCGGATCCAGCGGTCCCACTTGTGCAGGTAGCTCTCCTCGTCGGACCGGTCGCGCGAGAAGTACTCCATGATCGTCCCGACGAACGGGTCGACGAACGCGTGGACGATCCACCAGGCCTGCTGGAGGTCGCGCTCGATGAGCGGGATGTTCTCCTCCTCCTGGAGGACGGTGAGCATCGTCGCGTAGCCGTTGGAGATGTGGCGCGCCTCGTCGGACTGCACCGACGAGTACGTCGTGGCCTGGATGAAGTCGCCGTTGCGGGTCCCCACGTCGGGCAGCGCGACGAAGGCGACGTTCGTGAACGCCGTCTCGATCACCGTCATCATCGTGAACCCGGCCTGGATCGGGTCCCCCGTGAACGAGTGGCTGAACATGTTGATGCCCGCACGCGTCAGCAGGTTCTGGGCCATGTAGCGCTGGCCGTCGTGCCAGCCCGCGGGGTCCGGCGAGTGCTTGGCGTACCAGCGCGCGAGGTTCATCTGCATGCCGATGTGGCGGACCTCGTCGACGAACTGCACGTGGTAGCCGTTGAGCAGCTCCTCGTTGGGCACGACGTCCATGAGGACGGACATGCAGCGCCCGGCCGAGCCCTCGGCGTAGACGAGGATGAGCACGAGCGGCTTCATGACCTCGAGCCAGCGCTCGTCGGCCTTCGTGGGCATGCTCGCCCGCAGCGCCGCGTCGAAGCCGCCGTAGACGCGGTCGTCCTTCTCGAGCTGCATCGGCAGGTACTCGCGCATGACCTGCTTCATGGGGTCCTTCGCCTTCTCGGGGAAGACGTAGCGCGTGTCGTAGATCGGGACGGGGTCGTGGTAGTCGCGTGCCCAGCCCAGCTGCGCGATGCGCTCGTGGGTCTTGGTGACGCTGCGCCGGCGGGTCGTCGTGCTCATGTCGGCGTCCATGCTCTGCCGGGCGCGGGGGCCGTCGCATCACCCGTCTGCGCGACCTTCGTCACCCGGTCGGCGTCCACGGCCCCCGCGGGCCGGTCCACCGGACTACGGTCGGCTCGTCCCGACGACGAGGAGGAGCGACATGGCGCAGTTCGCCGACGCCGACGAGGTCTACCGCTACGTGGGGGGCGTGTTCCGCGCCGCCGGCGAGCACCCGGACGCGGGCCCGCCGCTGCGCGCGGCCGGCATCACCCTGCAGATGCACTACGCGGATCCGCCGTCCCAGATCACGGTGCGCTTCGACGAGCCCTACGAGGTCATCGAGGGCGACACCGACGTCGAGGCCGACGTCCACCTGATGATGCCGGCGGACATCGCCCACCAGTACTGGCTGGGCGAGTACAACCTCGCGGTCGGGCTGGCCAAGAAGGAGGTCCGCGCGAAGGGGCCGGTGACGAAGATCCTGCGCCTCGTCCCGCTGACCAAGCCGCTGTTCCCGCTCTACCGGGACCTGGTCGACGAGAAGGACGCGGCCCCCACGGCCTGAGCGATGCCCCGGGTCGTCCTCGAGCCCATCGGCGTCGAGCTGGACTGCGACGAGGACGAGACCGTCCTCGAAGCCGCCTTCCGGCAGGGCTACAACCTCGTGCACGGCTGCCGCGAGGGGCAGTGCACGGCGTGCAAGAGCTTCCTGCTGGAGGGCGACGTCTCGCTCGAGCCCTACTCGACGTTCGCGCTGTCGGACTCCGAGGAGGCCCAGGGCTACACGCTGCTGTGCCGCGCGCTGCCGGACTCCGACCTCGTCGTCGAGCTCCTGCACGTCGACGAGGACGCGCTGCGCCTCGAGCACCCCATCCGCGAGGGCCGCGCGCGGGTCGCGGGACTGACCGCGCTGACCCACGACATCGTCCGCCTCGACCTCGACGTCCTCGAGCCGGCCGACTTCGCGTTCACGCCTGGCCAGTACGTCGACGTGGGGATCCCCGGCGACGAGGACGGCGCGACGCGGTCGTTCTCCATGGCCAACCTCCCGGCGGAGGGACGGCTCGAGCTCGTGGTCAAGCGCTACCCGGGCGGCCGCTTCTCCGGGCTGCTCGACCCGGCCGACCCGCAGCTGGCGGTCGGCGACGAGCTGGCGATCAAGGGCCCGTACGGCGCGATGCACCTGCGCGACACCACGCGCCCGGTGCTGCTGGTCGCGGGCGGCTCGGGCATCGGCCCGGTCCTGTCGCTGCTGCGCCGCCTCGCGCAGGTGCGCAGCACGCGGCCCGTGCGCTTCTTCTACGGCGCGCGCACGCGGGACGACCTCCTGCTCGGCGACGAGGTGGCCGCGCTCGGCGCGCAGCTGGCGGACTTCGCCTACGTCCCGGTGCTGTCGGAGGACGTGTGGGACGGCGCGACCGGCCTGGTCCACGAGGCGGCGGCGGCCGCGCTGGCGGCCGGCGAGGTCGAGGCGCCGGAGGTCTACACGTGCGGACCGCCGCCGATGGTCGAGGCGCTCCAGGCGCTGCTGACCACCCGCCACGGCGTCCCGGACGCCGACATCGCGTTCGACAAGTTCACGACGGCGGCCGAGACCGCGGACCTCTGAACCCCACCGGTGCCGCGCCCGGCTCCGGTACGGTCGCCGGTGGGATGGCGGCGGTGCTGGAGCAGGAGGCCCTCGCCGGGGTCCAGCGAGCGCTCGCGACGCTGCGCGAGCCTGCCGGTGCGGGCGCGGTCATGGACCGCGGCCTCCAGGCGCTCTGCCGCCACTGCGGGTTCTGCCGCGCCGTGCTCTTCCGGGTCGAGGGCTCCGAGCTCGTCGGCGAGGCGATCCACTTCGTCCAGCGCCCCGAGTGGGCGGCCGAGCTGCTGCTCGAGACGCGGCGCACCCGCCTGCCGCTGCACCACATGGTCCGCGAGACCGAGATGCTGCGTCGCCGGACCGCGGCGATCGTCGCCCACCCCCAGGAGGACCGGCGCGCCTTCACGCCGCTCACCACGGCGTTCGAGACGCGGTCCTACGTCGCGGCGCCGCTCGTCGCGGGCGACCACGTCGTCGGCTTCCTGCACGCCGACCACTTCTTCGAGCAGGGCCGCGACGTCGACGAGCGGGACCGCCTCGTCGTCGCGGTCTTCGCCGAGGGCTTCGGCCTGGCCCTGCACCGCGCCGTGCTGCTCGACCGGGCGGCGGCGGAGCGCCGCCGGCTCGCCGGCCTCGCCGCCCAGGTGGCGGAGGTCGTCGACGGGCCGCTGGACCTCGACGGCACGCTGGCCCGCGCCGACGACGACCTCCACGCGGCGCTGCGCCGCTCCGCGCCGCACCACGGCGGCGGGGAGGGGCGGCTCGAGGGCCTGCTCACGCGCCGCGAGATCGAGGTGCTCGAGCTCATGGCGGCCGGCGCGACGAACGCCGCGATCGCCCGCGAGCTCGTCGTGTCCGACCAGACGGTCAAGACGCACGTCTCGCACGTGCTGCGCAAGCTGCGGGCGATCAACCGCGCCGATGCGGTCTCGCGCTACCACCGCCTCGCGCGCCCCAGGGACTAGGGCGTCGGACCCCGGGTCCCGGATCAGGGACCGCACGGAGGGCGCCGCGCGGACGGGCGCGCACCGTGTCGTCCATGTCCGTCAAGACCTTCATCACCAACCGCGCGCCGACCGTGCTCGCCTGCGTCGCCTGCCTCGGCGTCGCCGGGGCCGGGTCGGCCACCGCTGCCGGCGTCGTGCTCAAGAAGCCGACGCAGATCCGCAACGGCGTCATCACCGGCGCCAAGCTCAAGAAGGGCACGATCACGGAGGCCAAGCTCTCCAAGGGCGTGCGCAAGAAGCTCGCCGTGGCCGTCGCCGCGGGGGCCGCGACCGGCGTGACCGCCGCCAGCGGCGCCGCGGGCGCCAACGGCAAGGACGGCGCGGCCGGGGCCAACGGCGCCAACGGCGCCGCCGGCAAGGATGGCGCCGCCGGCCCGCAGGGCCCGAAGGGCGACCAGGGCCCGCAGGGTCCCGCCGGTCCGGCCGGCAGCGCCCGCGGCTACGCCGCGGTCTCCGCCACCGGCCAGCTCTCCGACATCAAGCACGCGATGAGCGCCACGCACCCGAGCACCGGCGTCTACAAGTTCAACCTGGGCTACGTCCCGGAGAACGTCCAGGTCACGCCGGCCTTCGACGCCTCCGGCATCGGCGGCGGCCCGGTGACCTACCGCGTCGGCCGGCGCACGGCGACCGGCATCTGCTCCGACGCCGACGTCTGCGTCCTGCTCAACGCCAGCAGCGGCGGCACCAACGCGCCGTTCTTCATCACGTTCCAGTAGCCGTGGGCCAGCGGGCTACGGCACGGGCAGCGTGGCCACGAGCCGCGTGCCCGTGCCGGGCGGGCTGACCACCTCGAGCGTGCCGTCGAGCGCGCCGATCCGGTCCTGCAGGCCGCGCAGGCCGGTCCCGCTGCGCGGGTCGGCGCCACCGGCCCCGTCGTCCTCGACCACGACCCGGACGGCCGCGTCGTCGCGGCTCACCACGACCCGCACGCGCGACGCGCGCGCGTAGCGCTGCACGTTGGTCAGCGCCTCGGCGATCGTGAAGTACGCCGCCGCCTCGAGCGCGGGCGGCAGGCGCTCCGGGACGATGTCGGCCTCCACCTCCATCGCCAGGCGGCCGCACAGCGCCTCGACCGCGGGACCCAGGCCCTGCTGGGTCAGGATCGCCGGGTGGATGCCGCGAGCGAGCTCGCGCAGCTCGGCCAGCGCGGCCTGGAGCTTCGCCGCGACCTCGTCGACCTGGGCCGCGGCCTCGTGGTCGCCCAGGCGCGCCTTGAGGAGCCGCAGGTCCAGCGCGAGGGAGACGAGCGACTGCTGGGCGCCGTCGTGGAGGTCGCGCTCGAGGCGCCGGCGCGCGGCGTCGGAGGCCTCGACGATGCGCAGCCGGGAGTGGCGCAGCTCCTCGACGCGGGCGCGCAGGTCGGCCTTGAGCCGCTCGTTGTCCAGCGCGAGGGCGGCGGCGGCCGCGGCGGCCTGCACGAGCTCGGGACCCGCGTCGATCCCCGCGTCGTGGATGATGGCCGCCACGCGCCGGCCGTCGCGCTCGACCGCGGTCCACGCCCGGCCCGAGCGCGGGTCGGGCAGCTCGACGGGCCGGCCGGCCTCGTCGACGTAGTCCTGGCGGTCCTCGAGCCAGTAGGCGATCGCCAGGCTGCGGTCGCCCAGCGAGGCCGCGAGCATCTCGCGCACGGGGGCCGAGCTCGTCGCGCCGGTGGGCGGCGCGAGCAGCGTGCGGACGAAGGCGCGCAGCGCCCGCTGCGCGGTGTCGAGCGTGGCGACGGCGACGACGCCCGCCGGCAGCGCGAGCGCGAGCAGCAGGACGCCCGTGGCGGGGTTGAGGTCCAGCGGCCCGGCGGCCTCGTCCTCGCCGACGCCGGCGATCGCCTCCACGCCGAGGACGACGAGCCAGCCGCACAGCGCGACGGCGGCCGAGACGACGGCGAGCGTGGCGACGGCCACGAACGGGCGCAGCAGGACGTGGACGCCCAGCCGCCAGAAGCGGCGGTCGCGCAGGAAGACGGCGCCACCGCGGCGCAGGCTCTCGTCGCTGAGGAACGCCGAGGGCGGCGGCGGGACCTTCGCGTCGAGCAGCTGGTTGGCCATGCGCCGGTCGGCGCGGGCGATGCTGCGCACCGGCTTGGCCGCGGCGCGCAGCGCGGGGGTGAGGCCGACGACGCTGAGCGCGCAGCCGGCAAGCAGGCCCAGCCAGCCGAGGACCATCAGCAAGGCGAACGGGACCGCGAGGACGGCGTGCATGACGCCACGCCCGCCGCGCTCGAGGCGTGCCGCGAACGGCACCGGCTCGGTCACCGGCGGCCCGCCACCCGCACGTCGCCCGAGCCGCTCAGGACCTGGAGCTGGAACGGCGCGTCCTCGGCCAGCTCGAGGCCCTGCACCCGCCGCGAGCCACCGTCGCTGTCGGCGTCGACGCGGTAGCGGCCCGGCGGGACGATCGCCAGGACGTCGCCGCTGCGCGAGCGCAGCTGCAGGCGCTCGGGCGGGCACGGCGTGCGCGCGTCGATGTCGCCGGACTCCGTGCGCGCCTCGAGCGTGAAGCCGCAGAAGCGCGCGACGCGGATCGCGCCGGTGTCCGTGCGCAGCGCCGCCGAGCCCTGGTAGCCGGCGAGGTCGATGTCGCCCGCGAGCGTGCGCACGGTCACCGGGACGTTGTCGGGGACGACGAGCTGCCAGTCGGTCGCGCAGCGCAGCAGGACGCCCTCCGGGCATCGCGCGGAGAGGTGCAGGACGCCGCCGCGCAGCGTCCGGCGCACCTCCGGCTCGCGGCCGAAGGCCGAGCGCTCGGTGCGCCGCACCGCCAGCGAGGGCGCCGCGCCGCCGCCGAGCACCGCGACGTCGCCGTCGCTGACGTCGACCACGACGCCCTGCAGCGCGCCGCGGACCGTCGAGCGCACGACGACGTCCTCGCGCGAGGTGGCGTAGGCGACGGCGACGGCCGCGGCGACGACCCCGAGGATCGTCGCCGAGGCGACGACGAGCCGGCCCCAGGACGAGAGCCCACGGCCCGGGGACGACGCCCACCCACGCACCGCGCCAGCGTACTGGGAGGGTCAGCCGCGGCACGAAGGCGACACTGCGGGCCGGCGAGGGCGCCGTAGAGTGCCCGCGTGCGCAAGCTGGCCGACGGCGTCCACCTGATCACCGGGCTGCCGCCCTACGCGATCAACGCGTACGTCCTCGAGGACGTCCTCGTCGACGCGATGACCAAGCGCGACGTCAAGCGCATCCTCAAGGCGCTGCGCGGCCACCAGGTCAGCGCCCACGCGCTCACCCACGCGCACCCCGACCACCAGGGCGCGTCGCACGCCGTCTGCGAGCAGCTCGGCGTCCCCCTGTGGGTGGGGGAGGCCGACGCCGACGCCGCCGAGGACCCGCGCCTCATCGAGCAGCGCCAGCCCGACCACCCGATCAACCGCCTCTTCGCGAAGGTCATGACGGGCCCCGGCCACCCGGTCGACCGCCGCCTGCGCGAGGGCGACGACGTCGCCGGCTTCACCGTCCTCGAGGTCCCGGGCCACTCCGCCGGCCACGTCGCCCTCTTCCGCGAGCACGACCGC
Source organism: Conexibacter sp. SYSU D00693 (assembly GCF_017084525.1). GTDB lineage: Bacteria > Actinomycetota > Thermoleophilia > Solirubrobacterales > Solirubrobacteraceae > Baekduia. The sequence goes on from NZ_CP070950.1 coordinate 4,093,412, forward strand.
GTCCTCGTCGCCGGCGACGTCCTCAACGCCCAGCACCCGCTCCTCGGCTTCCCCCGCGGCCTGCGCGAGCCGCTGTCCTTCTTCACCCCGGACCCCGAGCGCAACCGCGCGTCGATCCGGCGCCTCGGTGAGCTCGAGCCGTCGCTGGTCCTCCTGGGCCACGGGCCGCCGTGGCGGGACACGCGCGCGTTCGTGGAGTTCTGCCGAGGGGTGTAGCGGTGGGGTGCGCGACGCCTCGTGCATGTCGTGCATGCACGAGGCGTCACGCAGCTCCACCCGCGAGCGGCGCTCAACCCACACCACGCGACGACCCGGCGCGAACCAACAGGACTCGAACCCACCCACCCGGCCACTGTGGGGTTCCCCGCACTGGCCGGCGCCTCCCTGCGCCGGTAGGTTGGTCCTCGACCTCGGCACCCCGCTGTGACGAGGAGGTCTCACCGATGCGATCTCAGCTCCGCCTCCACACGACCACGCACCGTGCGCTTCCGCGCATGACGCGCGTCGTCGTCGCGTAGCCCGTCCGCACCGGCCTCGAACTGCACGAAGCCCGGGTCGCGGGCGATGCCCCGCCTCCCGGCCCTCGCAAGGCGCCGAGCCCGCCCTCACCGACGACGGCGGCTCCGGGTGGCGGCCCCTTCCCGTCTCCACCTCCGAGCCCGCGAGGAGCCCGCAGTGCACCTGACCATCCACCAGCCGCTCGTCGACGACGCCGCCGCCCAGGCCATCCGCGCCGGCGCACGGACCCACGGCCAACCCCCGACCGGGCCCCAGCGCCCGGACCCGGGTCGCTGGCGCATGGCCGTCGCCCACGCGCTCGCCCTGGCTGCGCGCCGCGTCGACGGCGAGACGGCCCGCCGCGCGATCGCGTAGCGGGCCGCGAACGACCGAGGGCCCCGGCAACCGCCGGGGCCCTCGTCGATGAGCACGGTCCGCAAGACCGTGAGCGTGGGGCCCGAAGGCCCCGGTTGCCCTACTTGATGAAGAGCATCTCCTGGTACTTCGGCAGCGGCCAGAGGTCGTCGGCGACGATCTTCTCGAGCCGGTCGGCCGCGGAGCGCGTGGCGTCCATCGCCGGGATGACCTTGTCGCGCATGTACTGCGCGAGCTTCAGCGGGTCCTCGGGCTGGTTCTCCTCGAGGTTGGCCCCCTCCAGGGTGAAGATGCCGTCCACGAGCTCGCCCGTGACGCTCGACAGCTCCTCCTTGAGGCGGTCGACGCCCGCGACGCCCTCGGCCTCGTCGAGCAGCTCGGCCTGGCGCAGCGCGGCCGGCAGGATCATCGTCCGCGCGATCGACGCCGCGACCTCGGCCTCGATGTTGAGCTTCGTCGCGTACTGCTCGACGGCGACCTCGTAGCGGGCCTCGAGCTCGCGCTCGGAGAGCACGTTGTACTTGTCGAAGGTCTTGACGGTCTGCGCCTTGACGAACCAGGGCAGCGCGTCGGGCGTGGTGCGCAGGTTCATCAGCCCGCGCTTCTCGGCCTCGTCGTGCCACTCCTGCGAGTAGCCGTCGCCGTTGAAGACGACCTGGCTGTTGGCCTCCCAGACGCCCTTGACGACGGACGCGACGGCCTCGTCGAGGTCGCCCTTGGACGTCTTGAGCGCCTTCTCGAGCTGGTCGGAGAGCTCGTCGATGGCCTCCGCGGCGATCGTGTTGAGCACCGTGTTGACGAAGCCCAGCGACATCGAGGAGCCCAGGGCGCGGAACTCGAACTTGTTGCCGGTGAAGGCGAACGGCGAGGTGCGGTTGCGGTCGCCGCCGTGGAGCGGCAGCTGCGGCAGCATCGTCGTGCCGAGGCCGAGCAGGCCCTTCTTCGTCTTGCGCCCGCGGCCCGTCGCGATCTTCTTGAACGCGTTCTCGAGCTCGTCGCCGAGGAAGATCGAGATGATCGCCGGCGGCGCCTCGTTGGCGCCGAGGCGGTGGTCCTGGCCCACGTTGGCGACCGAGGCGCGCAGGAGCGCCTGGTGCTTGTTCACCGCGCGGATGACCGCCGCGCAGAAGAACAAGAACTGCATGTTCTCGCCCGGCGTGTCGCCCGGCTCGAGCAGGTTGTGGCCCGTGTCGGTGCCCATCGACCAGTTGTTGTGCTTGCCCGAGCCGTTGACGCCCGCGAAGGGCTTCTCGTGCAGCAGGCAGACCAGGCCGTAGCGGCGGGCCACGTTCTGCAGGACCTGCATGGTCAGCTGCTGGTGGTCGGAGCCGACGTTCGAGTTCTCGAAGATCGGGGCGAGCTCGTACTGGGCCGGGGCGACCTCGTTGTGGCGGGTCTTGACCGGCACGCCGAGCTTGCGCAGCTCGTTCTCGCTCTCGAGCATGAAGGCGAGGACGCGCTCCGGGATCGAGCCGAAGTAGTGCTCGTCGAGCTCGTGGCCCTTGGGCGGCTTGGCGCCGAAGAGCGTGCGGCCCGTCGTGTACAGGTCGGGGCGCTCGAAGTAGTACTGCTCGTCGATCAGGAAGTACTCCTGCTCGGGCCCGACCGTCGTGAAGATGCGCGAGGCCTCGGTGTCGCCGAAGAGCTTGAGGGCGCGCAGGGCGCTCGTGCTCAGCGCGTCCATCGAGCGCAGCAGCGGGATCTTGTGGTCCAGCGCCTCGCCCGTCCACGACACGAAGGCCGTCGGGATGCAGAGGAAGGCGCCGTTGGGGTTCTCGAGGACGAAGGCCGGCGAGGTCGGGTCCCACGCGGTGTAGCCGCGGGCCTCGAACGTCGCGCGGATGCCGCCGGTCGGGAAGGACGACGCGTCGGGCTCGCCCTGGATGAGCTCCTTGCCCGAGAACTCGGCGATCGCGTTGCCGTCGCCCGTCGGGTTGAAGAAGGAGTCGTGCTTCTCGGCCGTGAGGTTCGTCAGCGGCTGGAACCAGTGGGTGTAGTGCGTCGCGCCCTTCTCCATCGCCCACTCCTTCATGGCCTGGGCGACCATGTCGGCGGTCGACGCGTCCAGCGGCGTGCCGGCGGCGAGCGCGCCGGTCAGCGCCTTGAAGACGTGCTTGGGGAGGCGGCGACGCTGCTCGTCGAGCCCGAAGACGTTGGACCCGAAGGCGATGCCGTGGTCGGTGAGGTCGGGCGCCCCGAGGGCGCCCCCGTTCACGGCCCACTGGGCGGCCGTCACGTTCTGCTGGCGGGTTCTGCTCATCGTGCGCTCAACCCTAGACGCGGGCGCGCGATGCCTCCTTGTACCGCTGTCCAAACCCCCCGAGCCCGGTTTCGCCACCGCGGAAGGGGGGCCTGTACCGGGTGGCGAGCGGACCCCGCCGATCTTCCGACATGCGGCGAATGACCCGGGCCCCGCCGCACCGGAGCATGTGCGGCGCACACCCCGAAGGAGGACCAATGAGACGTAGGACGTTGGGGCGCGCGCTCAGCACGGGCGTTGCTGCCTCACTGATCATGCCGGCGCTTGCGCTGGCGCAGGACGAGCCGGTCGACCCCGCGGTCGTCAAGGGCGAGCTGGACCTGACCTGGGTCATCCTCGCCACGTGCCTCGTGTTCTTCATGCAGGCCGGCTTCCTGTTCCTGGAGATCGGCTTCTCGCGCGGCAAGAACGTCGGCGCGGGCGTGGCCAAGATCCTGGCCAACTTCTCCATCGCGTCCGTCGCCTGGTGGGGCCTCGGCTTCGCGCTGGCCTTCGGCGGCGCGGGCAAGATCGCCGGCGACACCGGCTTCTTCCCGGGCTTCGGCCACGAGATCAGCGGCCTCGCGGGTGACCTCTACGGGGAGACGTTCAGCGGCGCGACAGCGGCGTTCTTCATCTTCCAGTTCATGTTCTGCGCGGTCTCCCTGGCCATCGTGTGGGGCACGACCCTCGAGCGCATCAAGTTCGTCGCCTACCCGATCTTCGCGCTGGTCTTCGCCGGCGTGATCTACCCGCTCGTCGCCCACTGGGGCTTCGGCGGCGGCGTCTTCGCCGAGATCGGCCCGGGCGTGCAGGACTTCGCCGGCTCCTCGGTCGTCCACCTCACCGGCGCGACCGCGGCCCTCGCGGCCCTGCTGCTGCTCGGCCCGCGCAAGGGCAAGTACGGCAAGGACGGCGTCTCGCGCGCCATCCCGGGCCACTCCATGCCGATCTTCGGCCTGGGCGTCGTGATCCTGTGGCTGGGCTGGTTCGGCTTCAACGGCGGCTCGACGCTCGGCACGAGCGACGGGCGCTTCGCCGAGGTCGTCATGGTCACGAACCTCGGCGCGGCCGGCGGCGTCATCTCCGCCTCGCTGCTGATCTGGCTGCTCACGAAGAAGCTCGACGTCGGCATGTCCGGCAACGGCGCCATCGCCGGCCTCGTGGCCATCACCGCGCCCTCGGGTTACGTGGAGATGCACTGGGCGCCGGTCATCGGCGCGGTCGGCGGCCTGATCGTCGTCGGCGGTGTGTACTTCTTCGAGCGCCTGCGCCTCGACGACCCGGTCGGCGCCCTGAGCGCCCACGGCCTCGCGGGCATCTGGGGCACCCTGGCCTGCGGCCTGTTCACCTCGGACCGCCTCGCTGAGACGGTCGGCGTGGGCCAGGCGGGCCTGTTCTACGGCGGCGGGCTGGACCAGCTCGGCGCGCAGGCGGCGGCCGTCGGCCTCACCTTCGCGTTCGTCCTCGTGACCTCGCTGATCACCTTCGCGGCGATCAAGGCGGTCTTCGGCCTGCGGGTCGACGACGAGACCGAGGAGGCCGGCCTCGACATCGTCGAGCACGGCATGTACGGCTACCCCGAGCAGTTCATCCCTGCTCCGGAGCTCGTCGGCTACGGTGGCCCGCAGGTTCCGGGAGCGGTCGCCGCGCCGCCTCGGACGGCTACCACGACCCAGGAGGTCCCGGCGACATGAAGATGGTGATGGCGTACGTGCGCCACGAGGCGTTCGAGCCGATTCGCACGGAGCTCCTCGAGCTCGGGTTCCCGTCGCTGAGCATCAGCGAGGTCAAGGGCTCGGGCCGTCAGAAGGGCATCACCGAGCGCTACCGCGGGGCGGAGCTGACGAACTACCTCCGGCCCAAGGTGAAGATCGAGTGCGTGGTCGCTTCGGGTGACGTGCAGACGATCGTGGACACGATCCTGAAGCACGCCCGGACGGGTGCTGTCGGCGACGGGAAGGTCTTCGTGATGCCCGTCGAGGAGGCCTACCGCGTCCGCACCGGGGAGGCTGGGGAAGAGATCCTCCAGGCCCACCCGGGAGCGACCGCAGCGGCGTAGTCCAGTGATGGGCGGAGCGGCGGAGCGGTCCGGGACGTCCTCCCGCCCCGCCGCCGCTCCGGCGGCGGGCGGGGCGGGCGCCCCGTCCGGCGCCGGTCTGGTGGCCTCCCTCCGGGAGGCCCATCTGGCCATGGTCGATGCAGTGCTGGGCGGCGATGGCCTCGGTCGCGTCGCCCGGCTCGCCGCCCGGTCGGCCTCGGGGGTGGTGGCCATCGTGGTCCCGCGCCTCGAGGCGGCCGTGGTGGAGGGCGAGGGCGCCCCGGAGGAGCTGCCCGACGCGGTGCGCCGCTACGTCGAGGACCGGGTGGCCGACCGGCCGGCGCGGGTCCCCGACCAGGTGGCCGCGGAGGCGCCGATCGCGTCCGGCGACGAGGTCGTCGGGGCGGTCCTGCTCCTGCACGGGCCCACCGAGCCCGGGCCGGAGGCGGCCGAGTTCCTCCACGTCGCGGCGGTCGCGTGCCTCACCGAGGTCGCGGTCGTCGAGGCCAAGGAGGAGGTCGAGCAGAACCTCCGCGGCTCGTTCCTCGAGGACCTGCGCGCGCGCACGGACCTCGAGCCGCGCGAGATCGTGCGCCGGGCCACGCGGCTGGGCTGCGACCTCTCGCGGGGCGCGGTCGCCCTGTGCGCCGAGCTCACCACGGACCGTCCCCGGCACGTCATCGCGACGATCGTCGGCGACGAGCCGGGGGCGCTGGCCGAGGCCATCGACGGCCGGGTGTACGCGCTGCTGCCGGCGGCCGGCGGGGACGACGCCCCCGAGCAGACGCTCGAGGGCGCCCGGCGGCTGGCCACGCGGCTGCGCCGCCACGGCACGGTGGGCGTCTCGTCCTTCTACGTCGACCCGGGGGAGTTCCACCGGGCCATCCAGGAGGCCGAGCTCGTCCTCGACGTGCTGCGCCAGGGCGAGGGCGGCGGGCTCGACGGCCTGGGCGACATCGGCTCGGGCACCTACCGGCTGCTGTTCCGCGTGCTGGCCTCGCACCCCGAGGAGGTGCGGTCCTTCTACGAGGACACCGTGGCGCCGATCGTGCGCTACGACGACCAGTACCGGACCGACCTGGTCGGGACGCTCGAGAGCTACCTCGACCAGAACTGCAACATGAACGCGACGGCGGCGGCGATCTACGCCCACCGCCACACGGTCGCCTACCGCCTCGAGCGGGTGAAGGAGCTCACGGGCCTGGACCCGATGCTCTCCGAGGACCGGGAGCGCCTGGGGCTCGGCCTCAAGGCCTACCGGATCATCGCGCCCCGCTTGCCGAAGTGACACCGAACCCGCACCCCGGTCGGGGTGCGGGTTCAGGGTGTTCCCCGGTTCGCACGGAACCCCACGGACGTAGCTTCCCCAGCGCTGGACGAGCGTCCAGCACCCCGGGGCAGCGTCCAGCCTCGCTGGACGTCGGGGACATCACGAACTAGGGGTTTCACGCACATGCTCAACGACGTCCTGCGCGGCGCGCCCCGGCGCACCGCGCTCACGGGGGTGGCCGCCATCGGCGCGACCCTCGCCCTGGCCGCTCCGGCCCTCGCCGCGGCGCCCGGCACGCCGACGCTCAAGTCTGCCGACGACACCGGCACCGTCGACGGCCGCTACACCCAGGAGACCAGCCCGGACTTCAGCGGCGCCCGCAACGGCGCCCCGACGGTCGTCGTCCAGTTCCGCGCCTGCAGCGGCGCGGACGCGGGGTCCTGCGTCGGCGGCTGGACGAACTACGACACGCCGGGCGGCGCTCCGACGTACGACACGACGGCGACGAACAACACCGTCCTGCCGGCCGACGGCACCTACCAGTTCCGTGCCGTGAACGTGCCGTCCATGGAGACCAGCGGCTCCGTCCTGGTCACCGTCGACAACGTCGGCCCGACGACGAGCACGCCGAACATGGTCGCCGGCTCGGACACGGGCGTCTCCTCCTCGGACAACGTCACGGCCGACACGACGCCGACGTTCGACGGCACCACGAACGAGGTCGCCAACACCTTCCTCTACGTCGACACCTTCGGGCCCGACGACAGCGAGGGCGGCTACAGCGACGCGACCTACGACGTCACGCCGGGCTCGCTCAGCGTCGGCCAGCACGTCGCGCGGGCGCAGTCGGTCGACCGCGCCGGCAACACCGGCCCGATGAGCGGCTCGCTGAACTTCGAGATCGCCTCGATCGGCTGCGACCAGGGTCCGGCCATGCTCGGCACCAACGGGGTGGACTTCTTCGTCCCGGGCGGCCCGAAGGACGAGCCGGACTTCCTGTCCACGAACGCGTCGCAGCGCTTCGAGGCGCTCGACGGCAACGACCGCCTCGAGGGCATCGGCGGTGGCGACTGCCTGCGCGGCGGTGACGACGACGACCAGCTCGACGGCGGCACCGGCTCCGACCGCCTCGAGGGTGGCTTCGGCGACGACGAGCTGCTCGGCGGCTCGAGCAGCGACCGCCTGTTCGGCGGCGCGGGCGACGACACGATCGACGCCGGCTCGGGCGACGACTACGTCATCGACGCCGGCTCGGGCAACGACGTCATCGACAGCCGCGACGGCAACACCGAGACCGTGGACTGCGGCTCGGGCGCCTTCGACCGCGTCACGGCGGACGAGAGCGACAACCTCATCGACTGCGAGGACGTCAAGCACTAGGCGCGACGCCCGACGCAGCGCCAGGACCGCGAAGGCCCGCCGACCGGCGGGCCTTCGTGCGTCCGACCGCCGGTCGTGGCGCCGCCACACCGCTGGTCCGACCGGACCGGATGATCGAGCCCGACCAGTCCGAGCGGTCCTGCTTGATCGCGGCGCGAGCCGGCTGACGGCGCGCGGTCGTTCGGGCCTGCGGCGCACTGCGCATGGCCGCAGCACTCCGTCGCAGTTCGGAGGACCCCCCGACGGCGGGCCCTCCGTTCGTCCGCTCGCCGCACCGCGCGGGGGTGGGAAGGTCCCACCCGTTCGGGTGGTTGTGACGAACGTTCCTATCGCTCCGGGTGGTCCCTCGCGTACCCTCGCGAGCGCCGGACGTGGGGTCCGGCACCCAGGGCACGCCGCCGGGTCCAGGCCCAGCGGCACAGGGGCACAACGAACTAGAGGGGATCGAGCAACCCATGCTCAACGACCTGCTTCGCGGGCGCCATCGGCGCGCCGCGCTCACCGGGGTGGCGGCCATCAGCGCCACCCTCGCCATGGCCGCGCCGGCGCTGGCCGCCGCGCCTGGCACGCCGGACATGGTGTCGGCGTCCGACTCGGGCACCTCGAGCACCGACAACATCACGAACGCCACGTCCCCGAACTTCACCGGGACGCAGGCGGGCACCGTGGTCGTCGAGTACAAGGCGTGCCCCACCGGCAGCTGCAACGGCGGCTCGGGCTGGAACGGCTACGCCAACGCGCCGGGCTCGCCGACCTACTCCACCGCCGGCCAGACCAAGGCGGTCCTGACGCCGGACGGCCGGTACGCCATCAGCGCGCGCAACACGACGACCAACGAGCGCTCCAACAGCCTCATCGTCGTCATCGACACCACCGCGCCGACGGTCAGCACGCCGAACATGCTCAGCGCCGACGACACCGGCGTCAGCAGCTCGGACAACGTCACCACCGACACGTCGCCGCGCTTCACGGGCACGACGAGCGAGAACTCCCGGACCGAGCTGCTGATCGACGGCAGCGAGGACGACGAGGAGCTCACCTACCTCACCTCGAGCTACGGCACCCTCCTCGACATCTCCGCGGACACGCTCTCGATCGGCTTCCACACCGCCCAGGCCCGCGCCTACGACGTGGCCGGCAACCTCGGCTACAGCGGCACGCTGCAGTTCGAGATCACGGTGGTCGGCTGCGACCAGGGCCCGGCGACGCTGGGCACCAGCGGCGTGGACTTCTTCGTCCCGGCGGCCCCGAAGGCCGAGCCGGACTTCGTGTCCACGAACGCCTCGCAGCGCTTCGAGGCCGGCGGCGGCAACGACCGCCTCGAGGGCATCGGCGGCAACGACTGCCTCCGCGGCCAGGACGATGACGACCAGATCGACGGCGGCTCGGGCAACGACCGCCTCGAGGGCGGCAGCGGCGACGACGAGATCGACGGCGGCTCCGGCGCCGATCGCATCTACGGCGGCAGCGGCGACGACGAGATCGACGCGGGCTCCGGCGACGACGTCGTCATCGACGGCGGGTCGGGCAACGACACGATCGACAGCCGTGACGGCAACGCCGAGACCGTCGACTGCGACAGCGGTGCGTTCGACACCGTCATCGCCGACGAGTCCGACACGCTGATCGGCTGCGAGAACGTCAAGCTCTAGCCGCCCAGCGCACCGACGTCCCCGAGGGCCCGCCGCACGGCGGGCCCTCGGTCGTTCCCGGAGCAGCGCTAGCGCCGAGCGCGGTGCAGGCCGAGCAGCTGCAGGTCGGCGAACGCCAGGACGGCAGCGGCCTGGAGCGCGACGAAGACCGTCCCGAGGCCGGTCGGCGAGCCCCACTGGAACACCGCGAGCGCCGCGGAGTCCACGACCCACAGCAGGTTGACCGCGACGACGGCGCGCGCCGCGCCGGTCGAGATCCGGCCCGCCGCGGTGCCGGTGCCCACGCGCCACACGGCGGCGGCGAAGGCGACCAGGACGGCGCCGACGGCGGCGAGGACGGCGGTGGGCAGGCCGAGCGGCTCGTCGAGCGCGGGCGACGCGACGGCGAGGGCGGCGCCCAGGGCGCCGGACGCCGCCGCGTCGAGCTGGAGCGCCCGGCGCAGCAGGGCGTCGGAGGCGGCGGTGGGGGTGCGCGCCGCGGTCGTGGTGGTCGGGACCTCGATCGTGCTCATGGCCGGCAGCGTGCAGCGGGGGCGTCGTGGTGTCGATGACCTCCGGGGTCATGGCGGACGTGCGCGGGGGCGACTAGCGTCGCGGCCCATGAGCGCCACCGCCGCCGCCGTCGCCCAGCCCGGCCGCCCCCCGGTGGGCCAGCTCCTGCGCGCCTGGCGCGAGCGCCGGCGCCTGAGCCAGATGGACCTGGCGCTCGAGGCCGCGGTCTCCACCCGCCACCTGAGCTTCGTCGAGACGGGACGGTCCAAGCCGAGCCGCGAGATGGTGCTCCACCTCGCCGAGCACCTCGACCTGCGCCTGCGTGACCGCAACGAGCTGCTGCTCGCCGCGGGCTACGCGCCCGTCTACGGCGAGGCGGGGCTCGACGCGCCGCAGATGGCCCCGGTCCGCGAGGCCGTGCGCCGCGTGCTCGCCGCGCACGAGCCGTTCCCCGCGGTGGCCGTCGACCGTGGCTGGGACGTCGTGGAGACCAACGCGAGCGTCGCGATCTTCCTGGAGGGCATCGCGCCCCCGCTCGCCCAGCCGCCGCTCAACGCGCTGCGCCTGACCCTGCACCCCGACGGCATGGCGCCGCGCATCGCCAACCTCGGCGAGTGGCGCGCGCACCTCCTGGGTCGCCTGCGCCGCCACGTCGCCCTCACCGCCGACGAGGGGCTGGCCGCGTTGCACGCCGAGCTCGCCGCCTACCCGTGCGACGACCCCGAGCCCGAGGTCGACCTGCCGGGCCCCGCGGACGTCGCCGTCCCGTTGCGCCTGCGCCACCCGGAGGGCGAGCTCGCCTTCCTCTCGACGGTCTCGGTCTTCGGGACGCCGCTCGACGTCACCGTCTCCGAGCTGGCGATCGAGTCGTTCTTCCCGCTCGACGAGCACACCGCCGCGGTCCTGCGCGCCGCGGTCGGCTGATCAGGCCACGGCGAAGCCGGGGCCGGGCTGCGGCCCGGTGAGGCGCACGGCGGCGCTGCGCATCGCGCGGCGCAGGATCGCCGGCCCCTCGCGACGGGCACAGCGCGAGGGCGTGGCCGCGGCGGCGTCGATGAGGACCCGGACCACCACCCACGGCCGGGTGCCCGGAAGCGCCTTGGGCGCCCGGAGGACCCGCACGGCGCGGGTCGCGGTCCGCACCTCGCGCGGGCGCGCGCGGGACGCCGTGGCGTCGACGCCGACGGTCATCGCGCAGCCCTGCACGCGACCGCGGAACGTCCCGACCGCGGGCGTGCCGGCCATCGCGCCGTGGACCTGGTCGAACGCGTCGGGCAGGTCCACCGCCACCGCCGCCCGCCTGCTGATGCCCGGCCCGACGTCCGGGAGGCGCAGCCCGCCGTCGAAGTCCGGCGCCACGCGGACGGGCGACTCGACGGTGCGGCGCAGGACCGCCGGTCGGCCGGCCATCGTCGCGGTCAGCGTGACGCGCAGGCGCACGGCGGCGCGCAGCGTCCGGGCCCCGTCCTGCACCGCGCGCCGGTGGGCGGCGCGAAAGCGGATGACGAGGTCCGGCCGGGCCTCGACGGTGTGCCGTGTCGCGGCGGTCGTGCCGGCCCGCACGCGGCCGTCGACGAGGAGCTCGGCGACCGCCTCGACCCGTCCCTCGCCCGGCAGCTGCACCGCGAGCCGGACCTCGGGCGACAGGCGGGGGACCTGCGGGAAGCTCGCCCCCAGCGCCGCCTCATCGGCGGGCGACTGCCCCTGTGCCGCGACGGCGAGCAGCGCCAGCGCCACCATGACGATGCCGGTGAGGCGCGCGAGCACGGGGCTAGTCTGCCGGAGGCGCGCCGGGCCCGAGCGCGCGGTGCTCGTAGCTGCGCCGGGCCGCCGGGTCGCCCTGGGCGAGCTGGTCGGGCACGACGGCGCGGTGCAGGGCGTCGGCGGCGGCGCGGGGGAGGACGGCGCGGAGCTTCGTGAGCACGCCCACCGCCGGCGGCACGTGGACCTCGAAGCGCGGCTTGTCCAGGACGCCGTGCACGGCCTTGGCGACCGCCTCGGGCGTGAGGCGCCGGGCGGCGGGGCCGGAGCTCGTGCCGGCGGCCAGCGCGGTCTCGACGACGCCGGGCATGACGACGCTGACCTCGACGCCGCTGCCGCGCAGCTCCTCGCGCACCGCCGAGCAGTAGCCGAGGACCGCGTGCTTGGTGGCGGCGTACGTCGCCTCGCCGGGCGGCGTGACCTTCGACGCGGCCGAGGCCATCGCGATGAGGTGGCCGTGGCCGCGCGAGAGCATCCGCGGCGCCGCGACCTTCATCCCCAGCAGGACGCCGTGGAGGTTCACGTCGACCTGGCGGCGGGCGACCTCGTCGGGCTCGTCCTCGAAGCGCCCGACCCACATGACGCCAGCGTTGGCGACGAGGACGTCGACCGGGCCGAGGCGCTCGTCCACCGCGTCGAGGAAGGCGACGTAGGACGCGCGCGACGTGACGTCGAGCTCGAGGCCCAGCGCGTCACGACCCGCGTCGGCCGCCGCCTGCCGGGCGAGCTCGCCGTCGAGGTCGCCCACCGCGACCCGGTGTCCCGCGCGCGCGAGGCGCAGCGCGATCGCGGCGCCGATGCCCCGGCCACCGCCGGTGACGGCGACGACCCGTCCCGCCATCTGCGGCTCCGGCCTACTCGCCGTCGACGGACCCGCGGACGACCTCGCCGGTCTCCGGGTCCACGCGCGAGGCGGGCGGCTCGTCGGCGACCTGCACCGTGAAGGCGCCGGACGGCTCACGCCCGCCGGCGTCCTCGGCGCGCGCCTTGCCGTCCAGGCCGGCGGCGACCTTCCACGAGACCTTGTGCGTGCCGGCGCGCACGGGCGTCAGCCGCCAGCGGAACGTCTTGGTCTGGCCCGCCTCGACGCGGCCGAGCGCCCAGGTGCCGGTGTAGGCGGTCACGCCGCCCCGCGGGCCCTGGTCGACGATCCACACCGGCCGCTCGGGGTCGGCGAGGTCGGGCTGCTTAGAGCGGTCCGAGAGGCCGTCGACCGTCACGGCGACGTTCGGCAGCGCCTCCTGGCCCGTGTTGCGCACGGCGATCTGCAGCTCCTCGCCGCGCGCCAGCGCCTGACGCTCGGCGAACTCCGCATCGACGCTGACGGGGAACGTGCCGCGCGGCTCGTCCTCGTCCTGGCGCTCGCCGCCACCGCAGCCGGCGGCCGCGAGGGCTGCCCCCGCGACCAGTGCGCACGCGCCCGCGCGCGCAGTCCACGTCCTCGCCCGCTCCATCCTGGCGGCGAACGTACCAGACCACCTTCCGGCGGACCGCGGGTTGAGCTGGGATGTTCCAGCTTGCTCGCCGTCTTCGCGTATGCGTAGACTCGCCGCCGTCGGTCTCCGTGCAGGGAGCGCGCGGGCCGAGGGTCGAGGAGAGAGAGCCAAGTGGTCCGCAGCGTCGCCGATCGGGCATTCCTGCCCACCAAGAACGTCCTCGAAGAGGTCGGCGACATGATGATCCTGACGGGGAAGACCATCGTGTCGGCCCTGCGGCCGCCGTACCCGTACGGCGGGGAGTTCGTCTCGCAGTTCCTCTTCGCGCTGCGGCTCTGCTGGTTCCCGCTGCTCGTCTCGACCGTCGCCTTCGGCTACGGCGCGCCCGGCCTGCAGGCCGCGAACTTCCTCGTGCTCTTCGGCGCGCTGGACCGCCTGGGCGGCTTCTTCGTCCTCGCCTCGATCCGCGAGTTCGCGCCGTTCGTGACGGCGATCATCATGGCCGGCGTCGCCGGCACCGCCATCACCGCGGACCTCGGCGCGCGCAAGATCCGCGAGGAGCTGGACGCGCTGCAGGTGCTCGGCGTCGACCCGGTCAAGAACCTCGTCGTGCCGCGCTTCCTCGCGCTCATGCTCCTGACCGGGCTCTTCGACATCTACGCGCTGATCTTCGGCATCTTCGGCGGCGTCCTCGCGACGCTCGTCAACGGCGCGCCGCTCGGCCCGTTCTGGGCCACGTTCTTCACGAACGCCTCGACGACGGACCTCTGGGGGTCGGTCCTCAAGTGCACCTTGTTCGGCGCGATCATCGCGATCGTCTGCTGCTACAAGGGCATGACCGCCTCGGGCGGCGCCGAGGGCGTCGGCCGGGCCGTCAACCAGGCGGTCGTCATCGCGTTCCTCGGCGTCTTCGCGTTCAACTACGTGTTCACGCAGACGCTGCTGGCCACCCACCCCGAGATCACGGTGATCCGCTGATGGCGGGCACGCCCCACGGGAGGACCCGCTAGTGGGCGCCTCCTGGCTCGCGGTCCCGCGTGAGTGGATCGCCTCGCTCGGCGAGATCTCGAAGTTCGCCGCGCGCGTCGCGGGCGCCGTCTACGGCCTGCGCGTCTTCCGCTTCTTCGGCGAGGCGCTGCGCCAGTGCGGGATCCTGATCCTCTCCTCGACGATCGTCATCTGGGGCCTGGTGTTCATCATCGGCCTCCAGTGCGGCATCGAGGGCGCGTACTTCTCGCGCGCGGTCGGCGCGCCGGCCAACGCCGGCGTCTTCGCCGCCTGGTGCGACCTGCGCGAGCTGGTGCCCTACGCCTTCGGCTACATGATGGCCGCGAAGGTCGGCACCGGCATCGTGGCCGAGCTCGGCTCCATGCGCATCTCGGACGAGATCGACGCGCTGGAGGTCATGGGCATCAACTCCATGATCTTCCTCTGCGCCACCCGCCTGCTGGCGTCGTGGCTCGTGCTGCCGTTCATGTACATCGCCGCCGTCGGCGCCGGCTTCCTGGCGAGCTACCTCGCCGTGGTCGAGCAGATCGGCGAGGTGTCATCCGGTGGCTACTTCCTGATCTTCTGGATGTTCCAGAACCCGCCAGACCTGCTCTACAGCCTCATCAAGGGCATGGTCATGGCCACCTTCATCGTGCTCGTCGGCTGCTACTACGGCTACAACGCCAGCGGTGGTCCGGTCGGCGTGGGCACGGCGACGGCGAAGTCGATGGTCCTCAACATCGTGCTCGTGCACCTCATCGGGATGCTCGGCACGCAGGTCTTCTGGGGCGCGAACCCACGCGCACCGATCGGAGGGTAAGTACGAGATGCCGCGGATCCCGCGTAGGAGCAAGGACGAGGACGAGCGCGAGCCCGAGGGCCGCGAGGACTACGTCGACGGCGACGCGGTCGCCGACGACGAGGTCCCGACGGGCGCTGACGAGGCGGTCACCGCCGAGCAGCACGCCGTCGCCGACGACCCCGTCGAGGCGCCGGCCGCCGAGGAGCGCACCGAGGTGCGCCGCTCGACGTGGGACGAGCCCGACGAGGGCGACGCCGTCCCGTTCGCCGACGAGGACGAGCAGCCCACGCGCGTCCAGGAGCCCGTCGCCGCGGGCGCCCGCGACGCCGACGGCCGCGGCAAGGCCGACCGCGTCCGCGTCGTGCAGGAGAACCCGGGGGCCGACGACGACGAGTACCGGTGGCACACCGGCCTCGTCCGCCCGACCGGCATGCCGGATGCGGTCGAGTTCGTCGACGTGCACAAGGCGTTCGGGCGCAACAAGATCCTGCGCGGCCTGAACATGGGCCTGCCCGAGGGCAAGATCTCGATGATCCTGGGGCCGTCGGGCACGGGCAAGTCGGTGTGCATCAAGCACATGGTCGGCCTGCTGTACCCCGACGAGGGCGACATCCTCGTCCACGGTGAGTCGGTGCCGAACATGGTCGACGACGACCTGTTCGAGATGCGCAAGAAGTTCGGGGTCCTGTTCCAGGACGGTGCGCTGTTCGGGTCGATGAACCTGCTGGACAACGTCGCGTTCCCGCTGCGCCAGCACACCGACAAGGGCGAGGAGGAGATCCTCTCGATCGTCCGCCGGCGCCTGGAGGAGGTCGGCCTGGGCCACTCCGAGGACAAGTTCCCCAACGAGCTGTCGGGCGGCATGCGCAAGCGCGCCGGCTTCGCCCGCGCGCTGGTGCTCGAGCCCGACATCGTCCTCTTCGACGAGCCCGACTCCGGCCTGGACCCGGTGCGCACGGCGCTGCTGGGCGAGCTGATCCAGGAGATCCACGAGGACGTGATGGGCGACGCCGAGGAGCAGGGCAAGCCCCACCTCCCCGCGTTCTGCCTGATCACCCACGACATCATGACCGCGCGCCGCGTGGCCGAGCACATCTCGGTGCTGTGGAAGGGCCGCATCGTGGAGTCGGGGCCGGCGGAGGAGCTCTTCAACTCCGACAACGCCTTCGTGCGGCAGTTCCTGTCGGGCGAGTCGCAGGGCCCGCTGGGCATGGAGTAGGCGGCGCAGCGCGCCGCTGCGCGGCGCTACCGTCGCCGCCACCACGTGAAGGGCCTCGAACGCATCCTCACCGCCGTGATGGGGGCGGCGGCGCGCCGTCCCCTGGCCGTCGGCCTCGCCGTCGGCCTGCTCGCCGCGGCGGGCGCCGCGCTGGCGCTGCTGCGCCTCGAGCCGTCGGCCGCCACCGAGCAGTTCGTGGGCAGGGGCACCGAGAGCGCCCAAGCCACCGAGCGCCACCGCCAGGCCTTCGGCGAGGACGCCGTCTTCCTCCTGGTCAAGGGCGACCTGACGAAGCTCGTCCTCACCGACGACCTCCAGCGGCTGCTGCGCCTCGAGGGGTGCATCGCCGGCAACAAGCCCGACACGGTCAAGGACGAGACGCTCCCGGGCGGCGCGAACGGGCCGTGCGCGCAGTTCGCGCGCACGAAGCCGGCGAAGGTCGTCTTCGGGCCGGGGACGTTCCTCAACCAGTCCGTCGAGCAGATCACGACGCAGTTCACGGCGCGCACGCAGCAGGCCCAGCAGCAGGCGCAGGCCGCGGGGCAGGCCGCCTACGACCAGGCGCGCAAGCAGGGCCGCTCGACCGCCGAGGCGCGCCGCATCCAGCAGCAGGCCTCCGAGGCGGTGCAGGGCCAGTTCTTCCAGCAGCTCCTGCAGCTCGGCGTCCGCTACGGCATCACCGGCGTGCCGCGGCTCAACGACCCGCAGTTCGTCTCCCAGCTCGTCTTCGACGCGACCAAGCCGGCAGGGACGCCGAAGGCGCGCTTCGCCTACCTCTTCCCGAACCGGGACTCGGCGATGGTGCAGGTGCGGATGAAGCCGGGGCTCACCGAGGCCCAGCGCACGCACGCCATCGAGCAGGTCCGCGCCGCCGCGCGGCTGCCCGACTTCCAGCCGCGCAACGGCGGGCGCTACGTCGTCACCGGCGCGCCCGTCGTCGTCGCCGACCTGACGGGGTCCATCAGCTCGTCGATCTTGGTCCTGCTGCTCGTCGCCGTCGGCGTCATGGCGCTCACGCTCTCGCTCGTCTTCAAGGCGCGCCTGCGGCTGCTGCCGCTCGGCGTGGCGCTCGCCGCGACGGCGCTGACCTTCGGCGGCCTGTCGCTCGTCGGCGCGTCGCTGACGATGGCGTCGATCGGCGTGCTGCCCGTGCTGATCGGCCTCGCGGTCGACTACGCGATCCAGCTGCAGTCGCGCATCCAGGAGCGGCGGGTGGGGTCCGTGCGCCGCGCGGTGGACCAGACCGCGCGCGACGGCGCGCCGACCGTCGCCGTCGCGGCGGCCGCCACGGGCGCCGGCTTCCTCGTGATGCTGCTGTCCCCGGTGCCGATGGTCCGCGGCTTCGGCCTGCTGCTCGTCGCCGGCATCGCGCTGGCCTTCGTCTGCGCGCTGAGCCTCGGCGTCGCGGTCCTGGCCGGTGCGCTCGAGGGCTGGGGCACGCGCCGGCGGCGGCGTGTGCCGCGCCCGCTGCGCGACGCCGGCGCCATCGCGCGCGACGCCGCGCGCGACGCCGGCCAGATCGTCCGCGGCTCGCGGCCCGGCCGCGCCGTGGCGCGCGGGCTCACGCGGCACGGCGAGCTCGAGGCGGCGCCGGCGATGGGGCCCGACGCGACCCGGACGCTGCCGCGCCGCTCGCTCGCGGCGGTGCTCGACGCGCTGCCGCTGGCCGCCGTCGCCTGGGCCCTGGCCGGGCCCGCGGGCTGGTCGGTGTTCGCCACCGTCGTCGCCGTCCTCGCGGCCGCCGCCCTGCTGCACGGCGTGCTGGCCGGTGGCTGGGGCTGGACGCCCGGCAAGCTCCTGCTCGGGCTGCGCCTGGTCGACCGCCGCGGCCGGCCGCCCGGCATCGCCGCCGCCCTGGTGCGTGGCCTGACCGCGCCGGCGGACGCCGTCGCCGGCCTGCGCGCCGCACACCGCTCGCCGTGGCGCCAGCGGCTGGGGGACCAGGTCGCGGGGACCCTCGTCGTGCGTCGCACCCGCCTCGCGCCGGCCACGGGCGCCGCGGGCGCGCCGCCGCGCCCGTGGGCGCTGCTCACGGGCGGCGGGCTCACCGCCCTGGCGCCGACGTCGCGGCCGCGGCTCGTCCTCGGCGTCGCCGCGGCGGTCGCCGTGCTCGGCTGGGGCCTGGACACCCAGCAGCGGGTGGAGAGCGACATCCTCAAGCTCGTCCCGCAGGACCTCCCGGCCCTCGGCGACCTCGTCGACCTCCAGGACTCGACCGGCGTGGGCGGCGAGGTCGACGTCGTGGTGCGCTCGGACCGGCTGACCGAGCCCGAGACGGTGCGGTGGATGGTCAGCTACCAGGACCGGCTGCTCAAGCGCTTCGGCTACAGCGCCGAGCGCGGGTGCGGGCGCGCGGAGGTCTGCCCGGCGTTCTCGCTGCCGGACCTCTTCCGCGACGAGAGCGCCTCCTCCTCCAAGGAGGCGATCGAGGAGCTCCTCGACCTCGTCCCGGCGTACTTCTCCCAGGGCGTCATCACGCAGGACCGCAGGACCGCGACGCTCGCCTTCGGCATCAAGCTCATGCCGCTCGAGCGCCAGAAGGAGGTCATCGACGCGATGCGCGACGGCCTCGACGACCCCCCGGACGGCGTGACCGCGGAGGTGGCCGGGCTCAACGTCCTGGCCGCGGACGCCAACGACGCGATCGCCTCGCCGTGGTGGCGGGCTCTGAGCCTCGTCGTCGGGCTGCTGGCGGTCCTCGCCGTGCTGCTGGCCGCCTTCCGCGACCGCCGTCGCGCGCTGGTGCCGCTCGTGCCGATCGCCCTGGCGACGGGCTGGTCGGGGCTCGTGCTGTTCGCGCTGCGGGTGGAGCTCAACCCGATGTCGGTGACGATGGGCGCGCTGGTCATCGCGATCTCGACCGAGTTCAGCGTCCTGCTCAGCGAGCGCTACCGCCGCGAGCGCCTGGACGGCCGGCCCGCGCGCGAGGCGCTCGAGCGCACGTACCGCTCGACCGGCGCCGCGGTGCTGGCCTCCGGCGCGACGGCCGTCGCCGGCTTCGCCGTCCTCGTGGCCAGCGACATCACGATGCTGCGCGACTTCGGCGCGGTGACGGTCGTCAACCTCGCGGTCTCGCTGCTCGGCGTGCTCGTCGTGCTGCCGTCCGTGCTGCTGCTGGCCGAGGCCCGCGAGGGCCATGCGCCCGCCGGCCCGCGGATGCGCCTGCCCCGCCCGTCGCTCGGGCGCCCCCGGCTGCGCCGGCGCCGCCCCGCGGCGGAGGCCGCGTGAGCGGGCCACTCGACTTCCACGACGACGACGAGGCGGCGCGCGCCCGCCGCGAGCGCCTGGCACGTCGCGAGGACCCCGACCAGCGCGCACAGCGCGTCGAAGGCCGCTCGCCGCGGCCCGCGGCGCGCCCGCCGCAACGACGGACGTGGCGCACCCCCATCGCCCTGCTGGCCATCGCCGGCCTGCTCGTCGCCATCTCGCTCAGCGCCTTGCGCAACGACGGGCGCACGCCGGGGC